>JACQDQ010000458.1 GCA_016201015.1 Pseudomonadota bacterium | reverse complement strand
CGGCGGCGGGCCCGGAGATGTGGGCCAAGGCGATGAAGCCGCTGTGGGACGAGGTAGGCTCCAAAGACCAGGACTCGGCCAAACTGATCAAGCTTCTCGTCGACACGAAGTAAACGGTGACGGCGCGCGCGCCGCTTCATGCCCAACGATCTGCGCGCCCGTAGCCTGCAGCTCATCAACCTGGCCGCCTGCTTGCTGCTCGCGGCGGCGGTCGGGTTGATGTTCATGCAGGTGATCCTGCGCTTCGGCTTCAACAATCCGCAGGCATGGGCGGAGGAAGTCGACCGCTATCTCTTCGTGTGGTCGGTCTATTTCGGCGCCGTCATCGCCCTGGTCAAGGACACGCATATTCGCGTGACGGTGCTGACCGATCCGTTCGGACCGGCCGGCAAGCGCTGGTCCGACATCCTCAACCGCTGGATCAACGTCATTTCCATTGGCTTCGTCTGCTACTACGCGTGGCAATTGGCCTACGACAACCGCGCCATGACGTTCTACACCCTGCCGTGGATCCCGCAGATCATCTTCTTCCTCGCCGTGCCCGTATGCATGACGCTGATGATCGTTTACCTCCTCGTCCAGCGCCAAAGCCGGACTGGCGGCACCTAGCAACATCCGGCCAGAGCATCACCGGCGTCTCATGGAAATCGCGTCGCTCTTCCTTGTCTTCATGGTGCTGATGCTTGCCGGCGTCTCGGTGGCGACGTCGATGCTCGCGGCGAGCATCGTCAACGTGCTGTGGTTCGGCATCCCGGAAATCATCACCGCGGAGCGGATGCTGAACTCGATCAATTCGTTTCCACTGCTGGCGGTGCCGTTTTTCATCTTCGCCGGCGTCATCATGAACCGCGCTGGGCTGACCCGCGAGATGGTCGAGGTGTCGAAGGCCTTCGTTGGTCACTTCCGCGGCGGCACCGCGCAGGTCAATGTCACCGCCAACATGATCCTCTCCGGCGTGTCCGGCTCGGCCTCCGCCGACTGCGCGGCGATCGGCTCGATGCTGATACCGACGATGAAGCGCGAAGGCTATCCGGCCGGCTTCTCGGTCGGCCTCACCGCGGCGGCATCCTGCATCGGGCCGATCATTCCGCCGTCGATCGTCATGGTCATCTACGGCTCGATGACGAATCTGTCGATCGGCAAGCTGTTCCTTGCCGGCGCGGTGCCGGGCGTGCTGATCGGCATCGCCCTGATGATTCTCGTCTCATACATGGCGCGGCGCCACGGCTATCCGCGGCATCCGCGGTTGCCCTGGCGGCAACGGGTCTGCGTGGTGTGGCGGGCGCTCCCGGCGCTGCTGGCGCCGCTGGTCATTGTCGGCGGCATCGTCACCGGCCTCTACACCGCGACCGAGGCCGGCGTGATCGCCTGCGTCTACGGTCTGGCCATCGGGCTGTTCGTGTATCGCGAGCTGAAGGTCACCGATCTCATGGACACATTGTCCGAAGCGGTCGAAATGACGGCGATCCCGATCTTCATCCTGGCGGCCGCATCAATCTTCGGCTTCCTGCTCACCATCCACGGCTTCGGCGCCAAGACCGTGGGCTGGATCCGGACCTTCGACCTGACGCCGACCGAGCTGCTCCTGGCGATCGTCGTGCTGCTGCTGATCGTCGGGTTGTTCGTCGAAGGGTTGGCGGCGCTTCTCATCTTCGTTCCGGTGTTCATGCCGCTGGTTCCGGCGTTCGGGCTCGACCATATCCATTTCGCCCTGATCGTCATCGTCACGATCATGATCGGCACGATCACGCCGCCGGTCGGATTGCAGCTCTATATAGCCGCGTCGATCGGCAAGATTCCGTTGAACCAGGTCATCGTCTGGCCATTCGTGGTGGCGATGGTCGCCGTAGTCGTCTTGATGGTGCTGTTTCCGCCGATCGTGACGTTCGTGCCGAATTTGTTCCTCGACTGAGCGGTTTCTCTAAATCAATTGTCAGACGGTTCACAAGCTGTACGGTTACGTGATAGCCTTTCCGATCAAGGAGCGAAGCGAATTCGCCGGTGATTGGACCGTTCAAATCGTCGTCCGCAGACGCATGATCGAGGGGAGAGCACGATGATCAGACTCGGAACCAGTGCAGCGGCAGCGATGGTCAGCGCGGGATTGCTGTCGACGTCGCCCGCCTTCGCGCAGGACCTGCCGGCCACCCATCTGAAGGTGATCGGCCTGCAGAGCCATCTCAACAGCTACAAGACCGGCGAGAAGCCGTTTTGGGACGAGCGCATTCCGAAGGAATCGGGCGGCAAGGTCACGGCCCAGCTCACGGCGCAGGACGTGCACGGCCTCAAGGGCACGGAAATCCTGCGGCTGATGAAGCTCGGCGTGATCGATTTCTCGTCGGGCGTGATCACCTATATGTCGGGCGACAGCCCGGCCTTCGAAGGTTTCGATCTCGCCGGCCTTTCGCCCGACATGGCGACGACGCGCAAGATCGCCGACGCCTACCGGCCCTATCTCGCCAGCATCATGGAGAAGGAATACGGCGTCAAATTGCTGATGCTGTTTCCGTCGCCGCCGCAGGTCTTCTGGTGCAAGACGCCGATCGGCAGCGGCGCCGACCTCAAGGGCAAAAAGGTGCGGGTGTTCAACAAGTCGATGTCGGACCTCGCGGCGGGATTCGGCGCGATCCCGGTGACGATGCCGTTCGGCGAAGTCACGCCCGCCCTGCAGCGCGGCGTGATCGACTGCGCCGTCACCGGCACGCTCTCCGGCAACACCAACAAGATGCACGAAGTGACGTCGCATATGCTGACGCTTTACGCCGGCTGGGCGATGCATTTCCACGGCGCGAGTATCGCCAGCTGGAATAAGCTTGATCCGAGAGTGCAGACGTTCCTGACCAGTCAGTTCAACTGGTTCAACGACCGCCTGTGGTCGGTTGTCGCCGAGGAGGAACAGGACGGCATCGATTGCAGCATCGGCAAGGATCCGTGCAAATACGGCTACAAGGGGAGCATGACCCTGGTCAAGCCGAGCAGCGACGACCTGGCCACCTCCAAGAAGATACTGGCATCGACCATCATGCCGGACTGGGCCAAACGCTGCGGCGGGCCGTGCGTCCAGGAATGGAACAAGTTGATCGGCCCGGTCGTCGGCTTCACGCTGAATACGAACTGACAGCCGGCAAGCGGGGATATCTGCGGCGATCGGGGGCTTGATGCCGTGCTGCGGCTGATCGAGCGGATATCCCACGCGGCCGTGATTCTGGGCGGGCTCGCCATCATCGGCGTCGCCGCCCTGGTTTGCCTGGAAGTCGTGCTGCGGAGTGTCTTCGGCATCGGGCTCAGCGCGGCGACCGAGATATCGTCCTACGTGCTGGCGGTGACTTCCGCCTGGGCGTTCTCCTTTGCGCTGCTGCGCCGCGTGCATGTCCGGGTCGATGCCCTGATCCGCCTCTTCCCGCAACTCATCATCGCCTGGCTCGATCTTCTGG
Source organism: Pseudomonadota bacterium (assembly GCA_016201015.1). Taxonomy (GTDB): domain Bacteria; phylum Pseudomonadota; class Alphaproteobacteria; order CACIAM-22H2; family CACIAM-22H2; genus JACQDQ01. The sequence continues at coordinate 3,247 of JACQDQ010000458.1, read as the reverse complement.
CGCTGCTCGCGCTCGCTTGGCTGGCGGCGATGATGGTGTGGTACGGGGCGTCCGTCTTCTCGTTCTCGTTCGCCAAGGGCTCCACGGCGATGACGCCGCTGCAGACGCCGATGTGGATTCCGCAGGGGCTGTGGCTGATCGGGCTGGGGCTGTTTTTCATCACCTGCGTGGTCATGGTCGTCGTGGTCGGCCGCAGCCTGATCGCCGGCGACGTGGCGCAGGTGAACCGGCTCGCCGGATCGTTCACGGTCGAGGAGGAGGCCCTGGACGAGATCAAGGAGGCGCGGCGGCGCGAAGCCGAGCGCGCGGGAACAGCTCAATGATCGCCACCGCGGTCGGCCTTCTCGTGTCGTTCATGGCGATCGGCATTCCGGTCGCCGCGTCGCTGGCATTGCTCGGGCTTGCACTCGGCGAGATCTATACCGGCGTGCCGCTGATCCGCGCCATCGGCGAGACAAGCTGGAACGCCGGCGCCGATCCGATCATCGTCACCATTCCGCTGTTCATCATGATGGGCGAGATCCTACTGCGCTCCGGCATCGCCGAGCGCATGTACGGCGCAATGACGCATTGGCTGTCATGGCTGCCCGGCGGCCTGATGCACGCCAATATCGGCGCCTGCGCGATGTTTGCCGCCACCTCGGGCTCGAGTGCCGCCACCGCGGCGACGATCAGCACGGTTTCGATCCCGGAGATGCGCAAATACCGCTACAACCAGCCGCTCTTTCTCGGCTCGCTGGCGGCGGGGGGCACGCTCGGCATACTCATCCCGCCGTCGATCAACATGATCGTCTACGGCATTCTGACCGAGACCTCGATCCCCAAGCTCTATCTCGCCGGGTTCATTCCCGGATTCGCGCTGGCCGGCATGTTCATGGGGACGATCCTCGTGGCGTGCCTGTTCAACCGCCGGTTCGATGGCACCCGCATCCGCTCCGACTGGCAAACGCGCATCGCTACGCTGCCCGCCCTGGTGCCGCCGCTGCTGCTGTTCCTCGTCGTCATCGGCTCGATCTATGCCGGCATCGCGACGCCGACGGAATCCGCGGCGCTCGGGGTCATCTCGGCGCTGGTCCTGGCCGCGGTCTATCGGCGGCTAAGCTGGGAGGTGATCCGCGTCGCGGCGGAAGGCACGATGCGGACGACGGCGCTGGTCCTGCTCATCTTCACCGCCGCCTTCTTCCTCAATTTCGTCATTTCGGCGATCGGGCTTACCAGCCAGATCAACGATTTCATCCTGCGCCTCGGCTGGACGCCGCTGCAGACGATGATTGCCGTGATCGTCTTTTATCTCATCCTCGGCTGCTTCATGGAGACGATGGCGATGATGATCACGACGATTCCGATCATCGCGCCGGTCATCTTCAAGCTCGGCTACGATCCGGTGTGGTTCGGGATCATCATCATCATCCTGGTCGAAGCGGCGATGATCACGCCGCCGGTGGGCGTCAACCTGTTCATCGTGCAGGGCGTGCGTGGCCAGGGCGCGCTGAACGACGTGATCGTCGGCGCCGCCCCTTTCGTCATCGCGATGATCGCCATGATGGCGCTGCTGCTCGCGTTTCCGGATATCGCGCTGTGGCTGCCGCGCCAATGGGAATAGCGGCGAGCAGACGCATATCGGGAGGAGACGGCGAGGAATGATCGTCGATTGCCACGCCCATGTGTTTCACCACTGGATCGGCGCCTGCGGCCACGAATCGCGCCGTATCCACAAGCGATACATGCAGAAGATGCTGACCCGCACGGTGGCGAAGACCTTCCGCACGCGCGACGGCGCGCTGTCCGATACCAAGGCGCTGTTCGGCGCCGGCGACAATTCCTGGAACGGGCTGAAGGATGTCGATTTTCGCGTCGGCCGCTTCGGGCAGCTCGAGTTCACCGTCGACGGAGAGGATTATCACATCCAGTACATGCCGGTCGGCATGCAGGAAATGACCGCGCCGCCGGAGCTGATGCTGGCGCAGATGACCTATGCCGGCGTCGATCATTGCATCCTGCAGGCCGGCAGCGCCTATGGCAGGATGAACGACTACAACGCCATGTCGCAGAAGCAGTATCCGCGCAAGATGACCGGCCTCATGCATGTCGACGAGGGGCTGGCCAGTACGAAGGAGGAGTTGGCGGAAATCGACCGCGCCTATCACGATCTCGGCATGCGCGGCATCTACTACAATGTCGACGGCTTCTCGCGCACCGGCTTTCAATGGGGCCTGGACGACAAGAAGATGATGCCGTTCTGGGAGAAGATCGCATCGCTGAAGATCAAGCTGTGCGTCGAGCTCTCCTCCGGCCCCACCTACGACAAGGCCGGGTACGTCGCCAATCTGCTGCGGCTCGGCCGCGTACTCGAACGCTTTCCCGACATGGCGTGCCAACTCGCCATGGGTCCGCCGGTGCAGCACTTCGCCAAGAATGGCGTGTGGGAATGGCCGGACGAAGTCGCCGCCGTCTACAAGCGTGAGAGTCTGGTGATCGAGGTCATGTTTCCGATCACCTGGGGCGGCGTCTGGGATTACCCGTATCCTGAGGCGCAGAGCCTGATCAAGGACATGCGCGACAAGCTGGGGGCCGAGAAGCTGGTGTGGGGCTCCGATATGCCCAATGTCGAGCGCTTCTGCACGTACGCCCAGAGCCTCGACTATGTGCGCCGCTACTGTCCGTTCTTCACCGCGCGGGAGAAGGACCTGGTGTTGGGCGACAACATCGCGCACTTCTACGGCATCAAGCCGAACTGAGCGGAGGAGATCATGCCCGATACGTCGACCTCGCAGCCGGGCCTGTTCGAACGCCTGGCATTGCGGCGGATCGTCAACGTCTCCGGCACCGAGACGACCAAGGGTGCCAGCCCGGTTTGCCCGGAGGTCGTTGCGGCGGTGAGCGATCTCGTGCCGCATTCGGTGGAGATGGCGGAGTTGCAGAGCGTCGCCTCGGCGACGATCGCGCGGGCCATGGGAGCGGAGGCGGGATTCGTCACCAACTGCACCGCCGCCGGCATCACCATTGCGATCGCCGCCTGCATGACCGGCCGCAACCTGGCGCGCGTCGAGCAGATTCCGGACACGGCGGGCATGAAGAACGAGGTGGTGATCCAGCGCGGCCACAACGTGACCTATGGCGGTCACGTCACCCAGAATATCCGCCTCACCGGCGCGCGGGCGATCGGGATCGGCGCGGCGACGGAGTGCGGCGCCTACCATCTACAGGGCGCGCTCAATGCCAATACGGCCGCCGCTCTCTATGTCGT
>JACQDQ010000457.1 GCA_016201015.1 Pseudomonadota bacterium | reverse complement strand
CTGCGGGACAATTTTGGCGACCTCGCGCGCGAGGCGGCACCCCTCATCGGCCTGAAGTCGGGCGATCTCGTCGTCGATATCGGCTCGAATGACGGCACACTGCTCGGCAACTTCAAGGAGGCCGGCTATCGCGTGCTCGGCATCGAGCCGTCGCAGGCCGGCGAAGTCGCCCGCCAACGCGGCGTCGACACGCTGACGGCCTATTTCGATGCGGCGACGGCGGTGAAAGTGCGGGCGAGCCACGGCGCGGCGCGCCTCATCACAGCCGCCAACGTTTTCGCCCATATCGGCAACATCCATGCCGTGGTCGACGCCATTGTCGATCTGCTCGCGCCCGACGGCGTGTTCATCTCCGAATCGCATTACCTGCTCGACCTGGTCGAAACGGTTCAGTACGACACGATCTATCACGAGCATCTGCGCCATTACGCGCTCGGCAGTTTGAAGCGTCTGCTGGCGGAGCACGGCCTCGAGGTCTTCCACGTCAAGCGGATTCCGACGCATGGCGGCTCGATCCGCGTCTATGCGGGGCGCCAGGGGTTGCGGCGCATCGAACCGTCGGTCGCGGAACGCGAGGCGCATGAGGCGAGGGCCGGCATCACCGATGGCAGCGCGCTCGATGGTTTCCGCCGGCGCGTGCTCGCCTCGAAGCTCGGCCTGCACGCGCTGATCGCGCCGCTCAAGAGGAACGGCGCGCGCATCTACGGCATCGGCGCCCCGTCTCGCGCCAGCACGCTCATCAACTACACCGGCCTCGACGACGGCGCGCTCGACTGCGTGCTTGAAATTTCCACCTCGCACAAGCTCGACAAGTATATGCCGGGAACGCGCATTCCCGTGCTCGACGAAGCGAAGCTGTTCGCCGACCAACCCGAATACGCGATGCTGCTGTCGTGGCACATCGCCGATGAGCTGATGGCGATCCTGCGCAAGAAGGGCTATCGCGGCCGCTTCATCGTGCCGCTGCCCGAGCCACGGATCGTTTGAGCGGATGCATATCCTCGTCCTGTCGAGCGTGTTTCCCGATCATGGCCATTTCCGCGCAGCACAGACGGTGCTTGCCGTGCTGCTCGATGAGTTCATTCGCCTCGGCCACCGTGTCAGCCTGGCCACGGTCTGTGCGGGCGGCGAACCGAGCACGGATATGCAGGCGCGATGGCGGCACCACATGATCGATTTCGCTGGGGACTTCACCTCGGCGGTCGACGAAGCGCCGGCGTTCGCGGCGAATGCGTGGCGGCGGCGCCTGGCCCATCTTGGCGAGTTCGTCGCCCCACTGCGGCAGCCCGACTATCCGCGGTTTCGCGCGCCCGCCGAAGTCGCCGCCGCTCTGGCGCGCACGGGCGCAGACGCGGCGCTGCTGTTCTGGGATACTTGGTTCGATCACCTGCTGCCGGCGCTGCGCGAAGTGCCGATTTTCGGCTATCTCGCCCGGCCCCGCTCCGAGGCCTCGCTCGCCCGGCTCGATGGAATGTACGATCCGGTGCGGCGGGCAATTCAACGCGCCCGCCTGCTCGGCTGGCGCCGGCGGCACATCGCCCGCAGCCGCCGGCTGCGCAAGGCGGTCAATATCTGCGCGCTCGACGCCGCCTGGTACCGCCAGCAAGGCGTCGACTGCAATTATCTGTCGAACACTTGGCCGGATGCGTTCGGGCCCAACTGGCAAAGCATTCGCGCCGCCGCCGAGGCCAAACGGCGGGGAGTCGAGATTCTCGGCAATATCGGCGGGCTCGACGCCACCGGCAACCGCTTCGGCCTGCACTGGCTCGCCGACAACGTGCTGCACCCGCTGCAGCGCGAGATGAATGGCCTCGACTGGCGCATCAATATCTGCGGGCGCCACACGCTGCCGGCCGAACTCGCGGCGGCGCTCGCCCATCCGCGCATCGCGCTACGCGGTTTCGTGCCGGACATCGACGACGAGATGGCGGGCAATCGCCTGTTCCTGTTGCTCAACAACGCCGGCCCCTATACCGGCGGCTATACGCGCGTGATCTACGCCATGGCCTCCGGTGCCTGCCTGGTCGCCCATCGCCGCCTGGCCCTGTCCATGCCGGAGCTGGTGCACGACCAAAATTTCCTGCTCGGCGAGACCGGACCGGAGATCGCCGCCCTCATTGCAGGCGCCGCTCGCGACAACGCGCAACGCGGCCGCATCGGCGAACGCGCACGCCAGACCTACGAAACGGCGTACGCGCCGCGCGTCGTCGCCGCCAGCCTGGCGCGCGCGATGCAAGATGCGCTCGGTCGTGCATGAGCGAGTGTTCGGTTGTTGTCGTCAGTCTTGACAAGGATATCGTCGATCTGCTGCTGGCCGACCGGCGCTATCGCGTGCTTGGCGTCTTCGACCCGCGATCGAATCAAGACGCTTGCGGCGTGCCGATTCTTGGCGACGACGCGGCGTGGCCGACATGGAGCGCGCAGCACCCGGAAGTCAAGGTCGTGCTGGCCGTCGACGCGCCGCCGCTACGGGCGAAGCTCCACAGCCACTACGGCGAAAGCAATCTGACGACCGTGCGTGCCATACAAGCCGACATCTCGCCGTTTGCCAGCCTCGGCAACGGCTGCCTCGTCCAGCGGCGCGCGCTGATCTCCGCCGGTGTCTCTGTTGGGCGGTCGGTGAAGATCAACATCGGCGCAATGGTCCACCACGATTGCCGTTTGGGCGATTTCGTGACCCTCGGCCCCGGCAGCCGCCTGCTCGGCTCGGTGATCGTGGAAGATGAGGCCTATGTCGGCGCCGACGCCACGGTGCTGCAGGGTCGCCGCGTCGGCGCGGGGGCGACGATCGGCGCCGGCGCCGTCGTCGTTGATGACATTCCACCGAACACGACGGTCGCCGGCGTTCCAGCCCGACCGCTTACAAGGTGAGCGCATGAACGACCGCGCCGATATCCCGTGGTTCGCTCCGGTCATGACCGGCGG
>JACQDQ010000469.1 GCA_016201015.1 Pseudomonadota bacterium | reverse complement strand
TGCCGGCGGTCCGAAGGCGCGGCAGAGAACGGCACGCATCACCAGCCCGGCGCCGGCGCAATCCCGCCGACCAGGCGGCCGGCGACGTTGTTGATTTTCGGGGCGAGCAGCGCAGCGAATTCCGATTTTTGGCTGTCATCGAGGCCGGCATGGCGGAGCAGCATCGCCGTCATCGCGACCTCTGCGGCACGCGTGCCGCCGTCCTCGATCTTGAGGCCGATGCCAAAGCCTGCGGCGGGGATTGCCGCGAGGTACACGCCTTCGGCGCCGGTTTTCAGGACGGCTTTGCCGCGGGCGAGTAACGTCGCCTGCGTGCAGTAGCGGTCGGTGCCGGCGAGCATGAACGGATGCGCGACCATTGCCGCGGTGATGCGTCGGCAGGCGGCGGCGCGTCCCGGCGGCAGCGCGTTGGGGCTGCCGAGCCGGGCGAAACCGTGTGCCAACGCGCGCAACGGCATGCCGATCTGCGGCAGGCCGCAGCCATCCGTGCCGCGCGGCGCGTTCGCCAAGTCCAGACCGCACATCTCCTCGAACACCCGGACGATGCGAATTTGTGCCGGATGTTCGGGCGCGATATAGCCGCGTATCCTCTCGCCGAGATGACGGCAGGTCGCGACCATGCCGGTATGCTTGCCCGAGCAGTTGTTGTGCAGCGCGCTCGGCGCTTCGCCGGCGCGGGCCAGCGCCAGCGCCGACGGGCCATGGCGCGGCGGGTGCGCGCCGCATTCGAGATCGGCCGCGCTCAGCCCTAGGCGCAGGAGCCATGCGCCGACGGTGCGCACATGCTCGGGCTCGCCGCCGTGGCTCGCGCAGGCGATCGCGAGTTCCGGCGGCGCGACCGCGAGTGCGTCCGCCGCCCCGGATTCGACGAGCGGCAGGGCCTGAAGCGGCTTGATCGCCGACCGCGCGTAGACCGGCCGGTCGATATCGCCATGCGCCTCGACGACCCGTCCGCTCGCGTCGACGACGGCAACGGCGCCGCGATGGCGGCTTTCAACCATGTCGCCGCGCGTGACTTCGACGAGCACGGGGGCGACCGCGGCAACGGCATCTGCGTTCATGGCATCCCAAAGACTGGTGAGGCGGCACCGACACCTTGCCTCGTCGGCGGGCGGCAGGCAAGGATGTGTGGTGGCCGAACGAGGATGGGAGCGAAATCGCGTGCGGGGCTATTTCGGCATCGGCGTGCAAGGCGTCAGCAAGGCGATGAATGTCGGCAGCCTGTTCCGCACCGCGCACGCCTTTGGCGCGAGCTTCGTGTTCACCGTCGCCGCCACCTATCCGCGCGAGGAAGGCAAATTGTCGGACACCTCCGACACCCCGGGCAACCTGCCGTTCTACGAATTTGCCGACGTCGCGGCGCTGCGGCTGCCGCTGGGCTGCGCGCTGATCGGCGTCGAGATCATCGACGAAGCGATCGAGCTGCCGAGCTTTCGCCACCCTCGCTGTGCCGCGTACGTGCTGGGGCCCGAGCGGGGCGCGTTGCCGCCGGAGTTGATCGCGCTCTGCGACCAGGTGGTGCGCATCCCGACCAAGTTTTCGGTCAATCTGGCGATTGCCGGCGCCATCGTCATGTACGACCGTCTGCTGTCGACCGGCCGCTTTCCCGGTCGGCCGCTTGCGCCCGGAACGCCGGCAGAGGCGCTACCGGCGCATGTCTTCGGCCCGCCGCGTCGCCGCACGCGCGGTCGGGCGAAGACCAAGGCGGCGACGTAGCGACACTCCTAGTCTTCCATCGTGGCCCTGGGGGCCGACCTACCGGCGCAGCAGCGGGTTGAGCAGCCGGCTGAACACGCCGGTAAAGCGAATTGGTGCATCGACGACAGCAAGGCAGAAGCAATCTTCACCTTTGTCGGCGATCGGGCGGTGGTCGATCGAGTCGTCGGCAATGGCGACGTCGCCCGGTCCGAAACGGCCCAAATGATCGACATAGGCTCCCTGCAGTACCAGCACGAGCTCGTTGCCGCGATGGGTGTGCCGCGGGACGGAACCGCCGGCGGCGATCCTCAGCATCAGCATCTTGTATGGCGTCGTGCTTGCGCAGCGGAGCCATGCGATCGCGGCGCCGCGCCCCAGCCTTTGCCAGGACAAGGCGGCGAGACCGTTCGGCACGTAATCGCGCAGCGGTCGCGGCAGCTGTGACGGGAAATTCGCCGGCGGTGTCGGCATGGCCGCGGGAATCGGCACCGGATCGTCGAGCCGGGCCAGCACGGATTCCCGCGCTGCGGCGCCAACCGCGACGGGAGAAGCAACCTCGAGCAGCGCACCGCCGATCGCCTCGAGCCGGCGATAGCTGGCGCGGCAATCGGGGCACAGGGCGAGGTGCGTCGCGACAAGGACCGATACCGGCTCCGGCGCGGCGCCGGCCGCGTAATCGATCAGCCACTCGTCGCTCAGATGGTGCGTGGGCTTCATGGCACATTCTCAAATTTAGAGCGCAAGCGGCCGATGGCAAGTCGCAGGCGCGATTTGACGGTGCCCATGGGCAGGTGCAGGAGCGCGGCGATATCGCTGTGGGACCGGTCTTCGAAATAGGCGAGCCGCAGCATCTGGGCTTGCTCCGGCGGCAGTTCGCCGATGGCGGAGGCGATCCGCTGTTCCCATTCGCCCGCCAATACGACAGCGTCGGCCAAGGGCGAAGGTTCCGGCGTCAGCGCGGGGTCGCTTGGATCGAGTTCAGGCCGCCGGTCGCGCCGCGCGGTGTCGATGCGGCGGTTGCGCGCAATGGTGAAAATCCAGGTGGCGACGCCGGCCCGCGTCGGATCATAGCCGTCGGCACGCCGCCAGACGGTGAGCATCACCTCCTGCATAAGCTCTTCGGCGACGGCGGGTTCGGTCCGCAGGCGGATAAGATAGGCCTTGACGCGCGGCGCGAAGTGATCGAACAGCGTGGCGAAGGCGGCGCGGTCACGTTTGGCGGCGACAGCCTTGAGCAGCGCGGCAAATCTATCCGGATCGATGGTCGACTCGGCCCACACGCCCGTTTCTACCGGTGCTTTGGCCGGCCCGGCAAGGGCGGCCGCGGCCAAGCCGGCCGGCAACCGCGGGGCTCCCTCGCCGGCGAGCCGGCGCTCTGCATGCCGTTGGTTGACGTGCTGCATATCAGATGGCATACGCGCAATGCGTGCTCCTGGATCTGCGAGTCGTGATTTTATCAACGAGGGAATCGATCTGGCCATGAGCAGACTGGCGGTTATCTGCGGTGTCGTTCTCTGTTCGTTCTTGATGGCCGCCGTCGGTCCCGCGGTCGCGCAGCAGCCGGCGAAGCCGCAGCCAGCGAAGCCGCAGTCGACCCAGGGCCTGCCGGCCAAGCCAGCGGCTAGCGCCGAGCCGAAATCGCTCGGCACGTTCGACGCGTGGATCGCGATCGAGGTGCCTGAGGCGGGAGGCAAGGTCTGCTACACCTTGTCGCGCCCCGAGAAATCGGAGCCGGCCGGCCTCAAGCGCGGCGATGCCCTGTTAACAGTGTCGCACCGGCCGGCGGCCAACCGGCGCGACGAGGCAAGCTTCCAGTCGGGCTATCCCTATAAGCCGGATGTGCCGGTGGCGGTCGAGGTCGATGGCAAGAAATTCGCGTTCTTCACCAAGCCGGCGGTGCAGGCGGAGCTTGCCTGGGCCAACGATGGCGCGGTCGACAAGGCGCTGGTCGAAGCGATGCGGTCCGGCCGCCGCCTCCTGGTCAAAGGGACATCGGCGCGCAATACCGCCACGACCGATACGATCTCCCTCGCCGGGTTCACCAAGGCCTACAGCGAGATCTCCAAGGCCTGTCCGGCCAAATAGCCGCGCGGCGCCCGCCGCCGCCGGATCGCCGCTGCGCGCGGACCCCGGCTACCCTATATAATAGGGGACATGACCGAGACTGCCGTCACGCCGAAGATCGAGTTGCCGCCGACGCTGCTGGCCGGCGGCCGCGCCAACTTGATTGGGCTATCGCGCAGCGAACTTGCCGAGGAGATCGTGAAGCTCGGCGAGAAGCCGTTCCGCGCCCGCCAGCTCTGGCAATGGCTCTATGTCCGCGGCGCGACGTCATTCGACACGATGACCGACATTGCGAAGCCGTTGCGCGCGCGGCTCGCCGAGCGCTTCGCCGTCGCCCGGCCCGCGATCACGCGCCATCAGCAGTCGATCGACGGGACGGAGAAATGGCTGCTCAGATTTACCGACGGCCAGGAAGCCGAATGCGTGTTCATCCCCGAGGAGGATCGCGGCACGCTGTGCGTCTCGGCGCAGGTGGGCTGTACGCTGTCCTGCACCTTTTGCCACACCGGCACGCAGCGGCTGGTGCGCAATCTCGAGGCGGGCGAGATCGTCGGGCAGATCCTGGTTGCGCGCGATGCTCTCGGTGAATGGGCGACGCCCGAAGGCAACCGGCGGCTCACCAACATCGTGATGATGGGCATGGGCGAGCCGCTGTTCAACTACGAAAATGTGGCGCAGGCGCTGAAGATCGTCATGGACCCGGAGGGAATCGCCGTCTCGCGGCGCAAAATCACGCTGTCGACCGCCGGCGTCGCGCCGAGGATTCGGCAATGCGGCGCCGAGCTCCGCGTCATGCTGGCGGTGTCGCTGCATGCGGTGAATGACGAGCTGCGCAACCGGATCGTGCCGCTCAATCGCAAATATCCGTTGGCCGAGCTGCTCGCCGCGTGCCGCGAATATCCGGGCCTGTCCAACGCCCGCCGCATTACCTTCGAATACGTGATGCTGAAGGACGTAAACGATTCGCCGATGGACGCGCGCGCGCTGGTGAAGTTGATTCAGGGCATTCCGGCCAAGATCAACCTGATCCCGTTCAACCCTTGGCCCGGTGCGCCCTATGAATGCTCGTCGCCGGAAGCGATCGCCGCCTTCGCCGCGGTGCTGATGAAGGCCGGCTACATCGCGCCGGTGCGCGAGCCGCGCGGCCGCGACATCATGGCCGCCTGCGGCCAGCTCAAATCGGCGAGCGAGCGCGAGCGGAAAAGCCGCCGCGACGCCGTCGCGGTCGCGTAGCCCCGGCGCAAAGCGGCGGATTTGGCCGCTTGCCGGCCGGCGCCCAATCCCTATACTCCGCCCGCGTTTTCGGCGAATCATCCAGCGGGCAGGGCATCCCCATGGCAAGCGGCGTCAAGAAGGTCGTGCTGGCCTATTCCGGCGGCCTCGACACCTCGGTGATCCTCAAATGGCTGCAGCAGACCTATCGCTGCGAGGTGGTGACCTTCACCGCCGATATCGGCCAGGGCGAGGAGCTGGAGCCGGCACGCAAGAAGGCGCAGATGCTGGGCGTCAAGCAGATCTTCATCGAGAATCTGCGCGAGGAGTTCGTGCGCGACTTCGTCTTCCCGATGTTCCGCGCCAACGCGCTCTACGAAGGCATGTATCTGCTCGGCACCTCGATCGCGCGGCCGCTGATCGCCAAGCGGCAGATCGAAATCGCGCGCGAGGTGGGGGCGGATGCGGTGGCGCACGGCGCCACCGGCAAGGGCAACGACCAGGTGCGCTTCGAGCTGACCTATTACGCGCTGCAGCCCGACATCAAGGTCATCGCGCCGTGGCGAGAGTGGGATCTCGAATCGCGCACCAAGCTGCTCGATTTTGCCGAGAAGCACCAGATCCCGATCGCCAAGGACAAGCGCGGCGAGGCGCCGTTCTCGGTCGATGCGAACCTGCTGCACATCTCTGCCGAGGGAAAAGCGCTCGAGGACCCCTGGCACGAGCCGGAGGAATACGTCTATTCGCGCACGGTGGCGCCGGAGAAGGCGCCGGACAAGCCGGCCTATGTCGAGATCGAGTTCGAGCACGGCGACCCGGTGGCGGTCGACGGCAAGCGCCTGTCGCCGGCGCAGCTGCTGACGCGCCTCAACGAGCTCGGCGGCAAGCACGGCATCGGCCGGCTGGATCTGGTCGAGAACCGCTTCGTCGGCATGAAATCGCGCGGCGTTTACGAGACGCCCGGCGGCACCATCTGGCAGGTTGCGCATCGCGGCATCGAGTCGATCACGCTCGACCGCGGCTCGGCGCATCTCAAGGACGAGATCATGCCGCGTTACGCCGAGCTCATCTATAACGGCTTCTGGTTCGCGCCGGAGCGCGAGATGCTGCAGGCGGCGATCGACAAGAGCCAGGAGAACGTCTCCGGCACGGTGCGCGTGAAGCTCTACAAGGGGCATGCGCGCGTGGTCGGGCGCAAGTCGCCGCACAGCCTCTACAGCCTGAAGCACGTCACCTTCGAGGCGGATCAAGGCGCCTATAACCAGCGCGACGCCGAAGGTTTCATCAAGCTGAACGCGCTCAGGCTGCGCCTTGCCAAGGCCGCGCGTCGCTGAGGTTCGCGTCCGCGCGGCGCTTCTCACGTTCCACCTGGAAGGCAAGGCGCTGGCGCGCCATACGCCTATCGCCGCAAGCTGAAGATATAGCTGATCACGTCGTCGGTTTGCTGCCGCGTCAGCATGATGTCCGGCATCTCGGCATGCGGCGTCTGGAAAAATGCGCGCAGGCTGAGCTCGGTCACCGCCGGGTCGCGGGCGAGCGCGGCGAACCTCGGCGCATCGACGACCGAAGGCGCCGCCTGCCGCTCGGCCACGACGTGGCAGCTCGAGCAATTGCGGATGGCAAAGACGCGCCCGGCCGCGGGGTCGCCCGGCAGGGATTGGCCGACTGCCGATGCGATGCCGCCGATGTCGACGAGCAGGGCAAGGGCGAGGAGGCTGCGCAGGCGCATGTAACGCTCCCGTGCCGGCGAAGGCGTGCCGGCAGCGGAATTCTTAGCGTCTGGGCATTCGCTTGGAATTGACTTGAGTCAATGCGGTGGCGCGGTCGGGCCGCAATCCGCGACGCGCCTATCCCACCGGCACGCCGGCGAGCCACGGATGGGCGAGCCACAGAACGACATAGATGGCCGCCGCGAGCGCGATCCGCCACGCCCCGATGTCGGCGAAGCGGAGTTTGGCGCGGCCCTGGGCGAGCGCGACGAGCGGCACGTTCGAAGTCGCCGCGGCAAACCGCGCGAAGCCGTCGGGGTCGCGGGCGCGGCGCTTGGCCTCGATCTGCGTCGTGCCGCACAGGGCGAGCAGCGCCAGCCCGCCGAACAGGATGAGCGAGGCGACATCGCCGTTGGCGGGAATGTGCGTCAATGCCCACAGGCCGATCCCCCACATGATCGGGTGGCGCGTCACCTTGAGGATGCCCGGCGCCGGATCGGCGGCGCTGCGGTCGAAGGCCTGCATCACCACTGTCGGGTTGGTCTGGCTATAGCCGCAAACCAGCAGCAGGCAGACGAGCGGCATGACGATGGCGGGGACGAGCCATGCCCAGCCGGGCTTCGGCCATAGCTCGACATTGGGCGCGGCGCCATAAGCGAAGCCGAACCAGATCAGCGCCGCGGCCGCCAGCAGCGAGTAGACGCCGGCAAAGGCCCGCTCGCCGAGCCGGGCGACCAGCGCCGGCCGCACCAGCGGCGACGAGATCAGAAAATGTCCGCCGATAAAGGCGAGCGCGGCCAGCACCAGAGTCATCATGTTTCCGACCCTCAAACCGTCGCGGGCGGCGTGCGGACACTAAGCGACGAATCCGGCGGCGTCGATACTCTCAGATCGCCGGCAGCGGGATCCCGCGCCGGCGGCAGCAGGCGACGAGCGTATTGTGCAGCAGGCAGGCGATGGTCATCGGCCCGACGCCGCCGGGCACCGGCGTGATCGCGCCGGCCACGTCGCGCGCCTCGGCGAAAGCGACGTCGCCGATCAGCCTGGTCTTGCCGTCGGCGGCGGGCACGCGGTTGATGCCGACATCGATCACCGTGGCGCCGGGCTTGATCCAGTCGCCGCGCACCATTTCCGGCCGGCCCACCGCCGCGATCAGGATATCGGCGCCGCGGCACACCGCCGGCAGGTCGCGCGTCTTCGAATGGGCGATGGTGACGGTGCAGTCGGCGCGCAGCAGCAGTTGCGCCATCGGCTTGCCGACGATGTTGGAGCGGCCGAGCACGACGGCGCTGAGGCCCGCGAGATTCTTCAGCCGGTCGCGCAGCAGCATGGCGCAGCCCATCGGCGTGCAGGGCGTGAGGGCGTCGCGGCCGATCGCCAGCTTGCCGGCATTGACGTAGTGGAAGCCGTCGACGTCCTTGGCCGGATCGACCGCATCGAATATGGCTTCGACGTCGATGCCGCGCGGCAGCGGCAGCTGCACCAGGATGCCGTCCACGGCATCATCGGCGTTGAGCCGCTGGACGAGATCGAGCAGCGTGCGCGTGGATGTGGTTGCCGGCAGGTCGTGCTTGAAGCCGGCCATGCCGGCGGCCTCGATTTGCCTTGTCTTGTTGCGGACGTAGACCTGGCTCGCCGGATTGTCGCCGACCAGCACCGCGGCGAGGCCGGGCACGATCCCGCGCGACGCCTTGAGCGCCGCCACGCCGCGCGCGATGCCCGCCTGCAGCCGCTCGGCGAAGGCTTTTCCGTCGATGATCTCGGCCGTCATGTCGTTCGTATCTTTCCCCCGATGTCGCGCAGCAGTGCCAGCGGATCGCCGCTGATGTGCAGTCGTTTGACGCGCTGCATGGCGCCGCCGGCAATGGTGATCGATGTTTTTGGCAACCGCCACTGCTTGGCAAGCAAGGCGATCAGCGCGGCGTTGGCCTGGCCCTCCGCCGGTGGCGCGGTCACGCGGACGCGCAGCACCGGCTGTGCCTGGCCCGGCTCCACGGCGACGCCTACAATCGCGTCACGGCCCGATTTGGGCGACAGCTTGACGACCAGGAGTACGCCATCGGCGGTGGGCGTCAAGGGCAGCGGACCGGCGACAGTGGCGCTCGTCACGGCGGCGCCGTCACGTCAGCATCATCCTCGCCAGATCGATGACGATGAAGTCGCGGATGAAAATCAGAAGCAGGATGAGGACGACAGGCGAGATGTCGACGCCGCCAAGCAGCGGCACGAAGCGGCGGATCGGGCGCAGCGCCGGCTCGGTGACGCGATAGAGGAAATCGCCGATCAGGTAGACGACGCGGTTATGCGTGTTGAGGACGTTGAATGCGACCAGCCATGACATCACGGCGGACGCGATCAGCATCCATATATAGATGCTGATCAAAGTGCTCAAGAGGTTGAACAGCGCGAACATTTGCGCGCGAGCCCCCGCCGGCGGTTTCGGTGTGCAAGCGAGGCGGCACCCTACACGACCGCCCGGATTCGCTGCAAGTGCTTGTCTTTCCGCGACTTCCTCAGACCCCGCCGCGCTTTCGCCTTGACAGGCGTCGACCGGGACTCCCATTATCCCGGCCGCTTGGGGCGGGGCCGTAGCTCAGCTGGGAGAGCGCCGCGTTCGCAATGCGGAGGTCGAGGGTTCGACTCCCTTCGGCTCCACCACGCTCCCTGAGATTTCCCGTGTGTCCCGGCGGCTGGCCGGCCGCGTCGTAATGAGCAGTGGCAATGCTCAGTTCGCGGCCCTCAGGCGATCGAGGCGTGCCTTGATCTCGGCGTATCCGGCCGAGCTTGGCGGCAGCTTGGCGATCAGCCGAGACCACAGACCGATAGCGGTCGGCCGGTTGCCGGCCTCGGCCTCCGCCAAGCCGACGAACCACAGTGCGTCGCTATGCTCCGGGTCGAGGGCAAGAATGCGGCGCATCGCGGCGACCAGGTCGGGCGGCAGTTTGTCTCCCTCGCGCACGCCTTGCAGCAAGGCACCGGCATAGTCCTGCAGCAGGTCGACACGGTCGGGCGCGAGTTCCGCCGCCCTGGCGTAGGCCGCCGTCGACTGTTCGATGTCGCCGAGCACGCGCCGTGCCCGGCCCAGGCGGCGCCACCCTTCGATGTCGTTCGGCTCGCGCTCGAGGCGCGCGGCAAGACCCTCGACCATGCCGCGGATCATCGTCGTGCGCTCCTCGGAGCTCATGCCCTGGGCGGCTTCGACGTCGGTGGCGTTGGGTCCGCGTGCCGGCGCGGCCGGCGGCAGCGCGGCAGCCTGCGCCGAAGGCGGTGACGACGGCCGCAACGTCGCGGCATCGATGCGCGCCTCCTGCGCCAGCGCGGCAATGCGCTGGCGGATCATCGACAGCCACGGCGCATCTGCCGGCGCGCTCGCCGCCAGGTCGGTCCAGGTCTGCAAGGCTTCGCGCGCGGCGCCTTCCTGCGCCTGCGCCAGGCCTATATAGAAGCGCGCCCGCGGATCGCCAGGGTCGGCGGACAGCACGCGCGCAAAGGCCTTGCGCGCTTCCGGGCTCACCATGCCGTCGGCGGCGAGCACCAGGCTTTCGCCATACGGTCCGGCGAACTCCGGGTCGTTGCCGGACAGCTCCATCGCCTTGCGCCAGGCCTGAGCCGATTCGGCGTTGCGCTCGAGCGTGGCGTATGAGCGTGCGAGCAGAGCCCAACCCTGAATATCATTGGGCGCGCGCTGCAGACGTGCGGCAAGACCGTCGACCATGTCGGCAACGGACCGCTCGGCCGAGGGAGCGCTCGCCCGCCGCTCGGCCAGCGGCTGCCCCGGCAAGCCTGGCGAGCCGAGCTCGAGATAGAGCGCGAGGGCGGCGATCGGCACGGCGATGCCGATGGCAATCGGCCACCAGCGGTTTCGACGGAGCGGAACCTCGATCTCGGCCTTCTGTACCGCATCGGCGGCGGTCAGCGCGCGTCGTCCGACCTCGGCGCGTGCCGCTGCCGCCTGCGCCTCGTCGATCACGCCGCGCGCGCGGTCGCGCGCGACCTCTTCCAGTTGGTCGCGATAGATCTCGAGGTCATAGGCGGCGCGCGGCGGCAACGGGCGCCGCTGCGCGAAGAGCGGGCCGAGCAGGGCGGCGCCGGCGGCGACGCTCATCACGATGAGAAGCACCCACAACATCGGCTAGGTGTCCCGCCCTTCGTTCATGAGCCGAGCCAGTCGCCGCTCATCCTCCGGCGCCAATGGCGTCGGCCCGGCCGCCGCGGCACGGCGGCGAAAAAATAGGACGATGCCGGCCGCCGCCGTCGCCAGCACGGCGAGCGGCCCGAACCACAGCGGCCAGGTCGACGGGCGGACTGGAGGCCGCAACAGGACATAGTCGCCGTAGCGTTTGGTGAGAAACTCGATCGCCGCCCGATCCGAGTCGCCGGCGACGAGCCGTTCGCGCACCAACACGCGAAGATCGGCGGCGAGCGGCGCGTTCGAATCGTCGATCGACTGGTTCTGGCAGACGAGGCAGCGCAGCTCCTGCGACAGGGCGCGGGCTCGGGCCTCGAGGACCGGGTCGGCCAGCACTTCGCCGGGCAGCACGGCATAGGCCGGGATCGGGCCGGCAACCACAAGCGCGATGCCGAGGATCAGGCGAAGCGAGGCCGCTCGCCGCGGGAGCGCGCTCATTTTTCTAGCCGCTCGATCAGCGGCAGCAGGGTCTCGGCCAACACCTGCGGCGTGATCGGCCCGATATGCTTGTAGCGGATGCGCCCGTCGCGATCGACGACGAAGGTTTCCGGCACGCCATAGACGCCCCACTCGATGCCGATCCGGCCCTGATCGTCGTAGCCGATCGCGGTGTAGGGATTGCCGAGTTCCTTCAGCCAGTTGAGCGAGTCTTCCCACCAGTCCTTGTAGTTGATGCCGTAGATCGGCAGGCGCTTGTCGCGCGCCAAGCGCATCAGCACGGGGTGCTCCGCCTTGCACGGCACGCACCACGAGGCGAAGACGTTGACCAGCGCGACGTGACCGCGCACGGCGTCGGCGCTGAGCTCGGGGACATTGGCGCCCTGCAGCGGCGGCAGCGTGAATTCGGGCATCGGCCGATCGAGCAGCGCAGACGGAATCTTGCTCGGGTCGCGCGTCAAGCCAATCGCAAACCATGCGGCGACGGTGATGAACGCGACCAGCGGCAACAGGAAAAGGGCTCGGCGCATGATGCGAGGCGTGGCGTGCTCAGTCGCTTGCGGCTGGTTGTGCCGCGGCCTGGCGGCGGCCCCGGGCCGGGGCGCCGATGCGATGGCGCCGGTCGCTCAGGGAAACGAGACCGCCGACAAACATGATGACGGCGCCGATCCAAATCCACGGCACCAGCGGATTGTAGTAAAGCCGCGCGATCCAACCGGGGTCGCCGGCGCCGCGCGGCGCCGCACCGGGTGCGTTGCCGGGGCCGCTCGCTTCCGGTTCGCCGATCACCGCGTAGAGATCGGCAAGCCACGTCGTGTGGATCGCGGCCTCCGTCGTGGTCGTGCCTTGCACCGGATAGAAGCGCCGCTCCGGCGTGAGCACGGCGATCGGCCGTCCGTCATAGGTCACCTCGAAGGTGCCGCGCTTGGCCGCATAATTCGGGCCGGGAACGTCGACGACGCCGCGAAACGCGAAGCGATAGCCGGCGAGCTCAAGAACGTCGCCCGGCCGCACCAGGGCGATGCGCTCGACCTGCCACGCCTGCGTGGCGGTGATTCCGGTAATGACGACGGCGAGCCCGGCATGCGCCAGCGTCATGCCCCAGGCGGCGCGCGGCAGGTTGGCGGCCCGCCGCAGAGCCTCAGGCAACGGCACTCGGAACAGCTTGATGCGTTCGGCCAGCTCGATGGCGGTGGCCGCCGCCAGCCAAGCGGCGAGGCCAATACCGACCAGCGCGAGCGTCGGGCCACCGTATTTGAGATAAAGCGTCGCCAGGACGACGACGGCGGTGAACGCGGCGGCGAATTTGAGGCGCTGCAGCGCGCCGGCGAGATCGCCGCGCTTCCAGCCGAGCAGCGGGCCGATCGCCGCGGCGGCGACCAGCGGCACCATCAGCGGCACGAAGGTGGCGTTGAAATAGGGCGCCCCGACCGAGACCTTGCCGGCATCGAGCGCGTCGAGGATCAGCGGGTAGAGCGTGCCGAGAAACACCGTCGCGGTCGCCGTCGACAGCAGCAGATTGTTGAGCACGAGCGCGCCCTCACGGCTGATCGGCGCGAACAGCCCGCCGGCCTTGAGCAGAGGCGCGCGGACGGCGTAGAGGGCGAGCGAGCCGCCGATACCGATGACGAGGATAAGCAGGATGAACAGGCCGCGTGCCGGGTCGACGGCGAAGGCATGCACCGAGGTCAGCACGCCGGACCGCACGAGGAACGTGCCGATCAGCGACAGCGCAAAGGCGATCAGGGCCAGCAGGACGGTCCAGCTCTTCAACGCGTCGCGCTTCTCCGCGACGATCGCCGAGTGCAGTAGCGCGGTGGCGACCAGCCACGGCATGAAGGACGAATTTTCGACCGGATCCCAGAACCAAAACCCGCCCCAGCCCAGCTCGTAATAGGCCCACCAGCTGCCGAGCGCGATGCCGAGGGTCAGCGACGACCAGGCGGCGAGCGTCCACGGCCGCACCCAGCGCGCCCAGGCGGGGTCGACGCGTCCTTCGATCAGCGCCGCGACTGCGAACGAGAACGTCGTCGACAGTCCGACATAGCCGAAATAAAGGAACGGCGGGTGGAAGGCGAGGCCGGGATCCTGCAGCAGCGGATTGACGTCGCGGCCGTCGATCGGCGGCGGATCGAGGCGCAGGAACGGATTCGACGTGAACAGGATGAAGGCAAGGAACGCCGCGCCGATCATCGCCTGTACACTGAGCACGCGGGCCCGCAGCGACATCGGCAAGTTATCGCCGAAGGCCGCGACGGCGGCGCCGAACAACCCGAGGATCAGCACCCACAGAACCATCGAGCCTTCGTGGTTGCTCCACACGCCGGTGACCTTGTACAGCAGCGGCACCGTCGAGTGGGAATTCTGGGCGACATTAAGCACCGAGAAGTCGGAGACGACGTAAGCCTGCATCAGGCAGGCGAAGGCGATGGCAATGAAGCCGAATTGCGCCAGCGCCGCCGGCCGAGCGAGATTCATCAGGACCGGATCGCCGCGCGCCGCCCCGAGCAGCGGCACGCTCGCTTGCACCAGCGCGATGACCAGGGCGAGGATCAGGGCAAAATGGCCGATCTCGGGAATCATTTCGGCTTTCCGGCCGTTTCCTGCCAATGGCCGGAGCGTTTGAGCGCCGCGGCCACCTCCGGCGGCATATAGTTCTCGTCGTGCTTGGCCAGGACTTCGCTGGCGCGGAACACGCCGTCGGGGCCGAGCCGGCCCTGCGCGACGATGCCCTGGCCCTCGCGGAACAGGTCCGGCAGGATCCCCGCGTAGACGACGGGAAGCGTGTTCTGCAGGTCGGTCACGCGGAACCTGATCTCGATCGAGCCCGCGCGGCGCTCGACGGATCCCTGCTCGACCAGACCACCGATGCGCACTGCCCGGTCGCCCGCCACGGCGAGGCGCGCCAGGTCGCTCGGGCTGTAGAAGAACACCAGATTGTCGCGGAACGCGGCGAGGGCCAGCGCCGTCGCCGTGCCGAGGCCGAGCAGGAACAGGCCAAGCAGGTAGAGCCGCCGCCGCTTGCGCGTCACGTCGGCCTCTCTTCGCGGCTGCGATGCGGAAGACTCCCCTCGATCGCTTCGAGCTCCGCACTGCGCGCCCGCAGGCTGCGCAGGCTGGCGATCAGCACGCCGATCAGCACCGCTACGGCGGCCGCATAGGAGGGCCACACATAGACGGCATAGCCGCCCATCGCGAAATATTCGGCCAGGTTGCGCATCAGATGCGTTCTCCGGCGACGGCTGGCGCCGGCGCCTCGGCGCCCTGCATGTAGCGCAGCGTGCGCAGCTTGCGGGCCAGGATTTCCGTGCGGATGCGCAGCAGCAGGATGCTGACGAAATAGGCGGTGAAGCCGATCGCCATCAACAGCAGCGGCCGCAGCATCGCCGGGTCAATTGCCGGCGCGGCCAGGCGAGTGATCGACGCCGGTTGATGCAGCGTGTTCCACCAATCGACCGAGAACTTGATGATCGGCACGTTGACCACGCCGACGATCGCCAGCACCGCGGCGGCGCGGGCGCCGCGCGTCGGATCGTCGAAGGCGTTGTTGAGCGCGATATGGCCGAGATAGAGGAAGAACAGCACCAGCACCGAAGTGAGGCGGGCATCCCACACCCACCACGTGCCCCACATCGGCTGGCCCCACAGCGATCCTGTCACCAGGCACAACGCCGTAAAGGCAGCGCCGACCGGCGCCATCGCCTTGGCCGCGAGGTCGGCGAGCGGGTGCTTCCACACCAGCGCGATGGCGCTCGTCGCGGCCAGGCTCGTGTAGATGAACAACGCCATCCACGCGGCGGGAACATGCACGTACATGATGCGCACGCTCTCGCCTTGCTGGTAGTCGGCCGGCGAAGCGAACAGCGCGAAATACAGGCCCGCGGCGAGCGACAGCACCGCGACCCCGGTGCTCCACGGCATGATCGCCGCGCCGAGGCGCAGGAAGCGGGCGGGATTGGCGAAGCGGTGCATTGGGCCGGACGATTCCTAGACGGATGTTAACACGGCCATTTAGCCCTGCCGGCCGGTGATTTCCAAGCGCTTCACGCCACGGTGCTTCGTCGCGGCTACGCCGTGGCTTGGCGTAGGGCAGAAGCGGTGGCGATTGGTGCCAATGGCAGGCCCAAGGCCAGCAGCCCACCCAATAGCAAGAGATGGGGGCGGGTCGGCAGCCCGGCAACTGCGGCTTCGACCGCCGCCACGCCGAATATCAACACCGGAATGTATAGCGGAAGGACGAGCAGCGGCAACAGCGCGCCGCCGCGTCGGGTGCCCAGCGTCAATCCGGCGCCAATAGCGCCGATCAGACTAAGGGTCGGCGTCCCCAGTGCGAGGGCAAGCAGCAGCGCCGCATAGCCATCGACATGGAGATTGAGCAGGAGCGCCAGCAGCGGCGATACGGCGATCAGCGGCAGGCCCGTGGTCAGCCAATGGGCCACGCATTTGCCGAAGACGAGAAGCTCGAGCGGCGCCGGCGACAGCACGATGAGCTCGAGGCTGCCGTCCTCCGCCTCGAGCTGAAACAGACGCTCCAGCGACAACAGGCAGGCGAGCAGCGCCGTCACCCAGATGATGCCGACGGCGATGCGGGCGAGAATCTGCGGCTCCGGCCCGACTCCGAACGGGAAGAGGACGACGGCGAGGACGAAGAATGCGATGACGGTGGCGCTGTCGGCCGGCGCCCGCCAGGCGAGCCGTAGATCGCGGGCGATGACGGCGGTGAACGCGGTCACCGCGGTCGCCCGAGTTCGAGCGCCGTGCTTTCACCAAGGCCGAGCGGGCTATGCGTGGCGACCGCGGCCAAGCCGCCAGCGGCGAGATGGCGCTTGAGGATTTCGGCCAGTCTCGTTTGCGCGTCGGCATCGAGGCCGAGCGTCGGCTCGTCGAGAAGCCACAGCGGCGCCGGCGAGACGAGCAGCCGCGCGAGCGCAGTACGCCGGCGCTGTCCTTGGCTCAAGAACCGGCCGGGCAGATCGGCGAGCGGCGCCAGCCCGAAGGCGTCGAGCGCGGCGGCGAGCCGGCCGTCATCGGGCGCGGTGCCCCGCAGCGCGGCGTGGAATCGCAGGTTCTCGGCGACGGTCAGGATCGGCTTGACGGCGTCGAGATGCCCGACATAGTGGAGCCGGGCGCGATGCGCGTCGGGATCGTCCGCGATCGGCGTGGCCGACCAGGTGATCACGCCGGCTTCCGGCTCCGCCAGCGCGGCCATCAGGCGCAACAGGCTCGACTTGCCACTGCCATTGGGCCCGACAAGAGTGAGTAGCCGGCCGGCGGCAATGTGGAAATCGAGATTGGCGAAAACCAGTCGCTCGCCGCGACGGCAGGCAATGCCGCTGCCGGCGAAGTCGTTCATTGCGATCCGCTTCGCTCCGCCGTCAGGCCTGCTTGGCCTGGACGATCGAGCGGCGGATGGCGCGGGCGCGCGTGAACACGGTGTGCAGCATTTCGCCGTCGCCGAGGCGGATCGCCTTCTGCAAGAGCGCGATGTCCTCGTAGAGGCGTCCCATCATCTCCAGCACGGCCTCGCGGTTGTTGAGGAATACGTCGCGCCACATTACGGGATCGGAGGCGGCGACGCGCGTGAAGTCGCGGAAGCCGCTCGCGGCGAATTTGATGACCTCGGCCTGGGTGTGTGACTCGAGATCGCTCACCGTGTTGACGATGGTGTAGGCGATCAGATGCGGCACATGACTGGTGATGGCCAGCACCCGGTCGTGGTGCAGCGCATCCATCGTCTCCACCTTCATGCCGCAGCGGCGCCAGAGGGTGGCGACTTTGTCGACCGCGGCGCGGCTCGCCGCAGCGTTCGGCGTCAGGATGCACCAGCGGCCGACGAACAGCTCGGCGAAACCCGCCGCCGGCCCCGAATGCTCGGTGCCGGCGATCGGATGGCCGGGCACGAGATGAACGCCCTTGGCCAGGTGTGCCCCGAGCTCCGCGGCGGCCGTGTGTTTGACCGAGCCGACGTCGCTGAGGATCGCGCCGCGCCTAAGGCGCGTTCCGATCGCCTTGCCGACCGCGGCGTAAGACGACAGGGGGGTGCAGACGACGACAAGATCGGCCCCGGTCGCGGCGAGACCGGCATCGGCGACGATGGTATCGGCGAGCTTGAGCTCCTTCACCTTGTCGCGCGCCGGCCGGCTTGCGTCGCAGGCGACGATATGGCGCGCCAGGCCGTGCAGGCGAATCGCCCGCGCGAGCGAGGAGCCGATCAGCCCGACGCCGATGATCGCGACACGGTCGAACAGCGGCCGCTTGGTCATTTCACGAACTCGGCGAGCGCCGCCACCACCGCGCGCATCTCCGGCTCCGTGCCGATCGTGATGCGCAGGTGGTGGGGCAGGCCGTAGTTGCCGACCGCGCGCGGAATGATCCCCCGGGCATTCAGGTGGGCGTTGGCGGCGGCGGCGGTCTTCGCGCCGCTCGCCGAGAAGCCGACCAGGACAAAGTTGCCGACGCTGGGAACGACGGCGAGGCCGAGCTGGCGCAGCTCGCGCGTGAGCCAGGGCAGCCAGATGTCGTTGTGCGTGCGGCTGGCGTCGGTGAAGGCCAGGTCTGCGAGCGCCGCGACGCCGGCGGCTTGGGCCGCGGCCGAGACGTTGAACGGCCCGCGCAGACGGTTGAGCACGTCGGCGACGGCCGCCGGGCAATAGCCCCAACCAAGCCGCAATCCGCCGAGCGCAAAGATCTTCGAGAAGGTGCGCAGCATGACGACATTGTCGCCGCCATCGACCAGCTCGACGCCAGGCGAATAGTCATTGCGCGAAACGTACTCGGCATAGGCCGCGTCGAGCACCAGCAGCACGTGCGGAGGCAGGCCGTCGCGCAGGCGTTTCACCGCCGCGGGGGCAAGGTAGGTGCCGGTCGGATTGTTCGGATTGGCGAGGAAGCAGAGGCGCGTGCGCGGGCTGACGCGGGCCAGCAGCGCGTCGACATCGGCGGTGTATTCGTGCTCCGGCGCCGTCACCGGAGTTGCGCCGGCGCCGAGGGCCGCCGTGGGATACATGACGAAACCGAACTGGCTGTAGAGCACCTCGTCGTCGGGCCCGGCATAGGCACGGCAAAGCAAGGCGATAAGCTCGTCGGAGCCGGCGCCGCAGACAATCCGCGCCGGATCGAGGCCGAAGTGCCGGCCGAGCGCCGCCCGCAGATCGGCGCTGGCGCCGTCCGGATAGCGGTGCAGGTTCTCCGCCGCCTCAATATAGGCGGCAATGGCGCGCGGGCTCGGGCCCAATGCGCCCTCGTTCGACGACAGCTTGACGACCTTGGACTGACCCTTCAAGCCGGACTTGCCGCCGACATAGGGTTCTATCGACATGATGCCGGGGCGCGGATTGGGAGCGGTCATGACGGTCACTTTCGCCGTGGATGGATCGGCGCCGTGATCTTGAGCGGAACCGGGTAGCCGCCGATCGAGCGTATGGCGATCGATGAGCCGCCAGTGTTGGCGAAGACTTTGGCGAGTCGCGGATCGCCTGTGGGGCACCAGGCCTCGGTTTCGATGAGATAAGGCCAGGTGGCTCCCGCCGACGCCTTCTTGTCCTCCGGCGCCGCGATGAGGTTGATGGCTTGCAGGCCCGCGGCATCGAGTGACGCCTTGAAGCGCGTGCGGCTGATTTCCCCGTCGGTTTCGACAACGAGGTAGCCGCGGTCCTCGCCCGTCGGCTCGAAGGGCTGGCAGCCGATGACCAGGGCGGCGGCGCCGGGGCCGATAGGCGCGAACGGCAGCCGGAACAAGACCTGCAGCGCCCGCGCCGCGCCGACGCCAAAGCCACGCCACCACACTTCGGACGGGCTGTCCTCCGGCAGCGGCACGATGCCGACATGGGCGCGTCGCTCGAGCACGGCGCTGACCACCGCGCCGATCGAAGCCATCGGCACGAGCGGCGTCAGAGTGCTGAAATGGTCGCGCGCGAGATCGAGATAGCGCGAATTGTCGGCCGGCGTATAGGCGGCAGCGGTGAACAACCCCTGCTGGCGCACGGAAGCCGACAGGATCTCGCGCCAGACTCGCACGACGAGTTCGGGCGGCACCGCCGCTTCCCCGCGCGCGACGAGGCGCCGCAGGATTTGTGCCTCGCGACCGGGAATGAACGGCGGCGCGTTATGGCGGCCCTTGGCGACGCGAATCCGCTCGGATATCGCCACGCGTTTGGCCAACAGATCGCCGATCCCATCGTCGATCGCGTCGATCTCCTGACGCAGGCTGTCGAGCATCTTGTCGTTCGGCGCCATTGGGCCACTTGGAAACGTTTGGCGGGCGCTAAGGGATAGCGAGGAAGTCCGGCAAAATCAAATAAATGCGGAGACTGTGCCGGTCGGCCGAAGCGAGAATATTCGTTTCCACGTCAGTGGTTGAAAGGATCGACGATGAACGCTGCTCTTGGCGGCATCAGCAGCTCATCATCTTCCTAAGCTGAATGCTCGATCGATCTTGACGGTTCAAAGGCGCCGTCCCGGACACCGACTTGACATGCAGCAGGCGGGGGCGTATCACCGGACGCACGTGGTGATTTGAGCCGGCCGGCTTGCGGACCACGGAAAATAAACCGCTAAAAGGTCGGAGGCCATTGGAAGCCCTGACCGAAGCCGGTCGGGGTTTTTTGTTTGCGCGGCGCCCTCGCGGGACCTGCCGCCGCGTCGAGGAAGGCAAACGATGGCCGATGGCATTCCATCCGTCACGGACGATGGCGACCGACGCGCGCCTCCTACTTCGCAGCGCTCCGAGCAGCCAGTTGTCCGACCGGTCCCGCCGTCGACGCTGCCGGGCAAGCGGTTGTTCATTCCCGCCACGGCGCCGCTCAAGCTGGATTGCGGAGCAGCGCTTGGACCGCTGACCATCGCCTACCAGACTTACGGACGCCTGAACGCCGACCGTTCCAACGCCATCATGGTTTGCCATGCGCTGAGCGGCGACCAGTTCGTCGCCGAGACGCACCCGGTGACCGGCAAGCCGGGATGGTGGGAGCTGACGGTTGGACCGGGCCTGCCGCTCGACACCGAACGCTATTTCATCATCTGCGCCAATGTGCTCGGCGGCTGCATGGGCACGACCGGTCCGGCCGAGATCAATCCCGACACCGGCAAGCCATGGGGCTTGTCGTTTCCGGTCATCACCGTCGCCGACATGGTGCGGGCGCAGAAGCTGCTGATCGATCATCTGGAGATCGAGCAGCTGTTCTGCGTGACCGGCGGCTCGATGGGCGCCATGCAGGTGCTGCAATGGGCGACCGCGTATCCGGATCGCGTGTTCAGCGCCGTGCCGATCGCCGGCGCGGCCCGCCATTCGGCGCAGAACATCGCCTTTCACGAGGTCGGCCGCCAGGCGATCATCGCCGACCCGGAATGGTGCGGCGGCGACTATCAGCTCCACGGCAAGCGGCCGGAGCGCGGGCTGGCGGTTGCGCGCATGGCGGCGCATATCACCTATCTTTCGGAGACCGCCCTGCATCGCAAGTTCGGCCGCTCGCTGCAGAACCGCGAGCGGCTGTCCTACGGCTTCGACGCGGATTTCCAGGTGGAAAGCTATCTGCGCCACCAGGGCTCGGCCTTCGTCGATCGCTTCGACGCCAACTCCTATCTCTACATCACCCGGGCGATGGACTATTTCGACCTCGCCGCCGAGCATGGTGGCATTCTTGCCAACGCCTTCCGCACGGCCCGCGCGCGCTTCTGCGTCATTTCGTTCACGTCCGATTGGCTGTTTCCGACCCCGGAGAGCCGGGCGGTCGTCCACGCGCTGAACGCGGTGGCGGCCAATGTCAGCTTCGTCGAAATCCGCAGCGACAAGGGCCACGACGCCTTTCTGCTGGAGGAGCCGGAATTCCACGCGACGCTCACCGGCTTCCTCAACGGCGCCGCCGAGCATCGCCGCCTGCGTCCATGAACGCATCGCCCGAGCCGCGACCGCGCACCGCCATCCGCGTCGATCTGCAGGTCATCGCCGACCTCATCCAGCCCAATGCGCGCGTCCTCGACGTCGGCTGCGGCGACGGGGCGCTGCTCGATTTCCTGGTGCATTTCAAGCAGGTCGATGGACGCGGCATCGAGCTGTCGCAGGCCGGCGTCAACGCCTGCGTCAGCCAGGGCCTGTCGGTGATCCAGGGCGATGCCGACACCGACCTCAAGGACTATCCGTCGGATGCCTTCGACGTCGTCATCCTGTCGCAGACCCTGCAGGCGACGTTCGAGCCGCGCGGCGTCTTGTCGGATCTGGTGCGCATCGGCCGCCGCGCCGTCGTCTCGTTCCCCAATTTCGGCGTCTGGCATATCCGGCTGAAGCTGCTGGCGCAAGGCCGCATGCCGGTGACCGATTCGCTCGACATCGCCTGGTACGAGACGCCGAACATTCATCTCTGCACCATCACCGATTTCGTCGAGCTGTGCGACGACCTCGGTATCGTCATCGAGCAAGGCATGGTGCTCGACGCGACCGGGCGGCCGCGCGCGCTGCGTGCCCCCGGCTTCTTCGCCAACCTGCTCGGCGAGCAGGGCCTGTTCATCCTCCGGCGGCGATCCTGATCCCGGCGGTGCGCACGCGGCGCTTGGCGACGGCCAGCGCCGAGGTCGGCGCATAGAGCGTCTTGCCCGCCTCGATGATGACGACGCCGCCGAAGCGCGCGAACCAGCGCTGACCGATCCGTTCCCAGGCGCCGGTCGAGGTCAGCCACAGCCGCGCGCCGAAGGGCGGCGTGAACAGGGCGTGGCGCGTCGCCAGCGGCGTGAACAGGTTGTCGCGCAGCAGGCGTGAAAGCTGGCCGGACGTGTAGGGATGGCCATGTCCGATCGGCGTGCGGTCGAGCCGCGCCCAGACGCCGCGCCGGTTCGGCACGACGACGACGAGGCGGCCGCCGCCGGTCATCACGCGCCAGATTTCGCGCAGGAAGGGCCTGAGCTCCTCGCTGTGCTCGAGCGCATGCACCAGCAGCACGCGATCGATCGAGACGTCGGGCAGCGGCAGCTCCGCCTCCTCGACCAGGGTGGTGGCGTTGGGTCCCTCGGGCGGCCAGTGCAGCACGCCGGAGGACGCCGGCATCATGACGATCACCCGCTCCGCCTGATCGCGGAACGGGCGGAGATAGGGCGTGGCGTAGCCGAGGCCGAGCAGGCGCTGCCCGGTCATCTCGGGCCACATCTGGCGCAGAAGCCGCCGGATGACGCGGCGCGTCGCCTGGCCGAGCGAGGAGCCGTAGAAGTCCCTGAGGTCGACGACGTCCGTCCACATGGCGTTCTGCCGCAATTCCGTCCGGCCGGCATCTTACCTTGCATCGGCCTGAGATCGCGAGAGGCGCCGCTACCGCCTGGCGGCAACGTAGGTTATAGAGGGCGCCGTCCGCATCCCGCCCCGAGCAAGGTCCGCCTTGGCCCATATCGAGCAAATCATTCTGCTGAGCGCCGCCCTGGTCAGCCTGAGCATCCTGGCCGGGATGTTCTCCTCGCGCCTCGGCGCGCCGCTGCTGCTGGTCTTCCTCGGGCTCGGCATGCTCGCCGGCGAGGACGGGCCGGGCGGCATCGTCTTCAGCGATTTCAGCCTCACCTATCTCGTCGGCAGCGTGGCGCTTGCCATCATCCTGTTCGACGGCGCGCTGCGCACGCCGCGCGCGACGTTCCGCATCGCCATGTGGCCGGCCCTGAGCCTGGCCACGGTCGGCGTCGTGGTGACGGCGGTGATCGCCGGCGCGGCCGCGGTGCTGGTGCTCGGCCTGACGCCGCTGGAGGGATTTCTCGTCGGCGCGACGGTGGCCTCGACCGACGCCGCCGCCGTGTTTCTGCTGCTGCACAAGCGCGGCACCGAGCTCAAGAAGCGG
>JACQDQ010000461.1 GCA_016201015.1 Pseudomonadota bacterium | reverse complement strand
GCCTCGGCGATCACCAGGCTCAGCAACGGCACCTCGTATCTGAGCGCGACGGCGAGCGCAGCCTCGCCGCCCTGCGCGAGCATTATCCCGATCTCACGCTCGCGGGGGCGCAGCAAGGCTTGCCGCCGCTGCCGCCAGCCTACTGCGGTCGCGTTTTCGACGCGCTGCACAGCGTCGGACTCCCGCCGTAGAGCGTGATCCATTCGGATTTAGTCATGCCGTCGTCCCGACGTAAGTCGGGACCCAGGCCTGCTCTTGCTCGCGCGAGCGGCGCGTCGCGCCGTAAAACGGACCCTTGAAACAGGCGATCTCCTTGGCCTCGGCGCCGGCGGGCGGCCAGCCGGAGAAATTCTGGCCCGACCCCACGGAACCGCACGACGCCGATGTGTCCTTGTGCGCTCTATGCCTCGCCTGCGGCTTCGATGTCCTTGAGGTGCTGTCGGAAGCCATAGCCGGCGTCCCGCTCCCGCCGCGACAGGTATTCGCTGAACCGCACTTGGCTTCGGTAGCTTCGGCCGGTCCTCATGGCCCTGAGTTGCCGGCCTTCGGTCTCGCGGGCGGCAACCGCGGCAGCGATGATGTCGTCGAGCCGGTCTTCCGGAAGAAAGAGAACGCCGTTAGCGTCGGCGACGACGAAATCGCCTGATGTGACGACGTGCGCGCCAACCGTGGCCCTGCAAACGATATCTGCCGGCCTGGCGTCCAGACGCTGGGGCCCGGTCGGTAGCGCGCCCAGGCTGAAGACCGGGAAACCGATCTCGCTGAGCTCCTGGCTGTCGCGGTGGAGGCCCCAGATCACGATGCCGGCCATGCCCTCCGCCTTGGCCTCGAGCGCGACGATATCGCCGATGCAGGCTTCGTCAAGGCGGCCTCCATTGTCGATAACGAGGACCTCTCCGGGCGCCGCCCCTTGAAGAGACTCGAAGAAGATATCGATGCTGCCGACGTGGCGGACCGGTCGCGCGCGCCCCGCGCACCGCATATTCCCGACAAGCGGCCGCAGGCCCGCCGGCGCGCAGCGGATGGGAAGGTTCGTTCGCAGGCAACCGTCGGCCAGATGCGGCGTGGTGAGATTGCTCAGCCGATCGATCGGCGTCTCATTCATGGCGGCTTCCTCCATGCTTCGGTGCGATGGTCCAGCCGTTGGTCATGGCGATGTTCGGCCTAGGCGCGCCAGAACGGCTTGCGCGCTTCCTGCAGCGCGTCGATGCGGCTCAGGCCGATATCCTTGAGCTGACGCTCGTCGAAGGTCGCCAGCTGATCGCGCTTCCTTTTTCGGTCGCGCCACAGCTTCGCGAGCCGCCGAAGCTCCCGCAGTCGGATCCTGAACGTCGCCGCCATCGCCGCACCGTCGAGACACGACGCTAGCAATCGGCCAGACTTTCGAATATCAAATAGATTTGAAGTTACAATTCAGGAAACCGGGAAGATGAGACCTACCTTCGACATGGATGCCCTGCGCACGATGGTTGCCGGCACCGAGCTCGGCAGCTTCGCGCGCGCCGCGTCGCAGCTCGGCCGCTCGCAGTCGGCGGTCAGCATGCAGTTGAAAAAGCTCGAGCAGCAGGCGGGCCGGTCCTTGTTTCGGCGGAGCGGCCGCGGCCTGGTTGCGACCGAGGCTGGCGATGCGCTGCTCGCTTATGCGCGCCGGATCATCGCGCTGAATGACGAGGCGGCAGCTTCCCTCGGCGCGACGGCCGCGGCCGCGTCGGTGCGCATGGGATTGCCGCAGGATTTCTTCGAAGACGTGATGCCCGACGCGATCATGCGATTCGCGCGCCGCCGGCCGGGTGTTCACGTCGAGGTGCGCGCCGGCCGCAACTACGCCCTCGAGGAGGAGGTGCGCGCGGGCCGCCTCGATATCGCGCTGGCCTTCTTTCAGCCGGGCTCGGACACGCACGGAACGCGACTCGCGTCCCTGCCGATGCTGTGGCTTGGCTGGGGAAGACTGGCCAAGTCTCCGGCCGACGATCCGATCGCGCTCGTCCTGTTCGATCACCCGTGCCTGTTCAGACAAACCGCGCTTCAGGCGCTGGAAGGCAAGGGGCGACGGTGGCGATTGTCCCTCACCACACCGAGTCTTCCCGGCGTGTGGGCGGCGCTGCGCTCCGGCCATGGCATTTCAGTCAGAACCGCGCACCGGGTTCCGGCCGGAATACGCGAATTGGGCCCCGCGTTCGGTCTCCCCAAATTGCCCCCGATCGAGCTGCGGATGCTCACGGCAAGCGAGCTGTCTCCCGCCGCTGCGGATCTGCGAGACGTCCTGGGCGATGTGGTCCGCAGGCGCGTGATCGCGCGCAATTCCCGGCGACGTCGCGCGTGAGGGTGCGGCCATCCGATCAAGATTTCATCGGCCGGCGACGGTGACTCATGCGGTGAAGCATAAGGTTGGCATCTGGCGCGGCGTCAAAGGCTAGAGCGTGATCCGCTCAGTTGGAAGTACCACCAAGCTTATATTCTTCCGTCATCGTCATAGAAGTTAAGTGGACACAATACGTATTTCGCGGCCGCCGGCTGCCGCTTCGGCCGGTGAATTATGTATTGTGTCCCCAGAACTCCCGGCCGCCGGCTGCCGCACCGACCGGTCAATTGAGTGTCAGGTCCCCGGAACCCCATTTCTCGAAAGGGTTCCGTCAACCAGGATGCCGCGCTCAATGGCCCATGGCGTGATACCACCGGGGCAGGAGCACGATGCTGTTCGGGTTGAGGCCCTTTTCCTTGAGCGTGTCCACGCTACCGATAGGCTCGCCCTTGACGAGATCGATCACGGTGACCGATCCATCGCTCATACCCGGCAGGTTCAGCAGCGCATTCTGTACGAACGCATAGCGCTCGTCAGGCGTAATCGAGACGTGATGCGCGCCTTCCGCCGCCGGGATGCTCTTCATCAGCTTTGGCGACTCCGCCCCTCCGCTGATGTCGAAGATGTGCAGGTGCCCAGGCTTCGCCGTCGTGACATAAAGGCGATCACCCTTGGCGTTGAAGTAGATCTCGAGCGGAACGCCGCTCTTGAGCGTGGCAAAATCGAACACCTGCCGCGGCTCAAAGCTCTTCGTGGCGTCCTTCCAGCTCAAGAGCCACAGCGTTCCCCCATACATGTTGGTGACGTAAGCAGCAGGCGGGTTGGCGCCGGGCACGAACAGAATCTCGACCGGCGCCTCGCCGGCGGGCGACGGCTTGTTCGAGACCTTGATGGCGCCGAGCGCCTTGCCGGTGCTGAGCTCGACGACCGAGATCGCCTCGCCGGCATCGCCGAGATCGCTCGCGCGCACCGTGCTGGTGGCGATCAGCCGGTCGATCTTCTCATTGATGGCGACGCCGTGCGGATAGGGCACGGGCAGCGCGATATTACGCAGGGGCTTGTCGGCGATGGCGTCGCCCACGACCACGTTCTGGGTGCCCATGCAGCTCACATACCAAGTCTTGTTGTCGCCGGAAAAGACCACGTCCTCCAAAACCGAGCAGCCGGGTATATCGACACGCACGATTGGCAAGGCTTCCTTGGCCATGTCGATGACATGGAGCGCGCTCTGACCCAGCGCCGTGACATACGCCTTGCTCAGGTCTTTATTGTAGAAGATGTGATGGGCGACCAGGTCGGCCGGCAGCGGGATATCCCGCATGATCTTGCCGTGGTTCGGCGACGCAGGATCGATATCGATGATCGCGATGCCCTCGCGCCGCTGGGATGGCGCCATCGGCGCCTTCATCGCCTTCAGCGATTCCGGTGACTTCGACTCGTAGTTCATCATCGCCAGGATTTCGCCCCGCGCGGCCATCGGCGCGAGCGCGAACGCGAGCACGACCAGCGCGCCGGCGCCAAACCAAGTGCGTTCAGTCATTGCAAGCCTCCATGTCGAGAGCGTTCGTGCAAGTCGCGATGCGCGCCGCACTTGGGATAAATGTTATTCTAATATATGCGCCGTGTATAGCTAGCCATGCGGCGTGCGACTGGCGCGTCGCGCCCTGCGCGAAGTCGCGCGCGAATTTCCGGGAGGCGGTATGGGGCGCAGTCGGTCAAGCCTTTGCGCGGTGCTCGTCGTTACGACGCTCGCAATGACGAGCACCGCGCCGGCGCTCGCACATGGAATGCGCCAGCGCTACGACCTGCCGATTCCGCTCTCGCTCTATTTGACCGCCGCGGGCGTGGTCGTCGCGCTGAGTTTCGCGCTCGCTGCCTATTTTCTGCGCCCAACCGCGCCAGGCCGTCATGGCGACGACACGCAACCGGGCGCGCCGCACGGCCGCGTCTGGACGTTGCAGTGGCCGATCGCGCTCGGCCGACTGCTGATCGTGGTGCTTTTCACCCTGGTGATTGCCGCCGGCCTGTTCGGGCGGCAGCATCCGTTCAAGAATATCGCTCCGATCGCATTCTGGATTTTCGGCTGGGTCGGATTGTCGATCCTGGCGGCGGTAATCGGCGACCTCTGGACGCTGGTGAATCCGTGGGCGACGCTATTTCGCTGGAGCGAGGCGCTGCGTGACCGCCTGTCGCCCGGATCGCGGCGGCGACACGATCACCGCTATCCCGGGCGCGTCGACGCGTGGCCGGCCGTCATCCTTTTCATGGTGTTCGTCTGGGGCGAACTCCTGTGGGACGGCAGCGATCGGCCGCGAAGCCTCGCTCTCGCGCTCTTGATCTACTCCTTGCTCACCTGGGTGGGCATGGCGGCGTTCGGGTGTCGGGTCTGGCAGGAGCGTGCGGAGATCTTCTCGATCGCCTTCGGTATTTTCGGCCGCTTCGCTCCGTTGGCGTTGCGGATCGAGAACGGGAGCGCGCGCTGGCTGCTCCGCCCCTATGCGATCGGCCTGCTGACGCGCGAGCCCTTGACTCCCGCTCGCGTCGCCTTCGTGCTGGCGATGCTTGCGACCGTGACCTTCGACGGCTTCCTGGAGACACCCGCTTGGGCCGCAATCCTCGGCGGCCTCGCCTCCGACGAGCGGGAGGCCGAGATCGTGGCGACGCTCGCCCTCGCGGCGTTCCCGCTGCTCTTGGCGGCCCTCTACGTCGGCACGATCGCGCTCAGCGCGCGCGCCGCGGGGAGCCGGCGCGCTCTGCGCGAGATCGCCGGAGCCTTCATCCTCACCCTGGTGCCGATCGCGCTCGCCTATCATATCGCCCACAATCTCGGCTATCTGCTGCTCGTCGGCCAATACGCGATTCCGATCGCTTCCGATCCCTTCGGCTACGGCTGGGACTTGTTCGGGACGACGCTTTATCTCGTCGATCTGCGGGTCGTCGATCCGCGCTTCATCTGGTACGTCGCCGTCGGCGTCATCGTGCTGGGCCACGTCATCGCCGTCGGTCTGGCGCACCGGACGGCGCTCGATGTCTTCGGCGACCGGCAACGGGCATTTGTCAGCCAATTGCCGATGCTGGCGTTGATGATCGCCTACACGACCATGAGCCTGTGGATCCTGGCGCAGCCGATCACGCGCAGTGCCTGATGGACCGCCGGCCTTTAGGCCGTCTTCCGGAGTTACGGTGACACAATACTTGTGCGCCAGGCAAAGCTGGCGGGTTCCAGCCGGTGAGAG
>JACQDQ010000456.1 GCA_016201015.1 Pseudomonadota bacterium | reverse complement strand
TCTCCCACTTCGACGCCTTCGGCGTCTCGGCCCTCTCCGCCCCACTGGGGCGGAGAGGGAGCGAGCGCAGCGAGCGGGTGAGGTGGGGGATCCGCGGCATGAACTACGATTTTTGGCGCTAGTTGGTCGCGCGGATGATCTCAAGCAAATCCTTGGCGCCGATCTGCAGCGCAAGCTGGTCCTGCACCGGGGTCGCCGCCTTGATGAACGGCTCCTTGTCGATCTGGTTGATGATCATGCCCTTGCCCCGCAGCACGTCGAGCGCCTCGCCGTCGCGCTGCGCCGACAGGCTGCGGTTGATGTCCTGCGCCAGCCTGGCCGCCGCGGCGACGACCTGCCGCTCCTTGTCGGTGTAACCGTCCCACTCCTTCTTCGAGAAGGCGGTGACGGTCGGCCCGAACAGATGGCCGGTCAGCGTCACGTATTTCGCCACCTCGTAGAACTTGCTGGTGAGAACCACCGGCGGCGCGTGCTCGAAGCCGTCGAGGACGCCGGTCTGCAGCGCGGTATAGACCTCGCCGAAGGCCATCGGCGTGGCGCTGGCGCCCATCGCGTTGAGCGCCGCGACATAGGTCGGCGTCTGGATGGTGCGGATCTTGAGGCCCTTCAAGTCCTCCGGCTTCTTGACCTCCTTCTTGACGGTGACGACGTTGCGATAGCCCCAGCTATCCTGCCAGCCGAGCACCTTGATGCCGATCGGCTCGTATTCCTTGGCCAGGATCTCGCCGACCTTGCCGTCGAGCACGCGGTGCGCGTGGTCGTAGCCCTTCCACATGAAGGGCAGGTCGAGCACGCCCATTCGCTTGATGAAATTGTTGTGGATCGCCGTGCCGCCGATATGCACCGAGGCGCCGGCGCCGAGCTGCATGCCCTCGACCACCGCCCGCTCCTCGCCCAGCGCGTTGGCGGCGTAGATGCGCGCCTCCAGCGTGTCGGAGTTCTCGTTGATGTAGTTCTTCATGACCCACGCCACCATGTGGTTGTCATTGCCGAGATCGGGGGCGGTGGCGTGGGAGATCTTGAGCTGCTTCTTGGCCTGCGCGCCGGCGTCGGGGCTGAGCGTCAGGGCCAAGGCCAGGGCGGCGCAGGTCGCCAGGCCGCGCATCATCGTCGTCGCTGTCATTGCGGTTTCCTCCTAGGTTTTGCTTGCTGGTGTCGGGGACGTTCTTCGTCTCTCGAGCGGTGGTGGGCGCGGGCCATCGCGGCGGCCGCGCGCGCCCTCATCGAAGGCCGGCGCCAGATCGCGCGCCGTGCCGGCCAGCAGATGCCGCATCGCGCGCTCCGCCTCGACCGCATCGCGCTTGCGGATGGCGTCGGCCACCGCCCAGTGCTCGGCCATGGAATTCTCGTAGGACTCGCGCGCATTGGCGCTGATGCGGAAGGCGGCGAGCAGCGCGGTGCGGATCGCCGCGGCGAAGCGGCTCAGCAGGACGTTGCGAGCCGCCGCGAATATTCCTTCGTGGAAGGCGAGGTCGTGCCGGCAGCACGCCTCGACGTCGCGCGGCAGCGCCGCCGCCATGCTGCTATAGGCGCGCTCGATCTCGAGTATCTGCGCCGGCGTGGCGCGCTGCGCCGCGAGGCGGGCGGCGGCGGGCTCGATGATCGTCCTGAACTCGAGCAGGTCGATCAGGAACTCGTGGTCGGGCGGCGCGGCGGCGATCCAGCGCAGCACGTCGGTATCGAGCACGTTCCAGCGGGCCTTGACGCGAACCGTCGTGCCGCGGCGCGTCCGCGTCTCGACCAGCCCCTTGACCGCGAGCGCCTTGAGGCCTTCGCGCAGCGACGGCCGGCTGACGCCGAGCTGGCGGCCGAGCTCGGCTTCGGTCGGCAGCTTCTGTCCCGGCGCGAAGCGCCCGGCGACGATCTGCTGGCCGAGATGATCGAGGACGCCGTCGGCCTTGCCGCGCCGCTCGGCGTCGCGCCGTCGCGGCGGCGCCCTGCTGCGCTCGCCGGACTTGGTCTCCCCCCGCTGCATCGCCCGCGCCCCGTTCGTCGCCTTGATTATTGTCTGACATATATTTTTAATTGTCGGATAATTGCGCGTCAATGCATTCCGGCGGGGGCGGCGGCGCCGTGAGAGCGGCGGCGCGGCGGCGCGTCAGAGCTGATGCTCGGCGTAGAGTGTCCGCTTGGCCACGCCGGATACGGGCTTAGCCGTCAGGCCGAGACGCCGACGCGCGTCGTCGATGACGCGTTCGAGCGTCACGCGATCGACGCCGTCGCGCGCCATCAGCGTTTGCAGGATCGGATCGTCGAGCAATTCGGCGAGCGAAGGCTCGCGATCGTCGTCATGTGTCCTAGGGTTTCGGCGCGGATCGGATCTGTCGGAGCGCAATGATCGGTTCGCCACGATTGGACTCCTGGTGGGTAGCGGTTACGAGCTCACGGAACGTCCCCCCGTGGCGCTTCAGCGTTTGGTGACGCGGCGCAAGCTGCCCTCAAATTGCCGCGGATCGGCTGTCCGCCCGATCAGGCGGTGTCGCGAGACGACCTCCTGTTGCAGATGAATGACGGTGTGTTGCAGACGAATGACAGGTGAAGTCCCGCGCCGGACCCGCGGTGGGACTGATGAACGACATGCGGCGACGGGGGCATTGCGTTGGCATATTGGCGCGAGGCGCGTCGGCGACAAGAGAGACTTTCTCCCGATCGACATGAATAAAAATTAACGTGGCTGCCGCGCGTGATCATGCGACGATGCGCCCGCGTCTCACTCCGCCACGGCGACGGTGTAGTTGAGGGCGAGGCGCCCGCCATCGGGATAGATCGTCGTGCCGGTGATGTAGGAGGACTCGTCGCTGGCCAGGAACAGCGCCGCGGCCGCCACCTCCTCCGGCGCGCCGAGGCGCTTCAGCGGCGTGCGGCTCATGACGCGCCGACGCGCCTCGGGATTCGACAGCACGCCCTTGCGCGCCAGCTCGGTGGCGATCGTGCCCGGCCCCAGCGCGTTGACGCGGATGCCGTGATCGGCCAGCGACAGCGCCATCACCTTGGTCAGCTGGTTGACCCCGCCCTTGGACACGACGTAGGGCGTCTGATTGGGGATGGCGAGCACGGCGTTGACCGAGGCCATATTGACGATCGCCCCGCCCTTGCCCTGCTTCACCATCTGCCGCGCCACCGCCTGGCCGACCAGGAACTCGCCCTTCAAGTTCACGCGCACGACGCGGTCGAAATCCGCCTCGGTCACGTCGAGAAACTCGGCCGGGTGGATGATGCCTGCGTTGTTGATGAGAACGTCGATGCGGCCGAACGCCTTGACCGCGCCGGCCACCGCAGCGCGCACCTGCGCGCTGTCGCCGACGTCGCAGGCGAAGAAGCGCGCCCGCCGCCCCAGTGTTTTCGCCGCCGCCGCTCCCTTCGCCGCGTCGACATCGACCAGCGCCACCTTGGCGCCCTCGCGCGCCAACGCTGCGGCGCAGGCGAGGCCGATGCCGCTCGCCGCACCGGTGACGAACGCGACCTTGTTCTTGAAACGCATGAATTCCCCCGTGAGATAAATCGTCGGTGTCGAATCTCGGTCCATTGACACCGGACTCGCGCACCGATGCAAGAGCATCGGTGCCGCCGCCGTGGCTGGCGGTCCGGCCGCTATTCGACGGTGACCGACTTCGCCAGGTTGCGCTGCCGCCGCTGAAACGGAAGATGTGCCGCAACTTCGCGGACTGAAGCCCGGTGCCGGCGTCAGGCCGCCTCAGCTCGCGGCATAGACCGCGTTCGCTTCCTCGAACAGGCGGAGAGCCTTCTCGACGTCGTAACGCTGCTCGCGCAGCGTCTCCGGGTCCCACTCGCTGCGCGCGACGCCGAAGAAATCGCCGCCATAGACGTGGATGGCGCCGGTCAGGCGAGGGATCGGATTGGTCACCGAATGGATGATGTCGCGGCCGAGCGGCGCGGCGTCGCGCACGCCGAGCGCCTTGGCGCCGGCCGCCTCGATGCGGCCGCCTTCATCCGCGATACGGCGCCAGAAGATGTTGTCCTCGCGGCCGGTGTAGACGCCGATGATCGCCCACATCTGGTGATTATGCGGCATGATCGTCATCCGCGGCGCCCAGACGACGTTGAGGATGGTGAGATCGTCGGCGTGATGGAGCTTGTGGACTGCGGCGCGCTCGGGCGCGCCCAAGCCCTTGAGCACCGCCGCGGGATCGGCGACGGCGCGGGCGACGACCTCGCGCACCGCCTTGTGGCTCGCATCCTCGGCCAGGGCGGCGCGGCAATCGGCGACGAATCGGTCGAGCTCGAACATGGCGTTGCTCCCTCGCTCGCGTGCCGGCCGCCAGCATAGCCCCGGCATGCCGCCTGGCAACAGCGAATTGACCGGCAGCGCTGCGCGGCGCATCGTTCGGCGCCGGCCGCCCGCAATGAACCGCCACGATCATCGCCACCATGCAACCGCGTTTCCCGTCGGGCCGGCTCGTCGTCGCCGTTCTGCTCGCCAGCGTCGCGCTGTGGGCGGTGATGGTCTTCGGCACGCTGGCGCATCTGCGCGCGCTGGCCGGCGGGCTCGACCCGTTCGACGTGCGGCCCTTTGGCTACAGCGCTGCCGAGGCGGAGGATCTGCTTGCCGCGCTCGGCCGCGAAGGCCGCCGCTTCTACGCCCGCGTACAGTTGCGGCTCGATACCGTCTATCCGATGACGTACGTGCTGTCGCGCGGCCTCTTGATGTGGTGGCTGACCAAGCCGGCCCGGCTCGGCCAGCTCGAGGTTCCGTTCGGCGGGCGCGTGGCGTTGGTCGGTCTGCCGTTGGTCGCCATGATCTTCGACTACTGGGAGAATGCGTGCATCGCGGCGATGCTGGCGACCGGCGCGGCGGCCAAGCTCGTCGCCACGGCCAGTGCCGCGACACAGGTGAAATCGCTCGCCGGTGCGCTCACCGAGGTGATCGCCATCGGCCTCGCCGGCATCGCGCTCTATGCGCGTTGGCGCGGCCGTCCGGGCGCATGACGCGGCAGCGCGCTCACGCCCCCGCCCTTAGGTCAGCAGGCGATAAACTTCCTCGCGACTTGGCACGCTTCGCGGCGCGTGCGCCGGGCGATGTCGTCCAACTCGCGCCGCAACTCGGCGCGATCGCGGCGCCCGATCGCGCTGAGCTGGTGGGCTTCGAGCCCGATGAGCGCGAGGCGGCTTCGATTGCGGTGCAGCCATCGCCGCGCCAACCACTCGCGAACCGCGGAACGCAGATCGCCCGGCCAGGCGCGCAAGCTCGCCATCCTCAACGTCGGCGGTCGAGCGTCCGACATGGCGAGCACGCTACGGCAGCCAGAACGGCTTCGCGCTCTCGTGCCGCGCATCGACGCGCGTCAGGCCGATGTCGCGCAGCTCGTAATCATTGAGCTCGGCGAGGTCGCGCCGGCTGCGGCCGCGATCCAGCCACAGCCACGCCGTCGCCGCCGCTTCGCTCAACCACGAGCGCCAATGATCGGCCCACGAGTGCCGCAATGTGGCATCGCCGCGGCTGACGGCGACGGTCGTCGGATCTGGATAGGTCCTTAACATTTTTCATCTCCTGGGCCGACGGCAGGGGTCGGCCATGCTTCGGAGCCGCATAAATACGGGCATATTTAGCTTGCCCGCAAAGCATCGTTTCTCTACCCTGCCCTAGTTTTCCTCATGAACTAGGATCGACCATGGCGCGGCGGCTGCCGGCGCTCAACGCCCTCAAGGCCTTCGAGGCCGCCGCCCGCCACGAGAGCTTCACCCGGGCGGCCGAGGAGCTGTTCGTGACGCAGGGCGCCGTCAGCCACCAGGTGAAGGCGCTCGAGGCCGAGCTGGGCCTCAGGCTGTTCCGCCGCGAGCGGCAGCGCCTCATCATCACCGAGGCCGGCCGGTCCTATCTCGAAATCGTGCGCGACGCCTTCGACCGGCTCGCCCTCGGCACCGAACGCCTGTTGCAGCGGCAGAACGCGGGCGTGCTGACCGTGACCACGTCGCCCAATTTCGCCGGCAAGTGGCTGGTGCACCGGCTCGGGCGCTTCGCCGAGGCGCATCCCGGCATCGACCTACGCGTCAGCGCCTCGCTGCATCATGTCGATTTCGCCCGCGAGGACATCGACCTGGGGATCCGCCACGGCGACGGGCAGTGGCCCGGGCTGCATGTGACGCGGCTGACCGAGGAGGAGCTGTTCCCCGTGTGCAGCCCGCAGCTCCTGCGCGGCCGCCGGGCCTTGCGTTCACCGGGAGACCTCAAGCATCACACGCTGCTGCATCTTGACGACCGGCGCGACTGGGGCAAATGGCTGGAGGCGGCGAGCGCCGTGGGCGCGGAGCTCGCGCACGGACCGGTATTCAATCAGGCGAGCATGGCGATCGACGCCGCCATCGAAGGCCAGGGCGTCGCCCTGGCGCGCACCGCGCTCGCGGCCTGGGATCTGCTCGCCGGGCGCCTCGTCCGGCCCTTCCCGCTCGGCCTCAAGGTGCCTTACGCCTATTGGATCGTCTGCCCGAAGGCGACCGCCGATCTGCCGAAGATCGCGACCTTTCGCGATTGGCTGCTGGCCGAGGCGGCGGACGACGCTGGGCGGATGCGGCCGGCTTGAGAGCCAGGTATCGAGCAACTGCCTATTCGCGTCGCTGTCGCCTCAGGCGAGGTGGCTCCATCCCTGCCAGCCGACATACAGCCCGGCGCAGACGATGAGGGCGCTGGAGAGATAGGGCAGCTTGCGAGCGACAGAATCGAAGCCCGACCAGCGTCGTATCGCATGTCGGACACTCCATGCGGCAACCACGCCGGAGGCCAGCAGGGTCAACGCCAGGCCGATGCTGAAGCACAACACGAGAACGATGCCGAGCCAGAACTGCTTGAGCTGGAGACAGAGCAGCAGCACGGTCACCGCCGCCGGGCACGGCAGCAGGCCGCCGGTCAGACCGAAGACGGCAACCTGTCCGGTCGTCACGGTCCGGCCGGAGGCGCGTTGCCGAATTTCCCG
This sequence comes from Pseudomonadota bacterium, assembly GCA_016201015.1. Taxonomy (GTDB): domain Bacteria; phylum Pseudomonadota; class Alphaproteobacteria; order CACIAM-22H2; family CACIAM-22H2; genus JACQDQ01. Next base: position 6,094 of record JACQDQ010000456.1, on the reverse strand, counting down.
CATATGCGCGCGCGCGTGCGCGTCTTGAAACTCGACGTCGCCCGAATCCGGCCCCGCATGGCCGCGATGGTGCCCGTGCGCGTCGTGACCGGCGTGATCATGGCCGCCATGGCTGTGTGCCGCGGATTCGCGCGCCGCCCGTTGCTCGCGCCATGTGCGTAACGACATCCACAGCGCGAGGGCGACGATGACCGCTGCCGAAAAAAGCTGAAGATAGGGCTCTGTCGCCTCGGCGCTCCAGTGGCTGCCGTAGCTCAGGGCGAGAATCGCGACAATCCACACGATCGCCGTATGCGAGAGGGTGGCGGTCAGCGCAAGCAGGATCGCCTGCCCGATCGTGCCGCGGATGGCGACAATGAACGCCGCCATCATGGTCTTCGAATGGCCGGGCTCGAGACCGTGAAGCGCGCCCAGGAGGATGGCGCTGGGAATAAAGAACCAGACCGCTGTCGCGCTCTGCTGGACGAGATCCGTAAATGGGGTCATGGGGCGACGCGGCGTATCGCAGGGGACATGGCCGCGTAGCGGCGATCGTGGCCGAAGGGCGCTAGAGGTATTTCGTGATTTCCTTGAACTCGGCGAGCGAGGTCGTGCCGTCGTCGACCGCCTTGTCCAGGCAATGATCGAGATGATCGCGGATCAGCGTTTCCTTGGCGCCCCGCAGCGCACGCTCGACGGCCTGCATTTGCTGCGCGATCTCCAGGCAGCTCCGACCGCCTTCGATCATCGCGACGATGCTGCGGATGTGGCCTTCGGCGCGCCGCAGGCGCTTGGTGATGTCGGGATGCGTCTGATGTTCCATGCCATATCCTATCCTCCAGGATAGGATATGGCAAGACACCAACCTGCCTCACATGCAGCGGCGGCAGTCACGCCAGGAACTGATTTCATCGATATCCTCCTTGGGTCAGAAACATCACGGCCGCGAGTCACGTATATAAGCCGTCGCGGGCGACTCAATGCCTTCCGCCCGCAGATCGACTTCGTCGCCCGCGATCCAAACTTCGTAGCACTCGCCATCCAAGAAGCGATTCCAGAGACACAATTTGTCGCCGGAAATCCGCCACCGACCTTCGCTGCGCTTGCCCATATCGCTGCTGATCAGTCGACCGTCGCGGCGAAAGTCCTGCGACCAATGCGCCTCGTCGGTGATCATTCGTCCGATGATCTTGTTTTGGATCTCGCGCGAGGTCAGCTTGCGAAAGCGTTCGGCCGCAGACCCCTCCTCAAATACAGACGCGGCGAAGGTCGTGGCGGCGAGCAGGACTGGGATCGCGAGTTTGGCCGAGCGTTTCATCGCTATCCACCATCATGAAACGGACTGACTCCATGCTCGCCAACGGCGGCGGCGAAGTCGGTGTCGTCTTAGTTGGCGAGGGGCGTCGTCGGCGCGCCGATCGCGTGCCAGGCGGCGATGCCGCCCACGAGCGACCGGGCGTCGTGGCCGCGGCGGCGCAGTTCCGCGACCGCGTCGCCGCTGACCTGGAACCCGTAGACGCAGTAGACGACGATCGGTTTTCCCTGCGGCAGCTCGTTGGCCCAGCTTGAGATCGCCTGCGGCGGGCGCAGCTTCGCCGTCGGCACCATGTCGCTGCGCTTGGCAAGATCCTCCGCGAGGCAGACATCGAGGACCAGGACATCCGCTCCGCGATCGAGCATCGCCTTGAGATCCTCTGCCGAGATTCGCGTCGGATCGGTTGAACTCCCGGTCGCCGCCCGGCGCCCGGCGATGGCGGCGCAGCGCGCGCCGACCCGTTCCCAATGGACATTCTTCATGAACGTGTCGACATACGCCGCAGCCTTTGCCCCGAAGTCGAGGTGGTAGGCGTGCTCGTACATGTCGAGAGCGAGGATCGGCCGGCCATCCGGCAGGCCGTGAGCGTGGTCGGCGGCCCATTGATTGATCAATCGGCCGAGACGGTCGGACCAGGTCAGCAACATCCAACCGGAGCCGCCGGCCTGCGCCTTCGCACAGGCCATGAATTCGGCTTTCCATCGCGCAACGCTGCCGAAGTCACGTTCGAGCGCCGCCGCGAAGTCGCCGGTGGGATCGCCGGCGCCGCCGAGGCCGTCGAAGTAGACCTCGTGCAGAATGACGGAGCCGGCGGCGATCAGCTCCTCGCGCTTGAGGCCGTTGATCTCGAACACCGGCGCCGTCGCGAAATCGAGCTCGGCGAGCCGCTTTGCGATCGCATTCAGCCGCCGCAGCGCGCCGCCGTAGTTATTCTCGTAGTGGCTGGCGAGCAGACGCTCCGAGAGGCCGGCCAGGCGGGGCGGCTTGAACGCCAGCGGCTTGACGGCAAAAGTCATGGCTCCTCCTTCCCGCTGGGCTACTGCAGCGGCGTGATCGTGATCTTGTCGAAATAGGTGACGCTGTCCGCCTTGGTCCACAAGGCGGTCTTGCCGGCGTCGCTGAAGGTCCTGTCCTGCGCGGTGTAGAGCTGCTTCCCGTCGAACGAGACGGTGAAGCGGTCGCCCTCGGCCTTCAGCGCCAGCGTGTGCCATTGGCCCGACGCGACCTTTGCATTGGCGTCGGCGAGCTGCTCGCGCCTGCCCTTCACCACACGATAGAAGCGGACATTGTCCTCGAGCGCGTTGGCGCGGACGACGTAGTAGTTGTCCGGGGTCGTCAGCCGCACGGCGATGCCACCGGCCTGGTCCACCTTCCCGGAAACCGGCTTGAAGCGGACTGTGACCTCGACATCTTTTGCCTGGAGCGGCGTGTAGATCGCCAGCGGGAAGCGGTAGTCGGTGCGATCGCTGCTGGTCTGCGCCAGCGCCCGCCCATTTGTCGCCGTCGCGTCCTGGACGATGACCCAATTCGCGGCGGCGCCGTTGCCGGTCCGCGCCGACTCGAAGCCCGCCGGCGGCTGACCGGGCGCCATCGACGACAGATCGATCTCGATCATCTTGTTCTGAGAAAACGCCGATGACGACAGGGTCAGGATCGCAGTCGCCGCGGCGGCCGCGGCCATCATCTTTCCGATCATCGGACGACTCCTATGAAATAGAGGACGATTCCGGCTGCGGAGCAGCACGCGAGGGTCGTGATCATCCCGGTCTTGAAGCGGAAGAGCGCCAGCATCGCCGCCGCAGAGAGGACGGCGGCCCACGGGATGATGCTCGACAGGACCGGAAGCTCGAGCGCCAGCCCCGGAACTTTGACCACATCCTGAAACAGCGTGTGCAGCGCGAACCAGATCGCGAGATTCAGGACCACGCCGACGACTGCCGCCGTAATCGAGGAGAGCGCCGCCCCGAGCGCCTTGTGTCCGCGCAGCGCCTCGATGTACGGCGCGCCAAGGAAAATCCACAGGAAGCACGGGACGAACGTCACCCACGTCGTCAGCAGGCCGCCCAGCGTCGCCGCGACCAGCGGCGATAGCGCTCCGGGCGCCCGGAACGCGGCCATGAACCCGACGAACTGCAGGACCATGATGAGCGGCCCGGGCGTCGTCTCGGCCATGCCAAGCCCGTCGAGCATCTCGCCGGGGCGCAGCCAGCCATAGTACTCGACCGCCGTCTGCGCCACGTAGGCAAGCACGGCGTAGGCCCCGCCGAACGTGACGACCGCCATCTTCGAGAAGAAGACCGCAATGTCGGCAAAAATATTGCTGCTGCCGCCGACGACGAAGATCGCGACGATCGGCCCGAACCAGAGGACGAGCGACACCGCCAGCACCTTGATCGCCCATGCGGTGGACGGCTGAGCGTGCTTCGGAATGCCGGCGCCGAGGCGCGAATCGGCATCGGCGAGGACGGCCTTGCCGCTCGCCGGACCGTGGCCGCCGCCGGGTTGGAAGGCGGAGAGTCCGACCCGGTTGCCGACATAGCCGATGACAGCCGCCGATGCGATGATCCAGGGGAACGGCACGCCGATGACGAAGATCGCGACGAAGGCCGCGGCGGCGAGCCCAACCATCGTTGCGTTCTTGAGCGCCCGCTTGCCGATGCGGAGGACGGCCTCGAGCACGATGGCGAGCACCGCCGCCTTGAGACCGAAGAACAGCGCCTGCACCGTGCCGATCGAGCCGAAGATCGCATACACCCAGCTCAACGCCATGATGGCGACCAGGCCGGGAAGGACGAACAGCGTCCCGGCGACAAGCCCGCCGACGGTCCGGTGCATCAGCCATCCGATGTAAACGGCGAGCTGCTGCGCCTCCGGCCCCGGCAGCAGCATGCAGTAGTTGAGCGCGTGCAGGAACCGCGTCTCGCCGACCCACTTCTTCTCCTCGACGAGAATGCGGTGCATGACCGCGATCTGGCCTGCCGGCCCACCGAAGCTCAGCGCCGCCACCCGGGACCAGACCCAGAATGCCTCGCGCAACGAAACACCGTGCGCCTCTTCGCCGGGGGCGATCTCTGCCGCGACTGCTTTCTGCAAAGCCGTTCTCCGTTTCAGGCCGGTTTCGTCGTCTGCGCGCGGCACCAGGCATAGAAGGCGTCGTAGACGACCATGCCGTGCGCCAGCATCGCGTGATCGTCGGCGAAGTTGGCCGAGAGCCCCTGCGACAGGGCGACCAGACCGCCCGATTGCGGCGTGAGGTCCGGACGGCCGGTATCGGCGCCGCGCACGATCACCGTGAGCCGATCGAGCGCGGGGTCGGAGAGGCCGAAGATGCGGATGAAGGCATCGAAGCTGCAGTGATCGCCGTGGTGCCCGAACTCGACATTCGCCACGTCATATGGCGTTGCCCCGGTGCGTTGCGCCGTTTCGAGGACGGCGCTGGCGGGCACGTAGAGAAACTCGGCTTCCGGGTCGATGAAGCGGCTGATGAGCCACGGACAGGCGATGCGATCGACGCGCGGCCGCTCGCGCGTCACCCACTTGCCGGGCGAGGTACCGATCTTGCGCCGCGTCGGCAGTGCCAGCTCGACCCAGCCGGCGAGGCCGCCTTCGAGGTAGCGAGCATCGATGCCGGCGGCGCGCAGCGACGCGGCGGCACCTTGGCTCACCTCGTGCCCGCGGACGCAATAGACGACCACCGGCCGGCCGGCCGGCAGGTCGCGCCGCCAGCGGTCGATGTCGTCGGGAAGCCGACGCATTGCGCCAGCGATCAGCTTGTCGTCGCCGTCGAATGCCGGCGCGCGGCGCACATCGATGACGACCGGCGCGGCCGCCGTGCCGATCGAACCGTAAAGCGCCCTTGGGGAAATAAATTCAGGCTTCCGTTCGTCCATGCGCCCAGCCCCCGCAACACGCGAGTGTTGAGCAGAACTTGGACGGCAAGCCGTCTTGGGTAAGCCGGGAGTCTGCGAACCCCGACGGCTCATTAAATACGCCTCCTGCGACTCGATTGCAAGATCCCGGCCTTGACGTGGCCAGCCGGTTGCGGTCATGGCTTTGTCCTGGATGGAGCAGATTCCGGCACTTGCAGGAAGGCGCCAATGGCAATCGTGCTGAGCGAATTGGGGGAGATGTCCGTCGCGGCGACGGATGGCCTGTGGCTCTCGGCCGCGGACGCCGCGCGCGCCACCGGCTGGACGCTGAAGCCGGAAGGCATGTGCCGCGGAGCCGTTTGCGTCCCCTTGCCGCGCGAGGCGGCGCGCGAGGGCCGCGTCGACGTGGCGGCGTTCTGGCGCAAGCTGGGCAATCCGTTGCTGCGCGACGAGGCCGGCGAGGCTTGGGTGCTTGGCGCCGGCGCCGAGGGCCGCAACGCCGCGCTGGCCGGGCTGATAGCGCCGGATTTCACGCTGAGCGATGTGAGCGGCGCCGCGCGCACGCTGTCGGATCTGCGCGGCAAGAAAATTCTGCTGGTCAGTTGGGCGCCGTGGTGCGGCTGCCGCTTCGATCTGCCGGCCTGGCAGGAGCTGTACGCCAAGCTGCGCGGCCGCGACTTCATGGTCGTGGCGGTGTCCGAGGACAGCCGCGGGCCCGAGAATTCCCGCCCATGGATCGAGCAGGCCAAAGCGGAGTATTGGTGCGTGATCGATCCCGAGCATCGCGTTGCCGAGCTCTACGGCCTGGTCAACGTGCCGCAAGCGGTGTGGATCGACGCCGGCGGTCGCATCGTGCGCCCGCCCGAGACCGCCGGCTGGACCGACCATTTCCGCCGCATGGATCTGAAGACGCGCACGATGGCGCCGGAGG
>JACQDQ010000455.1 GCA_016201015.1 Pseudomonadota bacterium | reverse complement strand
GGGCGGGTCAGAGACCCGCCCCTACACGGAATGGGGGTGAAGAATTTACGAGCTGCAATCTACCTGCTGCGGAGCGTCTCTCGGCGGAGAACGATCCTTGCGTTCCCGCGATAGATCGAAGCGACGGGGCGTCCAAAACCCAGCTTCTCGGCGATCCGCAGGGACGGCGCGTGTTCCGGCGCGACGATGCAGACCGTCTCGCCCGGCGGCAGCGCCGCGTCGCGCCAGGCGAGGGCCGCACGCGCCGCCTCGGACGCCAATCCCCGGCCATGCGCGTGCGCCGCCAGAACCCAACCGATTTCGGGGATGCCGTCCACGGACGGAACGATATCGCGCCGGTAGTCGCTGAACCCGACCTCTCCGACATAGGCGCCGCTCGCGATCGCCTCCACCGCCCAATAGCCATAACCGATCGCATCCCAATGACCGATATAGCGAAGCAGGCGCGCCCACACCTCTTCCTTGGTGTGGGGCCGGCCGCCGATGAAGCGCGTGACCACGGGATCGCTCCACAGGGCATAGCTCGTGGGAAAATCGTCGAGGCGCGGCGCCCGCAGCCGCAGGCGCTCGGACGGCAAGACCGGGACTTTGCGAGCAGTCGAGTCCATCCGTTACCTTACCACGGTGGCTCGGCAAACATGCGACGCCGCGAAGGGAGAGGGCGATCAGCGGTATGTCGTCGTCGTCCGGCGCAGGATATCGAGGACGCGCACGCCACGCGCCGCGAAGTCGATGTCGAAAATAATGCGAAATTCGCCGACGCGGCGGCGAAAGGCGCCGGTGCCCTTGAGCTTCACGATGTCGCCGGTGAGCGGATCGGCGTGCATCGCTACCAGCGCCGCGTCGATGCGGCGCCGATCGCCTGATGGAAGACCTCTAAGGCTTTTTTGCGCGCGGCCGCTGAGCGCGACGGTCCAGGCCATGGCGCAGGGCTATGCTCTTGCCGGCTCGGAACTGCCGGCGTCCCTCGGCGATCGCCGCAATTTCGTCGGGCGCCGCCTCCGCCTCGGGCAAGGCGGCGAGCCGCTCGCTGACGCTGCGGACCGAGGCGGCGCGGATGTAGTGGCGCAGCGCCTCGCGGATCAGCTCGGAGCGGGTGCGGTGCTCGGCCTTGCGGACGCGCTCAAGCTCGGCCGCCATTTCCGGCGGCACCGAGACGGAGAAGGTGGCGGTGGTGCGAGGCATGATCGGACAGGCGATGCCGGTATTACTAGATATTACTAGTTAATACATAGTATCATGCGACGAGAATGTCAACGCGTCGGTGCGGCCGCATCAATTAGGAGATACGGTTGCAGGTCATTATCTACGGCCTCTTCCTCGCCATCGGAATAGCCTCCGCGCCGGCCGCCGCGCAACCCTTCCACGCCGGCGTGACGCGCCTCACGGTTCAGGACAGCGAGCCGTTCGATGTCCTGATCGCCTATCCAACCGAGGCCGCCGAGGGCGCCGTCGAGAACGGGCCGTTCACGCTCATGGCAAGCCGCGACGCCCCCGTCGCCGCCGGCGCGCACTTTCCAGCCATCCTGTTTTCACACGGCAGCGGCAGGGGGCCGGGCACCCCGCTAGAGCATTTTCACATTGAGTGACGATAGCCGGCGTGAGCCAAGTAGTTGCGGCATTCGCCGGGCGTGCAGCCGCGCAGGGCGTCGGCGCGTGCGGCTCAGAGCGTTTCGAGGCGTGCGCGCCGGCGTGCGAGGCTTGCCGGTGGCCAATAGCGCTCCCTGTCGTAGTACTCCGCGACGGCGGGAACGCCGGGCGGCAGGACGACCCAGGGCTGCTTCGACATCGTGAATATGTGGATGTCGGGCGGCAGACGATCAGGATCGTCGAGCGTTCCCACCCGCACGAAATGGAAGCGATCACCGGCTCCGGCGTAGTTGCTCCAGACCGCGATGCGACAGCTCGGGCAGCGCCAGATTTTCTGCCCCTTGCCGCTGTTGGAGGGCGTCAGCACCGCCTCGGGCGCGCCTGTAAGAAGAACGACGCGGTCGGCCTCGATCATGGCATTGAGCGCAAACGCGGCGCCGGTCTCCCGCTGGCACCAGCGGCAATGGCAACAATGCACGAACAGCGGCTTGTCCGTCAGCCGGAACCTTACCTGCCCGCAGCTGCAATGACCGTCCACACTGAATTTTTCCATCGCCTATTCCTGTTCGCCAGTTGCGCAACGCCGCGGTCGGCGTCGATTCGATTATGAGTGTGACCACTGGAATCGGCAACGGCAGGGCGAAGGTGGCTGGCGGGACGTGCCGCCCGACCGGAGCGCCGCCACGCTTCGATGATTGTCCCAGCAACAATTTGCGGGTCTCGGCGAGGGCGAGCGTGCAGCCCCGTCCGATTGCCCTCGGCCGGGCGGCCGGAGTAGGATAGCCGGCAAAACAAGGCAGAAGATCACGCCTACGGGGAGGGCCATATGTTGCAGAAGCTGAAGGCTGCGTCGCGCCGGCTGTCGCTTGCCGTGGCGGCGGTCGCGTCCGTTTTCCTGATCGCCGCCGCGGCCAACGCCGCCGATCCGATCAAGATCGGCCTGGGCATGTCGCTGAGCGGCGGACTGGCGCCGAACGGCAAGGCGGCCCTGGTCGGCATCCAGATCTGGGCCGCCGACGTCAACGCCAAGGGCGGCCTGCTCGGCCGTCCGGTCCAGATCGTCTCCTACGACGACCAGAGCAACCCGTCGACGGTGCCGGGCATCTATCAGAAGCTGATCAGCGTCGACAAGGTCGACCTGGTGATCGGCGGCTACGCCACCAACATGCTGGCGCCGGCGATGCCGGTGGTCATGCAGCACAACATGGTGTTCATCGGGCTGTTCGGCCTCGCCGTCAACAGCGAGTTCAAGTATCCCAAGTATTTCTCGATGGCGCCGACCGGCCCGCAGCCGAAGCAGGCCTTCACCAAGGGCTTCTTCGACATCGCCATGGCGCAGAACCCGAAGCCGACAACCGTCGCCATCGTCGCCGCGGACTCCGAATTCGCCAAGAACGTCTCCGACGGCGCGCGCGACAACGCCAAGGCGGCCGGCCTCAACATCGTCTACGACCGCACCTATCCGCCGCCGACCGCGGATTTCACGCCGATCGTGCGGGCGATCCAGGCGACCAATCCCGACATCGTGCTGGTCGCCTCCTATCCACCTGATTCGGTCGGCATGGTGCGCGCGGCCAACGAAGTCGGCCTCAAGCCGAAGATGTTCGGCGGCGGCATGGTCGGGCTGCAGGCCACCGCGATCAAGATGCAGCTCGGGCCGCTGCTCAACGGCATCGTCAATTTCGACTTCTGGCTGCCGAAGGAGACCATGCAGTTCCCCGGCATCCTGGATTTCCTCAAGACCTATCAGGCCAAGGCCGCGGCCGAGGGCGTCGACCTCTTGGGCTACTACATCCCTCCGTGGTCCTACGCGCAGGTGCAGGTCCTCGGCCAGGCGGTCGAGGCGACCAAGAGCGTGGATCAGAACAAGCTCGCCGACTATATCCGCGGCGCCACGTTCAAGACCTTGGTCGGCGACGTCAGGTTCGGCGACGGCGGCGAATGGGCGGAGGAGCGCATGCTGCAGGTGCAGTTCCAGGGCGTCAAAGGCAACGACATCGAGCAGTTCCGCGACGCCAAGACTCAAGCCATCGTCTCCCCGCCCGCCTACAAATCCGGCAACGCGATCTATCCGTTCACCGAGGCGAGGAAGTAGGCGGGCGCCGCTATAGCGGAGTTAACGCAGAGGACGCGGAGCGATCGCGGAGGGCGCGGAGCAAAGCTCTTGTAGGGGCGGGTTTGAAACCCATAGGCGCTAACATAAGGCGGCTCTGTTCGCGTCGAGTTGTCGTCGTCGTCGTCGTGGCGGATCGGCGAGGTGGCGGTGGAGCC
>JACQDQ010000460.1 GCA_016201015.1 Pseudomonadota bacterium | reverse complement strand
CGTTTGCCGATCTCGCCGCCACGCTGTTCGTCGACGGGCTGGGGACCGCGGTCAGCCGGCAGGCGTGAGCGCGGGCCCGCGCGGCAGGAAGGAATCGGTGCAGACCTGCCGCGGCGGCGCGCCCAAGGCGATGACGGCCTTGGTGCAATCGTCGACGAAGGCTGGGGCGCCGGCGATCAGAATGCGGGTGTTGGCGAGGTTCTGAGCGTCGCCGGCAAGCAGAGCCGGCACGCGGCCCTGGAGCCACGGCGCCGTAGCCGCCGGATCGCGCGTCAGCGTGACGCGGAAACGAAAATCGGGGTGGCGTCGCGCCAGTGCGCTCAATGCATCGATGCCGAACGTTTCGGCGCGATCGCGGACCGAAAGGATGAGCTCACTCGGCGCCGTGCAGCCGTCGCGCACGGCCTGTTGCACGAGGGACAGGATTGGCGACAGCCCGGTGCTGCCGGCAAGCGCCAGAATCGGGCCATCGCCCGGCGGAAGATGAAACGCGCCATAGGGCCCGCGCAGCGCGATCGTCGCGCCAACCGCGGCTTCCGTATGGATCCAGCCGCTGGCGGCGCCCTGCGGATGGCGCGTGATGAAAAAGGCGAGCTGGCCGTCCGGCGCGCCGCCGTCGGCGTCGGGCGCATGGGCGACGGAATAGGGCCGGGGTTGGCCGAGGCCGGGCAGGAGAAACTCGATGCTCTGCCCGGCGTGGAAGCGGAACAACACACCGCGCGGCAGGGCGACAACCAGGCGCCGCACGGCCGGCGTCACGTTGTGCGCGGCGACGATCTCCGCCTGGAACTCGGCCGGCACGATCGTCTCCTCGCCGGCGCCGCGCAGCGTCATGTCGTTGACCATGCGCAATCGGATGCGCGGCGCGCGCGGCTTCGACTGGCAGGCAAGACACATGCCCGCCGCCTTCTCCTCGTCGGAGATGGCGAAGGACATCACCCAGCCGTGATCGACCTCGCCCTCCAGCAGCTCGGCCTTGCAGGTGCCGCAGGCGCCGCCGCGGCAGTTGTGCGGCATGTGCAGACCGGCGGCGAGGCCGGCATCGAGCAGGATGGTATCCGCCGGACAGTCATAGGCTTCGCCGGTATTCTCGACTGTGACGCGGCTGGCCTCAGTCATCACCGCGCCGAATTCAGGGCGGTACAGAACGTCTCGGCGTCGACGTTGCCGCCGGAGCAGACCACGGCGACCGCCTTGCCGGCGATCGCGTACTTGCCGGTCAGCACGGCGGCGAGCGCGACCGCGCCGCCCGGCTCGACGACGATCTTGAAATGGGTGAAAGCTGTGGCCATGGCCTGGCGCGCCTCATCGTCGCTTGCGGCAAAGCCGCCGGACAGCAGCCGCGAATTGAGGGCAAAGGTCAGCTCTCCGGGCATCGGCGCGAGCAGGGCATCGCAGATCGAGCGCGCGGCCGGATCGTTCTTTTCGCGCCGGCCACTCTTGAGGCTGCGCGCCAGATCGTCGAAGCCGGCCGGCTCCGCCGAATAGACTTTTGTTGCCGGGGAGCGACTGGTGATGGCGAGCGCGGTGCCGGCGATGAGGCCGCCGCCGCTGCACGGGCCGATGACGGCGTCGAGGCGCACGCCGCGCGCCGCCGCCTGCTCGGCGATCTCCAGCCCCATCGTGCCCTGGCCAGCGATGATGTGCGGATGGTCGAATGGCGGCACGAGTATGGCGCCGCGTTCGGCGACGATCCGCTCGCCGATCGCCTCGCGGCTTTCGCCGTAGCGGTCGTAGGTCACGACTTCGGCGCCGTAACTCTTGGTATTGCGGATCTTCATTGCCGGAGCGTCGGCTGGCATGACGATGACGGCCCGTATCCCGAGCATCTGGGCAACCGCCGCCACGCCTTGCGCATGATTGCCGGAGGAATAGGCGACGACGCCGCCCTTGCGCGCCGCCGCACCCAGCCGGCTCATGCAATTATAGGCACCGCGGAATTTGAAGGAACCGGTGCGCTGCAGGCATTCGGCCTTGATAAATAGGCGCCCGCCGAGCTGGGCGCTGAGCTGGGGCGCCTCGAGCAGCGGCGTCTTCACGGCGACGCCGTCGAGGCGGCGGGCGGCGTCTTCGACATCGGCCAGCGTCGGCAAGTCGCGGGCCAGCTCAGAAACGGCGGAGGAAGTCATCAAACGCCTCGCGGATAGGGGGTTCGTCGAGCGTCGGGGCATGGCCGACGTCCGGCAGCGTCACTTGAACAAGATCCGGCTTTTCCGCCTTCATGCGGGCAAAAGTCGCTGCGGAGAGAATATCCGATGCGCCGCCGCGAACCGCAAGCGTCGGGATGCGGCCGAGCGCGCGCCACAGCGCCCACATATCCGGCCGGTCCGCGGTCGGCTGCAGCAACGGCCTGGTGATGGCGACGTCCCAGTCGTAATGGAGTTGCCCATCCGCCCCTTCGCGGAAGGTGTTGTGGGCGAACGCCAGCCAATCCTCCTCCGTCTTCAGCGACAACCTGGGCAGCAGCTCGCGCAGGTAACGGGCGGCGGTCGGCCAGTCGGCCTGGGGGTGGTCGACGGAGACATAGGCCAAGATCCGGCCGGTGCCTCGGCTATCGATATCCGGTCCGACATCGTTGAGGATTACGCCGGCCAATACGGTCGGCATGGCGACGGCCATGGCCATCGCCAACAGACCGCCCATCGATGTACCGAGGACGACGACGCGGCCGAGGCCGAGCATCGCGAGCAGATGCCGGATGTCGTCGAGATAGATGGCTGGCATGTAGCTGCGCCAATCGCGCGCATAGGCCGAGCGGCCACGGCCACGCATGTCGGGGCAAATGACGCGCCGGCGCGCGGCGTGGCGGCGCGCAACCGCGGCGAAGTCCTTCGAGTTGCGCGTGAGGCCGGGCAAGCAGAGCAACGGCACGCCCGGCGCCGCCGGATCGCCCCAGTCGCGGCAGAACAGCGGGAGATTGTCCATCGAGCGAAAGTAGCGCTCGCGGGCCTCGCTCATGCGTGCTGGAACATCGCCACGAGGTCGGTGAGGGTCGCTAGCTGCATTTCGGGATGAACCGACAGCTCGTCCGCCGGCAGATTCATGCGGTTGACCCACACCGCACGAAAGCCGAAGGCAGCGGCGCCGATCGCATCCCAGCCGTTCGACGAGACGAAGCATACCCGCGTCGCCGTGACCTTCATCTGGTCGATGACGAGTTGATAGACCGAGGGATGCGGTTTGAACGTCTTCACCGATTCGACCGACAAGACATGGTCGAGGAGGCGGCTGAGCCTGGCGCTGTTGACCGCCGCCGCCAGCATGGACGGCGTGCCGTTGGAAAGAATGGCGACTTTGGTGCTTGCCCCCTTGAAGAATTTCAGTGCGGCGATGGCGTCGGGAAAGGCGTCGAGGTTGAGGTATTGCTGCATCAGCAGCGCGCGCAAGCTCGGATCCTGGCGATTGATTGCGGCCATGGCGAAGTCGAGCGATTCGCTCGTCACCTGCCAGAAATCCGTGTGGCGTCCCATCAGGCTCCGCAGCCAGGTATATTCGAGCTGTTTGCGCCGCCAGGTGTCGGAGAAGCGCTGCCAGTCGGCTCCGAGCTGCGCCTTGCAGCGCTCCGCAGCCGACGCATAGTCGAACAGGGTGCCATAGGCATCGAAGACGATGGCATCGATATCGGTCAGACGCAGCTCTGGCATCGCGGTCGCTCTCCCGGGTTGCCGATGCTAGGACTCATAGCAGGTTTGGCGCGACTTCGCCCATCGCTCGCTGCCGGCTCTCCTCGGCCGAGGGCTTCCGATGTTGACGCCGGCGAGCAGACGAGCGGAGGCCGTTCGCTCAATGTCGTGTCAATTTGGTATCACAGATCCGCGTCGCCGTCTGTCATACGCGGCCCCTCGCGTGAATCGCGAGCGTGGTCCAGGGCCGTGGGTTCGTGAAAGCGCGGACACGGAGCGCGGGCATGAGCCCGCGACGCCGTGCTGCCGTATCGATAGTGGCCGGTGCTAGCCGCGGCGGCGGCGCAGATCGCGTTCGATGGCTTCGGCGGCCTGCGTCTGGCCGAGCAGTCGACGATAGACGTGGAGGTTTTCAAACACGCGCTGGACGTAGTTGCGGGTCTCCTCGATGGGGATCATCTCGATCCAATCGATGACGTCAACTTGCGGTTGGCGTGGATCCCCGTTGTCGCGCATCCACTGGCGCACCCGACCGGGACCGGCGTTGTACGCGGCGGCGGCGAGCAAATAGGAGCCGTTGAAGTCGTCGATCAGCGACGCGAGGTATTGCCGGCCGAGGCGTATGTTGTAGCCGGGATCGGCAGTCAGCCGGTTGTCGCGGTGCTCGTTGAGCAGGCCAAGTCCGCGCGCGACCGAACGGGCGGTCGCCGGCATCAGCTGCATCAGGCCCCGCGCGCCCGCGCTGCTCAGCGCCGCCGCCTCGAAGGCGCTCTCCTGGCGGATCGTCGCGAATACCAAGGCCCGCTCCGGATCTTCGCCGGCGGGGAGGGCGACGGTCGGCCACCCCTGATGCGGCAGCATGACGCCGGCCAGTTGCGCCGAGCGCTTGACCGTGGACACCGCGAGATCGGGCCGACCCATCGACAGCGCAAATTCGGCGACCAAGGCATGTTGCGCCGGCGTCTGCGCCAGCGCGACCTGGCGCAGCAAGAAGGGCTTCATGCGATCGATGACACCGATCTCGTGCAGCAAGCGCACGACCCGTGTCGTCTCGGCGCGGGCATGGGAATCGCGCTCGGCCGCGGTCGGCTGCGGTGCGGCGGGCCAGGGCGGTTGCTTGGCGGCGTCGAGGCGTGTCAGCGAGAGCTGTCCGTAATAGGTGATTGGATAGGCCGCGGCGCGCTGGTACCAGTCCTCGGCGATGCGTCGCTCGCCGAGCGCCTCGGCGGCGCGGCCAGCCCAGTAGGCGCCGCGCGCGCGCGAGACAGGCAGATTTGCGCCATCATGGAGACGCGTGAAATGCGTCAACGCCTCGCGCGGCTGGCGCAGAAAACGCAGGGCGATCCAACCGGCCAGAAACTCGCCGTCGACGAACCCGGGGCCGCTTGTCAGGCCGTGGTTGCGCACCATGCGATAGGCATCGGACATGGCGCCGCTGGCGATAGCCCGGTGGACAAGAATGTTGCGCTCCGTCCACCAGATCTCGGGTCGCCGCAGGTCGCGCGGCGCATCGCGCATGAGCTCGGTTGCCGCCTTGTCCTGTCCCTTGCGGCGGCGCCACCGCGCGCGCTCGAATATCAGGCCAGGATCATTGAGAAGAGAGTCCGGCACGCGGCGAATTGCGCCATCGATGCCAGGCGCCATCGCAGCGAGGCGCAGGCGCGCCTCGGCGAGGGCGCGCTGGCCCGGGTCGACAAGAGTGGCCATCATGCGGCGCGCCTCGTCGCCACGGCCCTCCCACACCAAACGGTCGAGACGCTTGTGGTGATCGTCGCGGTTCAGATAGCCGCGATAGCGGCTGAGGAAGACCTTCTCCTGCGTCGCGCCGAATGCGCCGGACAGCCAGGTTTGATGGACGAGCTGGATCGCCTGGCTCTGCTTGCCGTTGCGCAGCAACACGTCGATGTAGCGCATGGCGCCGTCGGTGGTCGCCGGCCGGTGCTGCGCGAACCAGGCGAGCACCAGCGAATCGTCGCCACGATCGACGAGCGCATCCTCGGCCCGCCGGGCGAGCGCGTCCTGTCTCGGCCATTCGGGGTTTGCCTCGATGAAGGTGACGATGTCTTCGAAGCTGGCGCCGGAGCGCGACTGCTGCAATTCCAGCCAACGGATGACCTTGTCGGCCAGGCGATGCTGGCCACGCGCGGCCAAGCGCCGCGCCTCGTCCCAGCGGCCAGCGTCGATCGCCTCGAAGGCCTTGGCGTAGATATCCCGCTGCTCCGGCGACAGCGTCGTCTGCTGCGCGGCGCGGGCCGGCGATGCGGTCTGGGCGTAGGCCGGCTGCGCCACAGCGGGGGCCGCGCCGACGAGGCAGACGGCCAGCCCAATAGTCGCCGTGGTGATGCTCCGCGCGAATCCCAAGGGCATGATTTTTATCTTAGGTGAGGCGTCCTGGCGTGGCCAGCCTGTTGCGGCCCAGCAGGCGCTTGTTTATCGTCCTATTGCACAGCAGATAGCCTTAAAATTCGTTAACGGGAGGCCACGATGTTCAAGGGATCGTTCGTCGCGTTGATCACGCCGTTCAAGAACGGCGCGATCGATGAGAAAAGATTCCAGAAATTCGTGGGTTGGCAGATCAAGCAGGGCACGGATGGGCTGGTGCCGGTCGGCACCACCGGCGAGTCGCCGACGTTGTCGCATAAGGAGCATATGCGGGTCGTCGAGCTCTGCATCGAGGCGGCCGACCGCCGGGTGCCGGTGGTCGCCGGCACCGGCTCGAACTCGACAGAGGAGGCGGTGGCGCTGACCCGACACGCCAAGAAGGCGGGCGCCGACGCGGCGCTGGTCGTCACGCCCTATTACAACAAGCCGACGCAGGAAGGGCTCTACCTCCACTACAAGACGATCGCCGAGGCGGTCGATATCCCGATCATTATTTACAACATTCCCGGGCGCTGCGTGGTCGACATGAGCGTGGAGACGATGGCACGGCTGGCCAAGCTGCCCAACATCGTCGGCGTCAAGGATGCGACCAACGACCTCGCACGCCCGGTCCGCACGCGCATGGAGATCGGGCCGAAATTTTGCCAGCTCTCCGGCGAGGATGCGACGATCGCTGCATTCCTCGGCCAGGGCGGCCATGGCTGCATCTCGGTCACGGCGAATGTTGCGCCGAAGCTGTGTGCCGACCTGCACGACGCGTGGCAGGACGAAAATCTCAAGAAATTCGCGGCGCTGCGCGATCGCCTGATGCCGCTGCACGACGCGTTGTTCGCCGAAACGAGTCCGGCGCCTGTAAAGTACGCGGTATCGCTGCTTGACAGATGCCTGGCCGACGCGCGTCTGCCGTTGGCGCCGTTGCAACCGGCGACTCGCGAGCGTGTCGAACGGGCGATGCGCGGCGCCGGAATTCTCTAGGACGGGAGGGGGCAGCACCGATGGCCGGGACGCCAAGCGCCGCGCGGGTCGTCGCGCAAAATCGCAAGGCTCGGCACGACTATCTATTCGATAGTACGTTGGAAGCGGGGGTCGTCCTCATGGGGACGGAAGTCAAGTCGCTGCGCGAGGGCGGCTGCCAGATTACCGATGCCTATGCCGCGTCCGAGGGCGGCGAGCTGTGGCTACTCAACGCCCACATCCCCGAGTACCGTGGCGGCAACCGCTTGAACCACGAGCCGCGGCGGCGGCGCAAGCTGCTCGTCCACAAGCGCCAGCTCAGCCGCTTGATCGGCGCGGTCGAGCGCGAAGGGATGACGCTGATTCCGCTGTCGATCTACTTCAACCCGCAGGGACGCGCCAAGATCGAGCTCGGCCTTGGCAAAGGCAAGAAGAAGCATGACAAGCGGGAGGCCGAGCGCGCCCGCGATTGGAGCCGCGAGCGCGGCCGGCTGCTGCGGGCCAAAGGCTGAACGCCGTGCGGAGCGGCGCCCGTCAGCCGATACGGCGCCGGAGATCGGCGACGACCGCTTCGAACATCGCCTGTGTCAGGCGGCCGGTATTGGTGTTCTGGCGCGAGCAGTGATAGCTGTCGACGAGCGCGGTCCCGGACGGCAGATCGTGCGCAGCGCCGTGCGCAAAGGGGTATGCCACGGGTCTAAGGCCGAGCGCCACCAGCACCGTGTCGTGGGCGATGCGCCCGAGCGCCATGATGGCCTTGAGCCGGCGCAGCGCCG
>JACQDQ010000465.1 GCA_016201015.1 Pseudomonadota bacterium | reverse complement strand
TACGCCACATTGCTGGCGCCGGTCGAGCCGGGGTGGAGGAACGCGAAGTCTCTCATTGTTGTGCCGCATGGCGGGCTTGGCCAGCTACCTCTCGCGCTGTTGCCGACACAGGAGGTGAGGCTTACGCCCGCCCGCGAGGGGTCTGCTCTGTTCAGCGAGTACAAGCAAGTTCCCTGGCTTCTGCGAAAGGTATCAATCGCGCAGGTCCCTTCGGTGGCGGCCTTCGCGATCTTGCGGGCGCTGCCGCCGGGGGATACGGCGCGGCAGGCGTTCATCGGCTTCGGCGACCCCTATTTCAGTGCGGCCCAGGCTGCCGACGCGGAACGTGGGCAACCGGTTCAAGTG
This sequence comes from Pseudomonadota bacterium, assembly GCA_016201015.1. GTDB lineage: Bacteria > Pseudomonadota > Alphaproteobacteria > CACIAM-22H2 > CACIAM-22H2 > JACQDQ01. The sequence goes on along the minus strand of JACQDQ010000465.1, from coordinate 5,967 downwards.
GCGCAGGTCGGCCCGACGAGACGTGGGGCACCGCTCGCGCGGCGTGCCGCGCCGCGGACGATGAGCGTCGACTCGGCCGAGCTTGCCATGCTGCCGCGCCTGCCGGAGACGGCCGAAGAGATCAAGGCGGTGGCCGCCGTCCTCGGGGCCAATCCGGTCCGCGACGTCTATCTCGGGCGGCGCGCGAACGAGGCCGAAGTGAAACGGGCGCCTCTTCATGAGCGCAAGGTCGTGATGTTCGCGACCCATGGACTGGTGCCGGGCGAACTGAACGGCCTGACGCAACCGGCGCTCGCCCTGACCGCGCCGCAGGCGGCTGGCGGAAAAGGCGATGGATTGCTGACGATGGAAGACATCCTCGGCCTTCGGCTCGACGCCGATTGGGTCGTGTTGTCGGCGTGCAACACGGCGGCGGGAGAGGGGGCAGGGGCCGAAGCGGTGTCGGGGTTGGGTCGGGCGTTCTTCTATGCCGGCGCGCGGTCCTTGCTGGTCTCGAATTGGCCGGTCGAGACGACATCGGCGCGGGACTTGACGATCGACCTATTCCGCCGCGAGGCGCGGACGCCGGGGCTGTCGCGGGCCGAGGCTCTGCGGCAGACCATGCTTGCGCTGATCGATGGCGACGGTCGGGTCGAAGGCGGAAAAACCTTATTCTCCTACGCCCATCCGTTGTTCTGGGCACCGTTCGCATTGATTGGCGATGGCGGGGCTTCCGTCGCCATCTCGCAATAATTCTTTTCAGCAGAGACCGATAAGCGGTCATGCAACTCGCGTGCTGCGTACACCGGCCAACTTAGCTAGTTACAGCGGTTACGGCACGGCGCCGTCGTCCGTGCCGGCTTGTCCTGCGTCGCCGGACTGCCGCCGCCAGCCCTCGCGGGTCAGTGCCTCGAGCGGCTGGAAGCGGGCCTTGTAGGCCATTTTGCGGCTCTCGGCGATCCAATAGCCGAGATAGACGTAAGGCAGGCCGCAACGGCGGGCCTCTTCGACCAGCCATAGGATGACGTAGCTGCCGAGGCTGCGGCGCTTGAGCGCGGGATCGAAGAAGCTGTAGACGGCGGAAAGGCCCTTCTCCAGCCGATCGATCAGGCCGGCGGCGACCAAACGGCCGGTCGGCGTGCGAAATTCGGCGACCATGCTGTCGCGCGCGCCGACCTCCACCATCGTGCGGTAGTCGGCGAAATCCATATTGGCCATTTCGCCGTCGCCGTGACGCTGCTGCTGATAGAGCGTGAACAGCGCGTATTGCTCGGCGGTGGCGTGGGCGGGACTGCGCGCCGCGACAAGATCGGCATTCGCCGCGACGATGCGCCGCCAGCCGCGGCAGAACGCGAACTCCGCGGCGAGAATGCGCACCGGCACGCACTCATTGCAGCCGGGACAGGCGGGCCGATAGGCAAAACCCAGGCTGCGCCGAAACCCAGCCTCGGAAAGGACATCGTAGCCGAGCACAGGCTTGGGGCCCGACAGGTCGGCGAAAATGCGGCGTTCGACCCGGCCAGGCAGATACGGGCAAGGTGCCGGCGCCGAATAGTAGAACCGGGCGGTCTGCGACGTGACGGTCACTCACGCGCTCATTCGCCTGCCATGCTCGGCGGCGTGCTCCAGGCTAGGGCAGGGTGCGGCCTTCGCGCAAGTCGTTCGCCGCGCGCCGCCGGTTTAGTTGGTGCTGGTGGCGCCGGCTTCGCGGAGCAGGACGATGCTGATGCGTCGGTTGCGCGGGTCGGCCGGATTCTCGGTGAACAGCGGTTCCTGCTCGGCCTTGCCGACGACGCGGCTGACGCGGACCGGCGCCAGGCCGGACTCGATCAGGGTGCGGCGGCTGGCATTCGCCCGGTCGGTCGACAGCTCCCAATTCGAATAGCCGGCGGTGTTGGAGAAAGGTGTCGCATCCGTGTGGCCGGAGACCGCGATCTTGTTCGGCAGGCGCTGGACGACTTGGCTGACCGCCGCCAACAGCTTGCGCGTATGATCGAGCGGCTGCGACGAGCCGAGGGCGAACATGGCGTAGCGGCCCTGGTCGACGATCTGGATGCGCAGGCCCTCCGGCGTCCGGTCGATCATTAGATTCTGCGAGAGCTGGCGCAGCTCGGGCACGTCCTGGATCGCCTGCTTGAGATCGTGCTCGGCGTTGGCGAATTGCTCTTCCTCGCGCTTGGCGATGGCCTGCTTGACCTCCGCGTCGGTCGCTTCCTTTTTCGACTGTGCCGTCGTCTCCGCGCTCTGATCCGGCTTGTCCATGTCGGCGAGCGGCCGATCCTTGTCGGGATCCTCTTTGTCCGGATCGGCGGTGGCCGGGCCGACCGGCATGCCCATGACGACGCCGCCCATCGTATTGCGGAATTCGCCCGGGGACAGGACGGTGCCGCCGAGCACGCCGCCGGCGCCGCTGGTCGCTCGCGACACCGAGTCCGGCGTGAAGAACTGGGCGACGCCCTTGCGCTGGTCGTCGGTGGTGACGTTGAGCAGCCACAGCAGCAGGAAGAAGGCCATCATCGCCGTCACGAAATCGGCATAGGCCACCTTCCAGGCGCCGCCGTGATGGCCGTGCTCGCCGTGCGCCTTCTTCTTGATGATGATGAGCGGGCGGTTGCTTGTATCGGCCATGGCAAATCCGTTGGCCGGGAACCCTTTCCCGACCTCTGGCGCCAAGCTTGCCGGGACTCGGTTAACATCGGGTTTACGGCGCCGCTTTCAGGCCACGTCGCTGGCGGTATTGCCGAGCTGGCGGACGCTGAAGCCCGCGCCCGCCAGCCGGGCGACGATTTCCGCCAGGTGGGCGGCGCTGCGGGTCTCGATCACCACGTCGACATCGGCGCGGGTCACCGGCACGTCCTGGAACAGGCGCTGATGGTAGATTTCGATGATATTGCCGCCCTCGGCGGCGATCGCGCCGCAGATGCGCGCGAGCATGCCCGGCACGTCGGTGATCTCGATGCGCAGACGCGCGACCCGGCCGTCGCGGGCGAGCCCGCGCATGAGGATCGAGGCGAGCAGCCGCGCGTCGATGTTGCCGCCGGAAACGACCAGGCCGATCCGCTGCCCGGCGAAGCGGGCGCCATCGACCAGCAGGGCGGCGAGCGGCGCCGCCCCCGCGCCCTCGACGACGAGCTTCTCCTCGGCCACCAGCAGATTGACCGCCCGCTCGAGCGCCGCCTCCGACACCAGCATGATGTCTTCGACCAGGGCGGCGATGATGCGGCTGGTCATCTCGCCCGGCGCCTTGACGGCGATGCCCTCGGCCACGGTCGAGCCGCCGCGCACGGCGGCGTTGCCGCCGCGCAGCTTCTCGACCATCGCCGGATAGAGCGCGGTCTGCACGCCGAAGACGCGGATCGCCGGCCGCAGCGCCTTGGCCGCCGTGGCGATGCCGGCGATCAGGCCGCCGCCGCCGATCGGCACGATCAGCGCGTCGAGATCGGGCACGTCGTCGAGCAGTTCGATGCCGACCGTGCCCTGGCCGGCGATGATCATCGGATCGTCGTAGGGGTGAATGAAGGTGAGGCTTTCGTCGCGCGCGAGGATCGCGGCGCGCTCGCCGGCCTCGGCCAGGGTTTCGCCGTCGAGGACGATGCGGGCGCCGAGCGCCGCGGTGCGCTCCACCTTGGTGAACGGCGTGTTCTTCGGCATGACGATCGTCGCCGGGATGCCGAGCGCGCGGCAGTGATAGGCGACGCCCTGCGCGTGGTTGCCGGCGGACATGGCGATGGCGCCACGCCGGCGCGCGGCGGCGTCCAGGCTCAACAGCTTGACCAACGCGCCGCGCACCTTGAACGAGCCGGTGTGCTGCAGGTTTTCCAGCTTGAGAAAGACCGTCGCGCCGGTCAGGGCGGACAGGCGGCCGGCGGCGACCGTCGGCGTGCGCACCACTCTGCCCGCTATGGTTTGGGCGGCGTCGCGGATGGCTGCAAGCTTCACGGTCAATTTCTCGCGCCGATGGAGTGGTCGGTGGCGACTATAGCCGGAGACCCTAAGCCACGGTAGCTTCGATAGCCCGATCGCACCGCTTTTCCGCGTGCCTCAACCATGCGACGATGCCTCATCCGACCCTCACCATCCGACTTCCACAAAAGGACACACGACATGACTGTTGGAGCGGGACGCGAGTTCCTGGCGATTCCCGGGCCCACCACCGTGCCCGACGAGGTGTTGCGGGCGATGCATCGCCCGGCCGTGGACATCTACGCCGGGCCGATGATCGCGATCACGGAGGGCCTGCTCAAGGATCTGAGCCGCATCTTCCGCACCGCAGGGCGCTCCTACATCTACATCGCCAACGGCCACGGCGCCTGGGAAGCGGCGCTCACCAACGTGCTGTCCAAGGGCGACAAGGTGCTGGTGCTGGAGAGCGGCCGTTTCGCGGTCGGCTGGGGCGAATCCGCTGCGGGGCTCGGCGCCGAGGTCGAGGTGCTCAAGGGCGATTGGCGCCGCGCCGTGCGCCCGGAGGAAGTGGAGGAGCGGCTGCGGCGCGACAAGGCCGGCGAGATCAAGGCGATCCTCGCGGTGCAGATCGACACCGCCTCCGGCGTCGTCAACGACATCCCGGCGATCGGCCGGGCGATCCACGCCGCCGGGCACGACGCGCTGTTCATGGTCGACGTGGTCGCGTCGCTCGGCTGCATGCCCTTCGAGATGGACGAATGGGGCGTCGACGTCGCGGTCGCGGGTTCGCAGAAAGGCCTGATGACCCCTCCCGGCCTCGGCATGATCGCGGCCGGCGAGCGGGCGCGGGCGGCGCATGCCAAGGCCGTATTGGGACTGGACCGCGCGCGACGGCAAGGAGCACTACCAGAAATATGCCGGCACGCCGCCCGAGCACCTGTTGTTCGGGCTGCGCCAGGCCATCGACATGCTGTTCGCGGAGGGGCTCGACGCCGTCTTCCACCGCCACCGCCTGCTGGCCGAGGCGACACGCCGCGCGGTTTCGGTGTGGGCGCAGAATGGAGCGCTCGACATCAACGTCGCCAATCCCGACGAGCGCTCGGATACGGTGACGACCGTTTTGCTGCGCGACGGCGTCGATCCGCGGCGGCTGTACGAGTACTGCCACGCCAAGTGCGGCGTGGTGCTCGGCCGCGGCATCGGCGAGCTCAACGGCAAGGCGTTCCGCATCGCCCATATGGGCCATGTCAACGCGCCGATGATCCTCGGCACGCTCGGCGTGCTGGAGATGGCGCTGAAGGCGCTGCACATCCCGCACAGCGCGGGCGGCGTGCAGGCCGCGATCGAGTTTCTGGGCGCGAGCGTGGCGGCGTAGGACGCCGGCGGATTTGCCTCCGGTTCGAGGATGGCGATGCGCATGAGGTCGAGATCGTCGATCGTCATCGAGGGTCGCATCAAGATTCCGAGTCATCCCGGCCGCATCTGCTCCGCCAATGGGGTTGTTTCCGTCGTTTGGTCCGACTAACCCCCTCCACACGCACCCCCCTGTTCCGTTTCGTCCGTTTGGTCCGATAGGAAATAGGGTCATTTCGCCTCGCCGATTCAAAGGCTTGCTCCAGGGCTTTTGATTCGGCGGTTGGACCGGTTCGTTCCGATAGGAAGTAGGGTCATTCGGTGCCAGGACCGACGCCGGGCAACCGCACATCCGGATGTGCGGGACGCCGACGGCCGGGCCGCGCGCGTCGTCCGCGTCGTCGCACGCCGCTCGCGCGAAGATGAAGCCTTGCCGCGCGGCGAAGTCCTTCGGCCGCTCGTGGAGCGGCAAAGACGCCTTCATTTCCAAACCGCCCAGCCCAAGCACCACATCCATCTTCCAGCCAATGTCAGGATCACTTTGGGCCTATTATGCCCGTTTTGTTCCTAATTTGCAAGAGGAAATCTTGCGGCGCGCCGCGCCCTAGACCCCGCGCTCAATTTCTCTTCTTGAGCAATCCCGACGTATCCGTCGAGCCCATGGATGTCGCAGAAGTGCTAGACGCGGACCTTCTATCTGAGATCGTCTGGGCAACGCTTTGTCCATCCGCG
>JACQDQ010000034.1 GCA_016201015.1 Pseudomonadota bacterium | reverse complement strand
TGCACTTGCCAACCGCGGCGATTCGTATTCGAGCCGAGGCGAGTTCGGCAGGGCGATCGAGGACTACGACCAGGCGATCCTCATCGACCCGACCTTCGCATATGCATACAACGGACGCGGCAATGCCTATCGCGCCCAGAGTCAATACGATCGCGCGATCGAGGACTTTGATCAGGCGATCCGCCTCGACCCGAGCGAAGCCGATGTCTTCTACAACCGAGGCCGCGCCTTTCATGCCAAGAATCGGTACGACCGGGCGATTGAGGATTATGACCAGGCGATCCGTCTCGCTCCCAACGACGCGAAGACGCTCTACAGCCGGGCCGGCGCCCGACTGATTCTCGGCCAATTTGCCGCGGCATCGGCGGACTACATGAAGCGACTGTCGCTGGACGAGCCCGATCCCTATCCGACGCTGTTTCTGTACATCTCGCAGGCACGCAGCGGTGTTGATGGACGCAGCGAACTGGCCGTGAATGCGGCGAAGCTGGATCTGAGCAAATGGCCGGGCGCTGCGATCAAGCTGTTCCTCGGGCAGTCAAGCCCCGAGGCGGTGCTTTCGGCACGTCCGAATTCCGGCTTTACAAAGGCAGAATGGGAGTGCGAGGCATATTTCTACCTCGCCGAATTTGAACTGTTGCGCGGCAGCAAAGCCAAGGCCGTCGAACTTTTTCGTAAGAGCGTCGCCACGGGAGTGAGCAGATTTTCTGAGTTCCAATTCGCCGAGGCCGAACTCGCACGCCTCGAAGCGAAGTGAGGCGCTGGATCGATCTTCGCTGCGCCGCTACCTGATCCCCGCGCGCATGAAGCTTTGCACGAACTGGCGCTGGAACAGCAGGAAAGCGACGAGCAACGGCGCCGAGGTCATGAGCGTCGCGGCGGTGATGATCGACCAGTCGATGCCCTGATCGACCGAGGAGAAGACCTGCAGGCCGACGGTGATCGGCCGCGTCGTCACCGAGTTGGTGATGATCAGCGGCCACAGGAAGTTGTTCCAGTGGTAGCTGACCGAGACCAGGCCGTAGGCGATGTAGGTCGGCCGCGCCAGCGGCACGTAGACCTTCCACAGAAGCTGCAGGAAATTGGCGCCCTCGACCCGCGCCGCGTCGTCGAGCTCCGCCGGCACGGTCTTGAAGGTCTGTCGCAGCAGGAAGATGCCGAAGGCCGAGGCCATGTAGGGCAGGCCGATGGCGAGAATCGAATCGACGATGCCGAGCGCGTTCATCGTGCGGTAGTTCTCGACGATCAGCACGTCGGGCATGATCATGAGTTGCACCAGCACCAGCAGGAACATCACCTCGCGGCCGAAGAAGGCGAAGCGGGCGAAGGCGTAGGCGGCGAGCGTGCACAGCACGAGCTGCGCCGCCAAAGTCATGCTGACCAACAAGACCGTGTTGAGGAAGAAGCGGGCGAACGGCGCGGCGTCCCAGGCGCGCGCGAAGTTGTCGGCGGTGAGCGGCGCGTCGAGCACGAAGTGCGCCGAATATGCTGTCGGATGCACCGCCGTCCACGCGGCATAGACCAGCGGCAGGATCCAGATGACCGCCAGCAGCCAGGCGCCGCAGGTCTCGATTCCGCGGCCGAGGCCGCGCGATTCCAGCGCCGCGCTCATCGGTAGTGCACCCGCTTGTCGAGATAGAGGAACTGCGCGGTGGCGAGGCCGGCGAGCAGCGCAAGCAGCACGACGGTGAGCGCCGCCGCGTAGCCGGTGTCCCAGTACTTGAAGCCGACCTCGAAGATGTAATAGAGCAGCAGCGAGCTGGCGTTGTCGGGGCCTCCCTTGGTCATGGCGACGATGTGGTCGACCAGGCGGAACGAGTTGATGACGGCGTTGATCAGCACGAACAAGGTCGTCGGCATCACCAGCGGGAAGGTGACGCGGCGGAAGAAGGTCCAGCGGCTCGCCCCTTCGAGCGCCGCCGCCTCGGCCAGGTTCGGCGGCATCTGCTGCAAGGCGGCGAGGTAGAAGATCATGAAGAACCCGGCCTCCTTCCAGATGGTCAGGACGATCAGGCAGCCGAGCACGGTGTCGCGGCTGCCTAGCCAGTTGTGCCGGGCAAAGCCGAACAGGCCGGCGATCTGATCGACCAGGCCGTAGTCGGGCGTATAGAAGAACATCCAGATATTGGCGACGGCGATCATCGGCAGGATGGTCGGCGTGAAATAGGCGAGCCGCAGGAAGCCGCGGCCGGCCAGGCGGTCGTTGACCCACACCGCCATCAGCAGGGCGAGCGCGATCGAGGCGGGAATGGTGCCGAGCGCGAAGATCGTGTTGTTCCACAGCACCTGGTGGAACACCGGATCGTCGAGCATGGTGGCGTATTGATCGAGGCCGATGAAGCGCGACGGCCGGTTCGGCCGCGCCGTCGAATAGAGGCTGTGCAGAATCGTCGCCAGCGCCGGGTAGTGCGTGAACAGCGCCAGCAACGCCGCCGCCGGCAGCAGCAGCAGCCAACCCCAGACATGCATGTTGGCGCGGTTCATGTTCGGCAGGTTCCAAAGATCACAGAGCGACTGCCAATCAATCAAATATCGTCATTGCCGGGCCGCCGGCCCCGAGCCTGTCGAAGGGCCGGCGTGATCCGGCAATCCACGAAACGGATGGATGCCCGGGTCACGACGCTTCGCGCCGGCCCGGGCATGACGACAAGGAAAAGAAACCGGCCAGCGATCAACGACACCCCGCAAATGAACCCGGCTCAGCGATAGGTTTTCAGGATGCGCTCGGCCTCGCGCTGCGCGTCCTTCATCGCCTGCTCGGCGGTCTTGGTGCCGGTGAGCGCCGCTTGCAGCCCGTCGTTGAGCGCCTTGACGACGCGCTGGTTCTCGTGCGTCGAGAACTCGGCGACGGCGTATTTGAGCTGATCGCGCGCCACCGCCGCGGCGGGGAAGCCGGCGACATATTGCTTCATCGCCGCCGTCTCCCACGACTCCGGCCGCACGGCGACGTAGCCGGTCTTGATGCCCCATTCGGCGGCGCGCTCCGGCGTCGTCATCCACTTGACGAATTTGAGCGCCGCCTGCTGCTGTTCGGGCGTCGTGCTCTTGAAGACGTAGAAATTGCCGCCGCCGGTCGGCGAGCCGCGGCGCTTGCCGGCCGGCAGCATGGCGACGCCGAAATCGAAGGGCGCGTTGGCCTTGACGTTGGTGAGGTTGCCGGTGGTCGTCCACATCATGGCGATCTTGCGCTCGAAGAAATCCTTCGGCGTCGTGCCCCATTCGAGGATGCCGTCGGGCGACACTTTGTATTTCTTGGCGAGATCGACCCAGAACTGCACCGCCTCGATCACCGCCGGCTTGTCGAAATAGGTCTCGTTGCCGGCATCGTTCATCAGCAGCACGTCGTTCTGCGTGGTGAAGCCCTGGAACAGCCAATAGGGGAAACCGGACGAGGGCACCTGCAGGCCCCATTGCGAGACGTTGCCGCTGGCGTCGCGCTTGGTGAGCTTCTGCGCGTAGTCGGTCATCTCGGCCCAGCTCGCCGGTGGCTTGTCGGGATCGAGGCCGGCCTGCTTGAACGCCTCCTTGTTCCAATAGAGGACGACGGTCGAGCGCTGGAACGGAATGCCCCAGGTCTTGCCGCCGGTCTGGCTGTTGGCCATGAAGCCAGGGAAGAAGCTGGCCATCCACGCCTTGTCGTCGGCCGTCTTGATGAAATTGTCGAAGGGGAGCAGCACGCCCTCGTCGATCAGCGAGAACATGTCGGTCGACAGCACGACGGAGAGGTGCGGCGGCTCGCTGCCCTTGAGCGCCGTCAGCACCTTGACGATGGTGTCCTGATAGGTGCCCGAATAGATCGGCCGCACCTTGACGTCGGGATTCTCCTTCTCGAAATCGGCGACCATCGAGTCGACGATCTTGGTGATCGGTCCACCGACCGCGATCGGGTAATAGAATCGCAGCTCGACCGGCGCGGCCGCGACGGCGCCGGCTGCAAGCGCGAGGCCCGCCGCCAGCGCGGCCGCCGTCGACCATGTCTTGGGCATGAATGTCATGGGGCTTCCCTCCCTGTTGATTTGCGATGAACACTAAGCCGATGCGACGAATGCTCTGTCGCGGACGCGGCGCAAGCGATCGTCGTCCACGCGGCGCCCGGTGGCTGCGTCGAACAGATGCAGCGCGGCGGGCGACCATAAGAGCGAGACCGCGGCCGCCGGCTTGAGGTTAAGGCGGCCCGGCGTGCGCACGGCGATCGGCTGATCGCCGATCGTGCAGGCGGCGACCGAATCGGCACCAAGATACTCGACGGTGACGATGCGGGCCGGCACGCCCTGCCGCTCGGCAATCCGGATGTCTTCGGGCCGGATGCCGGCGAGCAGCCCGTCGCCCTTGTCGTCGAACAAGGCCGGGCCGTCGCTGCCGCGCACCACGGCGCCGGCCGCGCCGTCCGCGAGCGCAATCAGGTTCATCGGCGGCGTGCCGATGAAGCGCGCCGTGAAGGTGGTGGCTGGTCGGGCATAAAGCTCGGCCGGCGCGGCGTCCTGCTCGATGCGCCCCTGGCGCAGCAGGATCACCTGGTCGGCCATGCTCATCGCCTCGGTCTGATCGTGCGTGACGTAGACCATGGTTATGCCGAGCTTCTGCTGCAGGCCTCGGATCTCGCGCCGCATGTCCTGGCGGAGCTGCGCGTCGAGGTTGGATAGCGGCTCGTCCATCAGGCAGACCGGCGTCTCGGCAATGATCGCGCGGCCGAGTGCGACGCGCTGCTGCTGGCCGCCGGAAAGCTGCGATGGCCTGCGCTCGAGCAGCGTGTCGAGCCCGAGCAGCGAGGCAACGCGCTGCAGCCGCGCCGCGCGCTCGGTCGCCGGCACCTTGCGCACCTTGAGCCCGAACAGGATGTTCTCGGCGACCGATAGATGCGGGAACAGCGCGTAGGATTGAAAGACCATGGACAGCCCGCGCTGCGCCGGCGGCAGGTCGGTGACGTCGCGCCCGCCGATGCGGATGCGGCCGGCGCTCGCCGCCTCGAGGCCGGCGATCAGACGCAGCGTCGTCGATTTGCCGCAGCCGGAAGGGCCGAGCAGCACCAAAAGCTGGCCCGCGGCGGCGGTGAAGCTCACGGCGTCGACCGCCTTGGTCGCGCCCCACAGCTTGCTGACCGACTCGACGACGATTTCCGACACCCGTCCCCCCGTAGCCAGGCCGCAATGCGCGCCCGGCGTGCGGCTTCCACCGCTGCGTGCCGCTAGATTGCCGCGCCGATTGTTATAGGCGCAAGCGATTCCTGGAAACGCCCACGAATCGAAGTCCATGCCGGGGAAGCACGCCGGCCATGATGGTACGGCAGAAGATGACAGCCGTGAAATCTGCTACGCTTGTTTGCGGCGTTGGTCGGAATAGCATTCCGGCCGGTCAGATACCGCGTCGCGAGACATTACTGTCGGGGAGGTTCGATCACATGGAATCCGCTCAAGCCCTAGTCGCAGCCGACCAACGGCACGTCATCCATCCGCTTCATCATGCCAAGGACAATGAGCGCCCGATGCTCGTAGTCGAGGCGCACGGCGAGATGCTGATCGACGCCGACGGCAAGGAGTACATCGACGGCCTTTCGGGCCTGTGGAATGTGAATCTGGGGCATGGCCGCAAGGAGCTGGCCGACACCGCGGCGGCGCAGATTATGAAGCTCGATTTTGCTTCCGCCTATTCCGGGGCCACCAACGAGCCGGCGGTGAAGCTGGCCGAGAAATTGGTCAAGCTCGCCTACGCAAACACCTCGGCGGTCTATTTCACCACCGCCGGCGCGGAATCGAACGAGTCGGCGTTCAAGATGGCGCGCTATTTCTGGAAGGTGCGCGGCAAGCCCGACAAGGTGAAGATTTTCTCGCGCGTGCACGCCTATCACGGCGTCACCATGGCGGCGATGAGCGCCACCGGCATGGCGTCCTACCACAAGATGTTCGGTCCTCTGGTCCCGAACTTCCTGCAGGTGCCGGCGCCCTATCCCTATCGCTGGCCGGGCAACGGCGATCCGGGCATCGAGGCGGCCGACGCGCTCGAAGCGGCAATCGTCAAGGAAGGCGCCGGGACCGTCGCCGCAGTGATCGCCGAGCCGGTGATGGGCGCCGGCGGCGTCATCGTGCCGCCGGCGACCTACTTCCCGCGGCTACGCGAGATCTGCAATCGCCACGACGTGCTGCTGATCACCGACGAGGTGATCACCGGCTTCGGCCGCACCGGGCAGTGGTTCGCGCTGCGCCACTGGGGCGTCGAGCCCGACCTCACGACCTTCGCCAAGGGCGTGACCAGCGCCTATCTGCCGCTCGGCGGCGTGCTCGTCTCGAAGCGGGTGCACCAGGCGCTGCTCGACGCGCCGGCCGACCAGAAATTCATGCACGCGGCAACCTACTCCGGCCATCCGGTGTGCTGCGCGGTTGGCCTGCGCAATGTCGAGCTGATCGAGAAGGAAGGCCTGGTCGAGCGCGCCGCGATCATGGGCCGGCGGCTGCTGGCGGGGCTCGAGCGCCTGCGCGAATTTCCGGTGGTCGGCGACGTGCGCGGGCTCGGCATGATGTGCGGCATCGAACTGGTGGAAAGCCGCGACACCAAGAAGCCGGCGATCGGGCTCGGCGCCAAGGTGGCGAAGGAGGCGCTGCAGCGCGGCGTGCTCATCCGCATCCGCGCCGGCGGCGCCGACCCGGCGATCGGCGACACGATCTGCGTCGCACCGCCGCTGATGACGCCGACCGAATCGCTCGACCGTATTGTCTCGGTGCTCCGCGACGCGATTGCCGCGGCGCCGCGCTAAAACGTCGCTTAGCGGATAGCGCACCCAGTTGCGCGGGCATGGTGAAAGCCTCCCTGCGCGACTGGGCGAGGCGGATCAAGCGCGATTTGGTGGCCGTGTACCTCGCCGCCCGCGATCCGCGCGTGCCATGGTACGTCAAGCTGCTCGCCGGCGCGGTGGTCGCCTATGCGCTCAGCCCGATCGACCTGATCCCGGACTTCATCCCGGTTCTCGGCTATCTCGACGACGTCATCCTCGTTCCGGTCGGCTTGTGGCTGGTCATCCGCCTGATGCCACCCGGCCTCATCGATGAATACAGGGCGGCAGCAGACGCCATGGGCCGGGCCCCGACCAACCGCATCGCCGCGGTCGTCATCATCGCCGTCTGGATTGGCCTGGCGGCGATGCTGGCGACGTGGCTCTACAGCAGCGCGAGCTGATCGCCGGCGCGTGGCGGCGGGCGAAACTGCGTTTCGTCGAGCCGCCAATCGTTCTTGTTGAGGCCAAGTCGTTTGCAGGCGATCTGGAAGCGCCGCCTGATCAATTCGGCATAGGGGCCGGTGCCTCGCATGCGCGAGCCGAATTCGGGGTCGTTCAATCGTCCGCCGCGCGTGTCGCGAACGAGGCTCAGCACGTGTTTCGCCTTGAGCGGCGCGTGGTGATCGAGCCAGGCGGCGAACAGCTCCTTGACCTCATGCGGCAGGCGCAGCAGCGTGTAGCCGGCGCTCTGCGCCCCGGCCTCGGCCGCGGCCTCGAGGATCGCTTCAAGTTCGGTGTCGGTGATAACGGGAATGATCGGCGCCGCCATCACGCCAACCGGTACGCCGGCGGCAGC
>JACQDQ010000440.1 GCA_016201015.1 Pseudomonadota bacterium | reverse complement strand
GCGACGTTCCGCTTCGCCCGCGAATTCCTCCGCGACCGCGGCTATCGGCTGTGCCTCGACGGCCTCAACCACCACACCATCGAGTTCATCGACCGCAACAATCTCGGCGTTGACCTGGTCAAGATCTTTTGGACGCCGGAAATGCCGGACGATCTGCAAGGCGAGCGGCTCCAGCGCTTGAAGGAAGCGATCCAGACGGCCGGAGCCGCACGCGTGATTCTCGGCCGCTGCGACACGCCGGAGGCCGTCAAGTACGGTCAGTCGCTGGGCATCGTCATGTTCCAAGGCTGGCATATCGACTCGCTCTACAATGCCGCCATCAAGAAGCCGGGCGACATCACCTGGCGTCAGGCCGGCGGGCGCAACCCCTGATCCGCAGAGACGCGGTCAAGATTCCCCGACGAACGCCTATTCGCGCGGCGCATGCTTGGCGAGTATGCGCTGCAGCGTGCGGCGGTGCATGTTGAGCCGCCGCGCCGTCTCCGACACATTGCGGTCGCATTGCTCGAATACCCGCTGGATGTGCTCCCAGCGCACGCGCTCGGCCGACATCGGCTGGGCCGGCGGCGGCGGCAGCGCCCGGTCGCGGGCAAGCAGCGCCGCCTCGATCGCATCGGCGTCCGCCGGCTTCGGCAGATAGTCCACAGCACCGGCCTTTATCGCAGCGACGGTCGTCGCGATGTTGCCGTAGCCGGTGAGCACGACGACACGACCGTCCGGCGCCACCTTGCGGACCGCCGCGACGACATCAAGGCCGCTTCCGTCGCTGAGGCGCAGATCGACCACCGCGTATTGCGGCGGGGTTTCGACCGCGGCTGCGATGCCGCTCGCCACCGAATGCGCGAGTATCACCCGATATCCGCGCCGCTCCATCGCGCGCGCCAGCCGCAGGCGGAACGGCTCGTCGTCGTCGACGATCAGCAGCACGGAGCCTTGAGTCTGCGGCGCCTCGGTCATGATCGCGGTTCCCTTGCGTCCCGGTGCTCGATGCGCTCACGCGGCCAGCGGACATGCGCCAGCGCGCCGCCGCCGGGACGATTGGCCAGCTCAAGCGTCGCACCGGTGCGCGCGAGCAGCGTCGCCGCGATGAAGATGCCGAGCCCCATATGCTCGCCGTCATCGTTGCGCGTCGAAAGATAGGGTTCGCCGATCCGCTCGAGAATGCCCGCGGCGAGGCCGGGGCCATCGTCGGCGATCCGCACTTCGACAGCCTGCGCGTCCCACGACGTGACGACATCGACGCGGGTCCGCGCAAACTGCACCGCGTTGTGGATGAGATTGCCGAGGCCGTGCAGCACTTCCGGCGAGCGCAGCACGACGGGCTCGGCCGACCCGCGCGCCGTCGGGTCGATGGTCGTGAAGGCGACCGTGATCCCGTCGCGCCGGTGCGGCGCGACGGCGCCCTCGACCAGCGCCGTGATTGGCAGGCGCGAATAGGGAGTGCCGCCGTCCTCCTCCGGCCGTGCCGCGAGCCGCGCCAGGATGTCGCGGCAGCGCCCGACCTCGGACACGAGCAGGGCGGCGTCGTCGGCGAGCGGCCCATCGCGCGGCACCTCGCGGGCAATCTCGTTGGCGACGACGGCGATCGTGCTGAGCGGCGTCCCCAACTCATGCGCCGCGGCAGCGGCCAGCCCGCCAAGCGCCGACAGCCGCTGCTCACGGGCGAGCGCCACCTGCGTCGCCGCCAGGGCATCCGACATCCGTCGCGCCTCCGCCGCCACGCTTCCGGCGTAGACGGCGACGAACAGCACGCCGATCACCAGCGCCGTCCACACCCCGGCCATATACAGCGGCGGTAGCGCAAGCCCGTGGTCCGGCCACGGCAGCGGCCGCTGCCAGACGCCGAGGGCCGTCACGCAAGCCACCGCCAGCACACATAACGCGATCGTGCTGTCGCGCGACAGGATGGTGGCCGAGACGGTGACCGGCGCCAGCATCAGCAGCGCGAACGGGTTGGTCAGTCCACCGGTGAGGTAGAGCAGCACGGCGAGTTGCAGCAGATCGTAGCCGAGCAGCACGGCAACGCCGCGCTCGCCGAGGCGCGCGGCAATCGGCCGGTTGATCATCAGGGTCAGATTGAGCAGGGCGGATGCCGCCACGGCCGCGAAGGCCGGCACCAGCGGCAGATCGAGGCCGAACCCGAGACGAACCGCCAGCAGGCTGGCCGCCTGACCGGCGATGGCCACCCAGCGGACGGTGACCAGAGTGCGCAGGCGCACGCGGCCGGGCCCGGCGCCGTGCGCGACCGCTCCGCTAACCGTGGCCGCGACCGGATCCACCATCGACCGATATCCTCCGCGCTCAGCCCCGCGTGCCGGCGTGCCGAGATAAAACCGCTGGCCGGCGCTGAGGTTTGCCGCCATATAAGCGCCCATGATCGAGGCTGTCATCAAGGTTCAAGGTCTCACCAAGCGCTTCGGCGACATCGTTGCCGTCGACCGGCTGACATTCGACGTTGCGCGCGGCGTCACCACCGGTCTGCTCGGCGGCAACGGCGCCGGCAAGACGACGACGATTTCCATGCTGCTCGGTTTGCTCGTGCCGACCGCCGGAGCGATCACGCTGCTCGGCGAAGACATGCTGCGACATCGCTATCGCGCTCTGCCGCGCCTCAACTTTTCCTCGCCTTATGTCGATCTGCCGAACCGATTGAAGGTCGAGGAGAATTTGGTCGTCTACGCGCATCTCTACGGCGTGCGCGGGGCACGGGCGCGAGTCCATCGCCTGGCCGAGGAGCTGGATTTCGTCGGGCTGCTCGGGCGCCCGACCGGCGAGCTGTCGTCGGGTCAGAAGACGCGCGTCGCGCTGGCCAAGGCAATGCTCAACGCGCCGGAGCTGCTGCTGCTCGACGAGCCGACGGCGAGCCTCGATCCGGATACGGCCGACTGGGTGCGGAGCTATCTCGAGGACTATCAGCGACGCACGGGCGCGACGATCCTGCTGGCTTCGCACAACATGGCCGAGGTCGAGCGTCTGTGCGGCGACGTCGTCATGATGAAGGCCGGCCGCAAGGTCGATCAAGGCGCGCCGGGCGCGCTGATCGCGCGCTACGGCCGCGACACGCTGGAGCAGGTCTTCCTCGACATCGCCCGCAACCGCACGCTGGCGGAAGCGGCGCAATGAGCGCGTTGCGTGTCGAGACGGCGGCGGGCGGTGCGCCGCGGCGGATCGGCGCGATATTGCTGCGCCACGTCTATCTCCTGCGCAGCTCGTGGATCCGCGTCTTCGATCTCATGTACTGGCCGCTGCTGCAGATGATCGTCTGGGGATTCATGACCGTCTTCCTCGCCAACCACTCCTCGTGGGTGGTGCGGGCCGGCGGCGTCCTCATCGGCGCGGTGCTGCTGTGGGACGTCCTGGTGCGCGGCCAATTCGGCATGACGTGGTCGCTGCTCGAGGAGATGTGGTCGCGTAACTTCGCCAACCTGTTCGTGACGCCGCTCAGGCCGGGCGAGTTCGCCCTCGCCCTTATGGGTCTGTCGATGCTACGCACGATTGTCAGCATCGGTCCGGCGGCACTGCTCGCCATCCCGATGTTCGCCTACTCGATCTTCGAGATCGGCCTGCCGCTCGTTGCCTTCTACGCCCTGCTCACCATGCTCGGCTGGGCGGCGGGTCTGGTGCTTTGCGCCATGCTCATCCGCTTCGGACTATCGGCCGAAAGCTTCGCCTGGGCGTCGATTTTCGTGTTGGCGCCGATCAGCGGCGTCTACTACCCCGTCGACACCTTGCCCGTTTGGCTCCGGCCCGTCGCCTGGTCGTTGCCCTCCACCTATGTCTTCGAAGGCATGCGTGCGATCGCGATCGATCACGTGGTCCGCACCGACCTGATGGTCCGCAGCCTGGCGCTCAACTGCGTCTATCTCGCCGCGGCATTTGCGGTATTCCTGTACGCATTCCGCCGGGCGCGCGAGCGCGGACGCCTGCTGCAGACCGGCGAATAAGGGCCTGACCGGGACCGCCTGCCCGGCACGACGGCCAGCAAGGTTAAACATTCCGCAAGCAATTGTTACTAACATTGCCAATTGAATTTATTGCACTTGCATTCAACGCAACGAGCGTCACGGCCAAGAAAGTTTTTCGAGCGATGGGCGAGCCGCAACCCGCCGAGTCCGCGCCCACCCCGGCATCGCCGACCGGTGGCGACCGCAGCACGCATTTCGTGTTCGCCAGCAAGCCCTTTCAAGTCAAGGGCTGCCATTTCGCCATGGCGCCTGACAGCGGCAACCCGACCTTCTTCGTGCCGTTGGGCGCCATCAACGGTGCGGTCGATCTGCCCTCGCTGCGGGCCGAATTCGGCATTCAGGACGAGTCGCCGGACGGCAAGCTGCTCGCGCTGATCGAAAAGAGCCTGCACTATGTGAAGGAGATTCGGCCCGGCGATTCGATTCCGCGCGAGATTCTCGACGGCACCGCGTCGTGGACGGTCGAGGACAGGCATCGCCTGATTGCCAAGAGCCGCCTCATGGTCGTGGTTGCAGCCTGGATCAGCCGCACCGAGGCCCCGATCTCGGACCTTTCCGCGCTGTTGAAGCTCGCCGAGGATCCCGAGACGAAGCAGCGCGTCCAAGAAGCCTTTGGCGAAATCGCGACGCGCCTGGGAATGGGCCCGGAACGCAAGCAGGAGGTGGTCGATCGCATCGACGCCTGCGCCCGCGAGATCACTTACATCGAGGCGTTGCGCGACCGCTTCCAGGCTATCTTGCGCATTGCCGCCAACATCACGCACTTGCTCTCGGCGTACCGCAATGATCGGGTATTCGTCGAGCAGCTGAAGCGCGTACAGGTGCTGCTGCGGCCGCCGCTCGCCGACTTCAAGCTCATATTCGATCAGGTCGACGCGAAAGTGACGGACATTCTGGGTGCGCTCAAGCAATTCGACCGGCTGGTCGCCGCTATTCGCGAGACGCGCGACGACCTGCATTACGGCTTCATGGCGTGGGACAAGACGATCGAGGAATGGCAGACGCAGAAGCTCGAGCCCTCTCCCGAGCTTGAGGCGGTGATCAATCACACTTATCGCTTCGTCGCCCAGAAATACCCGCAGAACAGCGCCTGGAAGCTCAAAGGGCAGAGCACGGTCCGCGGCTGAGCCCCACCGCGGCGATCAACCGGCCTTGCCGCTGACGCCCGCCTCGCCGAACGTCGCCATGCCGCAATGACACGCCACGGCGGCGCGCAGCAGTGCGAGCGCCAGGGTCGCGCCGGACGCCTCGCCGAGCCGCATGCCGAGATCGAGCAGCGCCGCCTTGCCGAGCCGATCGAGCAGCCGGCGATGACCGGGCTCGGCGGACACGTGGGCGACGACGCAGTGGTCGAGCGCGTGGCGGTCGAGGCTGAACAGCACGGCCGCGGCGGCGGTGCAGGCAAAGCCGTCGAGCACGACCGGCGTGCGCGCGAGGCGCGCCGCGAGGATCGCGCCGGCGATGGCGGCGAGCTCATGGCCGCCGACGCAGCATAGCACCGCCAGCGGATCGGCCGGCCCGGCGCCCGCCAGGTGAAATCCGTGGCGCTCGACGCCCGCCTGCACGACCGCGACCTTGCGATCGAGCGCCGCCCCGGCAACGCCGGTGCCCGGGCCTGTCCAGTCGCCCGCCGCGCCGCCGAACAGGGCCAGGCACAGCGCCGCCGCCGAAGTCGTGTTGCCGATCCCCATCTCGCCCAGGCACAGCACGTCGAGTCCCGGCTCGACCGCCATCATGCCGTAGGCCATCGCCCGCACGCACTCGTCCTCCTCCATGGCCGGAGCGGACGTGAAGTCGCGGGTCGGCCGCTCCAGCGCCATCTCGTAGACGCGCAGATCGGCGTCGAACGTCTTGCACAGTTGGTTGACCGCGGCGCCGCCGCGGATGAAATTCTGCACCATCTGCGCGGTGACCGCCGCCGGATAGGCCGAAACGCCGCGCGCGGCGACGCCGTGATTGCCGGCGAAGACGCAGCTTCGCGGCCGCGCCAGCACCGGCGGGTGGCGCGCCTGCCACGTCGACAGCCACTGCACCAGCTCCTCCAGCCGGCCGAGCGCACCGGCGGGCTTGGTGAGCTGCGCCTCGCGTTGCGCTGCGCGCGTTCCCGCCTCGAGGTCGGGGCCGGGCAACGCGCGCATCAGCGCGCGAACCTCGGCGAATGATGCAACGGCGCGGTGCGGCTCGCTCATCTTGGCGGCGACTCCGGATGGGTTGGCGGTCGGCCCGGGACTGTCCTATAAGGGGCGGTTCCTCCGCCAGCAGAATATGGCGAACGGAGTTACATCACCTGCCACCGATGTCTGACCAAGCCGCACTGCCTGAACCTGCCCCCGCGCCACCGCAGCCGACGATCAACATGATCGGCGAAGTGCGGGTGGCGGCCGCGTTCCTGACATTGCTGCCGATCCGCCTGCAGCCGCACGAGAGCGCCTGCCGGCTCGGCGCCGCCGTGCGCGGCTTTCCGGTGGTTGGCGTCGCCGTCGGCGCCGCCGGTGGCGCGGTCTACGCGCTGGCCGACTTTGCCGCCATGCCGTCGACGGTGTCCGCCGTGCTGGCGATCGCCACCCTCGCCGCAATCACCGGCGGTCTGCACGAAGACGGCCTGGCCGACACCATCGACGCCTTGGGCGGCGCCACCCCGGACGAACGGCTCGCCATCATGCGCGACAGCCGGATCGGGGCATTCGGCGTGGTGGCGCTTGTCCTCGCCCTGATACTGCGGACCAACGCGCTGGCTGCCGCCGGCTGGGCCGGCGAAGCCGCCTTGGTCCTGATCGCCGCCGGCGCCGGATCGCGCGCCTGCCTGCCCGCGGTCATGTATCTGATGGCGCCGGCGCGCGCCGACGGATTGTCGCATGATGCCGGCGCGCCGGACCGCCGACACGCGGTCGACGCCGGCGCGCTGGGCGTCGTCGTTGTCGTCGTCTGCCTCGGCGCGCTCGGCGCGCTGATTGCCACCGCCTTCGCCGCGCTGGCGGCAATCAGCGTCGCCGCGCTGGCCAAGCGGCGCTTCGGCGGGCAGACCGGCGACGTGCTGGGCGCCGTGCAGCAGGCGGCGGAGATCGCCATTCTCCTCGCCTTCCTTGTCGTCCCTTCCTGACAACGCGCGAGGAGCGTCGGCAATGCCGCAGACGTGCTGGTGGTGGATCCGTCATGCGCCGGTGATCAATCCCGGCGGCCGTGTCTACGGCCAGACCGACGTTCCCGCCGACACCTCCGACGCGGCCGCCTTCGCCGCGCTCGCCCAGCGCCTGCCGCGCGACGCGGTATGGCTGACGACGCAGCTCCGGCGCACGCGGCAGACCGCCGAAGCCATCCATGCGGCACTGGAGGCGGCCGGGCTCGTGCGCCCGGCGCTCGACGTCGAGCCGGAATTCATCGAGCAGAATTTCGGCGGATGGCAGGGCCGCACCTATGCCGAGATCGGCGCCTACGGGCTGGGCGCCGGTACAGCAGCCGGCGGCGGCCTCACCGGCCACCGCTTCTGGCTCGCCCCGGCGCACGAGACGCCGCCCGGCGGCGAGAGCTTCGTGACGGTGATCTCGCGCGTCGCCGCGGCGATCGAGCGACGCACGGAGCTGCACGCGGGACGGAACATCGTCGTCGTCGCGCATGGCGGCACGATCCGCGCGGCGCTCGCCACGGCCCT
>JACQDQ010000439.1 GCA_016201015.1 Pseudomonadota bacterium | reverse complement strand
TCATCGCCCACGGCCTGGCCATCGTCGAGCATATCAGCCATCGCGTGGCGGTGATGTATCTCGGCAGGATCGTCGAGCTCACCGACAAGAAGTCGCTGTTCGGCCATCCGCTGCATCCCTACACGGAGGCGCTGCTCTCGGCGGCGCCGGTGCCCGATCCGCGCGTCGCTCGCAAGCGGATCATTCTGTCGGGCGACGTGCCGAGCCCGATCAACCCGCCGGCGGGCTGCCGCTTCCACACGCGCTGTCCCTATGCGGAGGCGCGCTGCGGCGTCGAAGAGCCTGCTTTCCGCGAGCTGCGGCCAGGCCATTTCGTCGCCTGTCACCTGCGCAACGTCGATACGGCGGCATTCCGCGCGGCGGGACGGCCGGTACCATTGTGAGAATCGATTGAGGAAGAGATGACAAGAATCGTCACCGTGGGCGCCGCGCAACTCGGCCCCATCAGCCGCAGCGAAAGCCGGCAGCAAGTCGTGCGCCGGTTGCTCGAACTCATGCATCAGGCGAAGGCGGCTGGATGCGATCTGATCGTTTATCCCGAGCTGGCGCTCACCACGTTTTTTCCGCGCTGGTACATGGAAGACCAAGCCGAGATCGACTTGTTCTTCGAGCGCGAGATGCCGGGCGCGGCGACACGGCCGCTGTTCGACGAGGCGGCCAAGCTCGGCATCGGCTTCTGCCTCGGCTATGCGGAACTGATCGAGGAAAGCGGACGGACCAATCGCTTCAACGCCACGATTCTCGTCGACAAGCAGGCGCGCGCGGTCGGCAAATACCGCAAAGTGCACCTGCCGGGTCACGCCGAGCACGAGCCGTGGCGCGCCTTCCAGCACCTCGAGAAGCGCTATTTCGAGATCGGCAATCTCGGCTTTCCCGCCTACCGCGTTTTCGACGGCATCTTCGGCATGCTGATCTGCAACGACCGGCGCTGGCCGGAGGCTTATCGCGTGCTCGGGCTGCAGGGCGCGGAGATGATCCTGCTCGGCTACAACACGCCGGTGCACAACCCGCCCTCGCCGGAGCATGACAATCTGGCGAATTTCCACAACCATCTCGTGATGCAGTCCGGCGCCTATCAGAACGGAAGCTGGGTGGTCGGCGTCGCCAAATGCGGCAAGGAGGAGGGGGTCGAGCAGATCGCCGGCAGCGCCATCATCGCGCCGTCGGGCGAGATCGCGGCCGCCGCGGTGACGCAGGGCGACGAGCTGATCGTCGCACGCTGCGACCTCGATCTGACGCGTTCCTACAAGACGACGATCTTCAATTTCGCCCAGCACCGCGTGCCGGAGGCGTACCGGCCGATCGTCGAGCGCAAGGGCGCGGTACCGCCGCCGTGATGCGCCGGAACTACCATTGCGGCTGCTTCGCTGCCGACAAATCCATGGACATTGCCCGCGATCTCCCGCACCGTAGCCGAGTATGTTTAAGCGGCCGGCGGCGACGGGAACCAAGGCGCCGAGGCCGGCCATAAGAAGGGGAGGAACCGCATGTCGAACCGGAAACCGCTGTCACGCCGGAGTGCCCTCAAGGGCGCCGCCGCAACGGTCGCGCTCGGTGTTCCGCTCGGGGCGCTCGGCTTTCCCGCCATCACCCGGGCGCAGGCGGAGGCCATCAAGATCGGTCACCTGACCCCGCGCACGGGCTTCCTCGGCCCGCTCGGCGAATACGCGGTCATGGCCGCGGACCTGGCGGCCGAGGAGATCAACGCCAAGGGCGGCGTGCTCGGCCGCAAGCTCGAGCTGATCAAGGAGGACTCGGTCAACCCGCAGACCGCGTCGGTCAAGGCCGAACGGCTGATCGAGCGCGACAAGGTGGCCTGCATCGTCGGCGAGATCTCGTCGGCCTCCTGCCTGACCATCGCCCAGGTGGCCCAGCGCACGAAGAACCTCTACGTCAATACCGGCGGCAACTCCGATGCGCTGCGCGGCTCCAACTGCAACAAGTACATGTTCCACGTCGAGAGCCAGAACTCGATGTACGTCAAGACGGTCGGACGGTCGCTGCTCGCCAACAATCTGGTCAAGGGCAAGAAGTGGTATTCGCTGACCGCCGACTACGCCTTCGGCCACGATCTGCTGCGGGTCGCCAAGCGGTTCATGGAGACGAATGGCGGCCAGTTCGCGGCCGACGAGCTGGTGCCGACCGACGTTGCGGATTTCTCGGCCTTCCTGCTCAAGATCCGCGCCACCAAGCCCGACCTCGTGGTGTCGAATCTTGCGGGCAACCAGATCACGAACTTCCTCAAGCAGTACTCGGAGTTCGGCCTGGACTTCCCGGTGGCCGGGTTCGGCTTCGATACGGCGGTCGCCTGGGGCGCCGGCAAGGGCAACTTCTTCGGCCTCTGGCCGCTGGTCTGGCACCACTTGATCGATACGCCGGGCTCCAAGGCGTTCGTCGCCGCCTTCACCCGCAAATACGGCAAGCCGCCCGAGAACCAGGCGTGGGGCGACTACATCGCGCTGCAGATCATCGCCAAGTCGATGAGCGACATCAAATCACCCGAAGCGCTCAAGCTGATCGATCATTGGGAGAAGGGCGCCAAGTTCGACCTGTTGAAAACCCGCGAGGGCTATTTCCGCGCCTACGACCACCAGCTCATGCACGAGATGTACGCGGTGGAAGCGCTCAAGGCGAGCGAGCTGAAGAACCAGTGGGACATCTACAAGCCCGGCCCGCCGGTGCCCGGACCGAGCGAGCCGCTGGAAGCGATCGCCGCGACCCCGGAGGAGAACGCCTGCACGATGGCCGCGTAGGCGAGGACGACCAGGCGCCAAGACTCATGAATGAGTGACGCCGGGGCTCCCGCATCGTCAGCGCCCCCACCTCACCCGCTCTCTACGTTCGCTCCCTCTCCGCCCCGGGGGGCGGAGAGGGTGGGGAGAGGTGGGGCGGGCCGCGAATTCGCGATAGTCGGTACGAGGCCGGAACGTTCGAGTAGGCGGAGTGCGATTGCCGCCCTCCGTTCTTTTGCGTAGCGGCGGGGTGTTGCTGGCGTGTCCACGACCCTGTTCCTGCAACAGGTCCTCAACGGCCTGCTCGACGGCGTCTACTACCTGCTGATTGCGCTCGGGCTGTCGCTGATCTTCTCGCTGGGCGGGATCGTCAACTTGGCGCACGGCGCGTTCTACGCCATCGGCGCCTATCTGACGGTCGTGCTCGCGAACCATATCGGTTTCGGCGGCGCGTTGATCGCATCGCCCATCGCCGTGGCGTTCATCGGCATCCTGCTCGAGCGCTTCCTGTTCCGCCGCTTCTATCGCGAAGACCCGATCCTGTCGCTGCTTCTGACCTTCGGCCTGGCCCTGGTGGCGGAGCAGATTCTGCGCATGGTGTTCGGCGCGCCGCCGCTGTCCTTCGCCATACCGCAGGCGTTGCGCGGACAGGTCTTCATCGGCGATTTCATCTACTCGTTCTACCGGACCATCCTGCTGGCGATCGCGGTGTTGTGCGTTGCCGGTCTGTGGTTCCTGCTGCAGCGGACGGCGTTTGGGCGGGTCGTGCGTGCCGGCGTGCAGAATCCGGATATGGTCGGGGCGCTGGGAATTTCGCTCGAGCCCTACATGGCGGCGGTGGCCGCGCTCGGCATCGGGCTCGCCGGTCTGGCGGGCGTGTTGCTGGCGCCGATCTACAGCATCCATCCGGCGATGGGGCAGGAGATCATCACGCCGGCCTTCGTGGTCGTGGTGATCGGCGGGCTCGGCTCGTTCTGGGGCGTGGTGGTCGCGGCCCTGCTGGTCGGCCTGGCCAAGGGAATGATGGTCGCGGCCGGCTATGCGCAGTTCTCCACCGCGGCGATCTACGGCCTGATGCTGCTGGTCCTCCTGTTCCGTCCGCGCGGCCTGTTCGGCGAGCGCATTCTGCGCTTCGAGTGAGATGGCGATGGCGCGCCGTCCACCCGATCTGCTCATCGTCGCCGCCGCGCTGGCCCTGCTGCCCTTGGCGCTGTCGTCGATCGGCCTAGGGGTCACCTCGGCGACCGAGGTGGTGGTGTTCGCCATCGCCTGCATGGCGCTCAACATCCTCGTCGGCCAGACCGGGCTCGTCTCGTTCGGCCACGGCGCGTGGTTCGGGCTGGCGGCGTACGCGGCGGGACTCGTGCAGCGCAATCTGTTTCCCGGCGCGTTGCTGCTGCCCGCGCTTCTCGGCCTCGCGTTCGTCGCCGTCCTGGCGCTCGCCTTCGGCTTTCTCATCCTGCGCCGCCGCGGCGTCTATTTCTCGCTGCTGACGCTGGCGCTCTCGGCCATGCTCTATGTCGTGGCGTTCCGCTGGACCGCGGTCACCGGCGGCGAGAACGGGCTGGGCGGGATCACCCGGCCGGACTATCTCGGCGTCAGCCTCGAAAACGCCGTCTATTTCTACGTGCTGGCCGCCGCCATCGGCCTCGTGGTCGCCTATGTGCTGTCGCGCTTTCGCGCCTCGCCGGTCGGCTCGGTGCTGGAAGCGATCCGCGAGAACGAGCAGCGCGCCCGCTTCCTCGGCTACCCGACCGATCGCTACAAGCTGCTGGCCTTCGTCCTCTCGGCGACGCTCACCGGCCTCGCCGGCGTGCTCCTGCTGTTCAATAACCGCATGACCTCGGCCGATCCGATCTCGGTCGCCTTCTCGGGCGAGCTTTTGGCCATGGTCGTCATCGGCGGGATGCGCAGCTTCCTGGGCCCGGCGCTCGGCGCGCTGTTCTTCGTCATCTTTCGCGACTATCTGTCGAGCCTGAGCGAAAACTGGCTGCTCTATTTCGGCCTGCTGTTCGTCGGCTTCGTCGTCTTTTCGCCGACCGGGCTCGTCGGCCTCGGCGAGCGCCTGCTCGCCCCCTGGCGCAAGCGGCCGGCGCTGGACGCCGCCATGGCCGGGCGCCAGGCGGGTGCGGTGAGCGTGCCCGATTTTCTCAAGCCGGCGGATCATGTCGACCGCGTCCTGACGGTCGACGGCGTCGCCAAGAGCTACGGCGGCATCCGCGCCGTCCGGGGCGTGAGCTTTGCCGTGCGCGACCGCTCGCTCCACGCCCTGATCGGGCCAAACGGCGCCGGCAAGACCACGGCCTTCAACCTCATCTCCGGCATGTTCGCCCCGGATGAGGGGCGGGTGACGCTGGCCGGACGGCCGATCGGCGGGCTGCCGGCGGAACGGGTCGCCGCGTCAGGCGTCGGGCGATCATTCCAGATCACCAACCTGTTTCCGCAGTTGTCGGTCGGCGAGAATGTCCGCCTCGCCGCCCAGGCCCGCGACATCAGGCGCTTCGACTTCTGGTCGCCTTGCGGCGGGCTGGACCGCGTCAACCGCGAGACGGCCGAGCTGATCCGCACCATGGGGCTGCACGGCATCGAGGAGGCGCCGGCGGCGTCGCTGTCCTATGGCGGCCAGCGCCTGCTCGACATGTCGCTGGCGCTCGGCGGCCGGCCGCGCATTCTGCTGCTCGACGAGCCGCTGGCAGGGCTCGCCGCGGCCGAGCGCGACCGCGTGGGCCGGCTGATCAAGACCATCTCGGCCGACATACCGGTGCTGATCGTCGAGCATGACATCGACCGCGTGTTCGAGCTCGCCGATGCCGTCACCGTGATGAACGAGGGCGAGGTCCTCGTCGACGGCACGGTCGAGGA
The DNA here is from genome assembly GCA_016201015.1 of Pseudomonadota bacterium. Lineage (GTDB taxonomy): Bacteria > Pseudomonadota > Alphaproteobacteria > CACIAM-22H2 > CACIAM-22H2 > JACQDQ01. The sequence goes on along the minus strand of JACQDQ010000439.1, from coordinate 9,526 downwards.
TGCCAGGTCCTCGACGCGCGTCCGCGACGTCTATATCGGGTCGGGCGTCCAGGCGCTGGCCGGCACGGCGTCGCGATCGTCGGCGCGCGACACTGTCTTGCTGCGGCTCGACAACGTGAACACGTTCTACGGCAAGAGCCATATCCTGCGCGACGTGTCGTTCGACGTGCGCGACAACGAGATCGTGGCCCTGCTCGGCCGCAACGGGGCCGGCAAGTCGACGCTGCTCAAGACGGTCGTCGGCATTGCCGCCCCGGCTTCGGGCGGTATCGCCCTCGGCGGCGAGCAGCTGGCGTCGCGCCTGTCCTCGCAGGTAACGCGCCTCGGCATCAGCTACGTGCCGCAGGGACGCGGCCTGTTCGCCGGCATGTCGGTCGCCGAGAACATGGAGCTGGGCCGCCTCAGGCGGCGCAACGGCGCGGGCGTGCACTGGGACGAGGACCGCATCTTCGCCTTCTTCCCGCGCATCAAGCAGCGCTGGCGCACCCCGGCCGACTTCCTGTCCGGCGGCGAGCAGCAGATGGTGGCGGTCGCGCGCGCCCTCTCCGGCGATACCCGCGTGCTGCTGCTCGACGAGCCGTTCGAGGGGCTGGCGCCGGCGGTGATCGAAGAGCTGTTCCAGGCCTTCGATAAGCTGCGCGCCGAAATCTCGATCGTCATCGTCGATCACCATCTGGATCTCGCCCTTGCGCTGTCGGACCGCACGGTCGCGCTCGAGCGCGGCCAGGTCATCCATGTCGGGCCGTCGAAGGCGTTGAGCGACGATCTGGATCTTCGGCGAAAAGTCCTGTGGCTGTGATCGAGGGGAGAGGACTACGCCGGTAGCAGGCGTGAGCCTAGCCGACTGCGGCGACAGCGGGAGCGGCCCTGGGCATTGCGGCCGAATCGCCCTCGTGGACCTGTCGCAGGAATGCCTCGAACGACAGCGCCAGCCACAGCACGGCGCTGTGGTCGCGTAAGCCGGATTGGTGCTGATCGACGAGCTGGCCGAGGAACGCCATGTCGAACAACCCGCTATCGGCCAGCAGCGGGCTCGACAGCGCGCGGCGCACGCGCTCGCGCAAGGGGCCGCGGAACCAGGCGACCAACGGCACGGAGAAGCCCTGCTTCGGCCGATAGAGAATGTCGGATGATACGTGCGGCTCGAGCGCCCGCTTGAAGATGTACTTGCCTTCCTTGCCGCGCAGCTTCATGGCGGGCGGCAGCGCGGCCACCCACTCGACGAAGCTATGGTCGAGGATCGGCACCCGCACTTCGAGCGAGCTGGCCATGGCGGCGCGATCGACCTTGGCGAGAATGTCGCCTGACAGATAGGTCTTGATGTCGACATATTGCGCCTGCGACATCGGGTCGTCGGTATCGGCCTCGCGCAGATGGCGCAACAGCAGCTCGCGCGCGTGATAGCCCTGCAATTCGCGCGTGAGCCGCGGCGAGTAGAGCTGTCGGCGCAGCTCGTCGTTGATCACCGAGATGCTGGAAAAATAGCCGTCGACCGCGTCGAGGGCGAGCTCTTGCAACGTCGTCTTGGCGCGCAGCGGACGCGGCAGCCAGTCGAACTTCGGGTAAAGCCGCGCCAACGCGCCGAACAGCGGGCCGCGGATCGCCGCCGGCAGCATGGCGCGCACGCGCTCCTCGTAGTGATGCCAGCGATAGCGGCGATAGCCGGCGAACATCTCGTCGCCGCCGTCGCCTGACAGGGCCACCGTCACCTTCTCGCGCGCCATGGCGCAGACCCGGAAGGTCGGCAGCGCCGAGCTGTCGCCGAACGGCTCGTCGTAGATCGTCGCCAGGCGGTCGATCAGGTCGAACTCGTCGGGATCGACCTGGCGGACGTGGTGCTTGGTCTTGTAGCGCTCGGCCATCGCCGCGGCGAAGCGCGATTCGTCGAAATTGCGGTGGCCGAAGGCGATCGAGAAGGTGTTCACCGACTCCGCCGACACGCCCGCCATCATCGACACGACGGCACTCGAATCGACGCCGCCGGAGAGAAAGGCGCCGAGCGGCACGTCGGCCACCATCTGCGCCTTGACGGCGCCGCGCAGGCGATCGACCAGTTCGGCGCCGATGTCGCGCTCGTTGCGCCCGCCCTGCGTCTTGAAGGAGACGTTCCAATAGGGCCGCGGCGCCGTCGCATTCTGGCCGCGCCGCAGCGTCAGGTAGTGCGCCGGCGGCAGCTTGGCGATGCCGCGATAGATCGAGCGCGGGTCGGGCACGTAGCCGTAAGCGAAATACTCCTCGACCGCCTGCAGGTCGATGGTGCGCGGCACCGCCGGATGCAGCAACAGCGCCTTGAGTTCCGAGCCGAAGACGACTTGGCCGTCATCGAGGATGGTGTAGTAGAGCGGCTTCTCGCCGAGGCGGTCGCGCGCGAGGAAGAGCGTTTCCTTCCTAGCATCCCAGACCGCGAAAGCGAACTGGCCGCTGAGGCGCTCGACGCAGGCCTCGCCCCATTCCTCCCAGCCATGCACGATCACTTCGGTGTCGCTGTGATCGGAGCGGAAGCGGTGGCCGCGCGATACAAGCTCGCGCCAGACCTCGCGATAGTTGTACATCTCGCCGTTGTAGATGACGCAGACGGTGTCGTCCTCGTTGAACATCGGCTGAATTCCACCGGCGATGTCGATGATCGACAGCCGGCGGTGGCCGAGGCCCAGGCCCGGCGCGAAGTGGTAGCCGTTGCCGTCCGGCCCGCGATGGGCCAGGCGGTCGGTCATCCGCCCCAGCAGGGCACGATCGATCTCCCGCGCGCCACGACTGTCGAAAATGCCGACGATGCCGCACATGACGTCCTCCTCGCCGCAGTCTACGCGTGTCGTCTTATCGTCCGACGACGCGCTCGAGCGCCGGCCCGAGCGGCCCGAGCGCCGCGGTGAAGCGACGCAGCGCACGCACGGCGTCCTCGGGCTTCTCGTCGTAGTCCGCGGCCACGGCGATGATCGCTGCGCCGCGCTGGCCGCCGAGCAGCTCGGCCCTGGCTTGCAGCAGCTTGGCCGTCGCGCGGCTCGCCGTGAAGCGGCCGTCCACCCAATACCAGTACCAGACGAGCCGGCGCTGTTTCTGCGCGATCAGGCCGTCTGCCGCGGCGGTCAGCTTCTGGCCGTCGATCACCAGCTCGGCGGCGTCCGCGCTGCCCAGGCGATGCCAGTCCTTCTCGTCGTACAGGCGATTGTCGAAGCTGATGACCTTGGCGCCCTGGCGTTGGCGCACGTAGTAAGCGACGTAGAAGGCAACACGATCGCTGCCGGCGACGAAGTCGCGGCGCAGCTCCGCATCGGCGCCGATGGAAACCGGCGTCCATGAATCGGCCGTGGTCGCGGCCGCCGCCCAGGGGGATGCCATCGTCGGGACGGCGAGCATAGCCGGGTCGATCCTTGGCACATGCGTCGCGGCATAGGCGGCGTAAGCCGGTGCTGCGGCAATCAAGAGAAAGCCGGCCGCCGCGGCGGCCAAAACCGGGCGCGGGCCGGCGTCAGCCAGCCGCGCCTGAGGAGCGGTGGCGGTCCCGTCCTCATCGTCGAGCCACGAATCGCGGAACATGAGCCCCATGGCGGTGATCGCCAGCGTGACGATCGTAAAGAAGAACCAGCCGTAGATGATGTGATCGGCGCCGACCGCGATCTGATTGTTGCTGGCATAGGCGAGGTAGACGATGCCGAAGGCGCGAAATCCGTTGGCGACGATCGGAATGCCGATCGACAGGGCGATGAACGCGGCACGCCGCCAGTAGCTGCGATACATCACGTAGGCGAACAGGAAGCCGTAGGCGATCGAGGCGATGAGGAAGCGGATGCCAGCGCAGGCCTCGGCAATCTCGAATCTGCCGTTGGGGATGGCGAGGAAGATGCCCTCCTGATAAACCGGCACGCCGGCCAGGCGGAGCCAGCCGACGGCGAACATGCCGGTAATGTCCTGAAGCTGCGGCACGATGAACTCGCCCGACGGGACAAGGAAGAACAGGTACAGGAGCGGAAAGAGCAGCGTCTTGTAGATGCGCCAGCCCAACACGCTGAGGAGAAAGGCCTGCGCCAGGCCGACGATCGCGAAGTGCTGCGCCTCGTAAAAGCTGGCGAAATGACCGATCAGCCAGACCAGGCCGATCGGCGGCATCAAGGCGAGGGCCCCGAAGGCGGGGCGTGGCGCCATCCTTGCCACCGTCGGCCATTTCGGCCAGATCAGATAGGCGACGATCGGAATGACGAGGAAACAGTGGTTGTAGGTCGCCGAACCGATCCACACGTTGACGGCGGCAACGACCGGATCCCAGAAGAGGAAGCCCATCCCGGCAAAGCCGACCGCCAGCACCAGGAACGCCGCGCGCCATGTCGGTGCGGTCGCAGCTTGCAGCCCGACGTCGAGTTGCAGCCCGGACTTGGGGACCACAGGCGCGGGCCGCTCGATCAACCCCGCATCATCGGCTGGTGAAGGCTGCTGCATCGTTTGCTCCTAACCGACGGCCGAAATCGCCGGCGCCGCCGCGGCACTGGCCGGCCTGTCTTCGAGGACGGCGTCGAGCCGGGCAAGATTGTCGGCCCACGCATAGCGCGTTTCGACGTGCAGGCGCGCTTGTCGGCCAATCGTCGCGTTGTCGTCATCGCGCACCGCCCGCACGACGGCACCGGCGAATCCCGCCGGGTCGGCGGCGACACGCAGATGCCGGTCCGGCTCGGCCTCGATTCCCTCGAGCGCCTGCGGCGTGCAGACGACGATCTTGGCCATCGCCATCGCCTCCAGCACCTTGTTCTGCACGCCGCGGGCGACGCGCAGCGGGGCGACGACGGCGGCGGCATGGGCCAGGTACGGCCGGACGTCCGGGACGCGGCCGGTGACGGTGACGCCGGGCGCCTGGCCGAGACGCGCGACGTCCGTCGCCGGATTGGAACCGACGATATAGAAACGATGGTCGAGACCGGCCGCCAGCAGCGCCGGGCGGATTTCCTGCGCGAACCAGGTCACGGCGTCCATATTCGGCCAATAGTCCATGGCGCCGGTGAACACGATCGGCGCGGCACCGGGTGGAAACGGGTTGTCGTAGGCGCGGCGCGGCGAGAAGTAGTCGAGATCGACGCCGTTATTCACGTGGAACACCTTGCCGGCACTCTCAGGGGCGAGCCGCCGGAACAGTTCCGCCTCGCGGTGCGAGACGAACAGGCTGGCGTCAAAGTCGCGCGCGACGCGCCGTTCGAAGTCGAGCAGGGTGCGGCCTTCGCGGTCATAGACGGCCCGCATCGGCCATGCCTTGCGGGCAGCGTATTGGCGCCACTTGTCGGAGTCGATGTCGACCATGTCGATCACCCGCCGCGCGAAGCCGTGCCGCGTGCGCATGACATAAGGCGCCATTCCCGAAGAGTACACGAAAGCCAGCGTTGGCCGCCGCCGCGCGATCAAATCCGCCACCCATCGCGCGAGCGCGGCGTGGTGGAAATAGCCCAGCGTCAGCGGATCGCCGGTGATCAGCCCCGGCAGGCAGCGCAGCTTTGCCGCGAAACGGTCGAGCTCGGCGACGAAGCATTCGGCGCAAATCTCGCGCAGCTTGGCCATGTGGCGGCGGTCGTGCGGGTCGTCGATCAGGCTGCCGAGATGCACGCGGTGGCGCTTGGCGAGATGCGCCAGCATGTTCCAGGAGCGGATCTTGTCGCCCTTGTCCGGCGGGTAGGGAATGCGATGGCTTAGGAACAAGAGGTCCGGCATCGCCTACCCCAGATTGCGCACGATGTGGGGGCCGATCCGGTTGGCGATCGCCAGCGGCAACCGTTTCCACAAGGCGATGAACATCCGGTATTTCGGATTGAGCGGATTGACGTCGGGGACGGCGTCGCCGCGTCGCAGCAGATATTCGTAGGCGAGCGGCTGCGGCGTGAACCCCCAGTTCTTCTTAAAGGCAAAGGCGCCGGTGCCGAACTTGCTGCGGCCGAAATCGTAGATCTTGCAGCCGCGCTGGCCGGCCCGCCGCATCAGGTCCCAGTACATGAAATCGGCGCCGCCGAGGCCGCGCGCTTCCGGCCGTCCGCCGCCGTAATAGGGTAGGACTTCGTCGCGAAAAAAGAAGCTGAGGACGCCGCTCACCGGCGTGCCGTCCTTGTAGATCACGAGCGCTTCGCAGGACTCGCCGAACACGCGCTTCAGATTGCGGAAATAGCCGCGGGAAAACACCGGCGTGCCCAGATTGCGCACGCTTTCGGCGTAGATATCGTAGAGCCGATCGGTTCCGTCCTCGGCGCGCGCCTCGAGCCCGGCCTTGAGGCTTTGCCGCACGACGGCGCGCTGCTTGCGCGGAATGCCCAGCAGATTCTTCTCCGGATCGGCATCGATGGCCTTGCGGAACGTCGCATAGACGTCCGCCTTGCATTTCCAGTCCGGCCGCGTGCGGGCAAGGCTGCGATATTCGAGATGATCGACGTCGAGCGATTCGGCGAGGTCGGCCGCCGCTGAGTCCAGAGCACCGCGCGCCGCGTCGTCTGCCGCCGCCGGCCCGCCGTAGACGCCGAACGGGATCGACGTCAGCGCATTGCCGAACAGGCGGCTTTTCACGTGCACCAGCGGCAGCACGCCGCGGATGCGCCCATTCGCGGCGGCGTGGAGATAGTAGGCGCGATGGCCGAAGCTCTCCTCGATCACCGTCTTCCATCCGGCGCGATGGAAGAACGTCGCCGTCGGGCAGGAGTCAACGAACGCATCCCAGCGTGCCGTCGAGCTCGCCTCCAGCCGATCGACGACGAGGGGTGGCGCGACGACGTTCACGCGCGCCCGGCCGCCGGTCCGAGAAAGACGCGGTCCATGCGGTCCCAGCGAAAATCGCCAAGCACGCGCCGCAGGCGATGCTCCATGCGCGACAGGTTGGTGTAGTGGCGCACCCGCGTGCGCAGAGATACCCCGGCCTGCCGCGGCTGGGCGGGGTCGATCTCCCAGGGATGGAAATAGAAGATGCAGGGACGGCCGTCCTGCCGGTTGACCTGGCGCATCAGCCAGCGCGACACGCCATAGGGGAGGAGGCGGAAATAGCCGCCGCCGCCGCAAGGCAGATTGCGCCCGAGCAGGCTCACCGTCGTGATCGGGCATTCGAGAATGCCGTTCTCGCCCTTCGGCCGGAAGGCGAAGCGCGGCGCGTCGGGCATGCCGTAGATGTCGTGGCGGATGGGATAGATGCTCGAGCTGTAGGCGTAGCCTTCCTCGGCCAGGACGTCGAAGGCCCACAGATTTTTCGCGCCGATCGAGAAGCTGGCGGCGCGGTAGCCGCTCACCGGGACGCCGCCGGCATCCTCCAGCATCGCCTTGGTGCGGCGGATATCGGTGCGGAACTGCTCCGGCGACTGGTGATCGACGCGGTAATGGGCCAGACCGTGGCTGGCCAGCTCGTGACCGCCAGCGACGATACGCCGCACGAGCGGCTTGTAGCGCTCGGCAACCCAGCCCAGGGTGAAGAAGGTCGCGCGGCAGCCGGCGTCGGCGAAGAGCTGCAGAACGGCGTCGGTATTGCGCTCGACCCGGCATTCCATCGCCTGCCAGTCATCGCGGCGGATTTGATCGGCAAAGGCCTGGACCTGGAAGTAGTCCTCGACATCGACGGTCATCGCATTGGCGATGGTCGACCCCGGCAAGCCGCCATGTTGTCCGGCGCCGCCGGGCGTCATGACCGCTGGCCCGCCAGATATTCGCTGGCGATGCTGAACACCTTCTTGATCGTCCGGTCATGCGCCTGCACGTTGCGCTCGAGCACGCTGACCCGGTCGGCGAGGCCGCGCAGTTCGCCCGCAGCGGGCGGCGCCATCGCCGTTCCGGCGGCGCGTAGCGGCGCGGCCGTGGCTGCGACTCCGTTGCCGTCCACCGCCGCCACTTGCTGCACCTCCTGGGCCAGCTCCTGGGCGACCTTGTCGACGATCGCGCCGTCGATCACGTGGCTCTCATCGAGGAATCCGTACAGCAGGAGGCGCGAGCACAGGGTGTTGATGCGTCGCGGCACGCCGCCCGTGTATTTAAAGATCGCGCCGAAGGAATCGACCGAAAATCTAGGATCGTCGGCCCAGCCGACGGTGCGCAGCCGATGCTCGACATATTGCCGCGTTTCCTCGGCGGTGAGGGGGCCGAGATGGTAGGTCGCGATCACCCGCTGGCGCAGCTGCTCAAGCTCGGGGCTCGCCAGTGTCGCGCGGAACTGCGGCTGGCCGACCAGAAAGCTCTGCAGCAGCGTCTGGTTCTCGACCTGAAAATTCGACAGCATGCGCAGCTCCTCAATGGAGCGGACCGAGAGGTTCTGCACCTCGTCGATCACCAGCAGCGCCCGCTTGCCGCCGCGCTTGTTGCTGACGAGGAACTGCTCGATGCGGCGCAGCAGCGACGCTTTGTCGAGCCCCTCGCTGGGGACGCCGAAGGCCGAAGCCACCATCCGCAGCGTGTCCTCGGCGTCGAGCTGGGTCGTGACGACCTTGGCGGCGATGTATTTGTGGCTGTCGAGCGTGGAGAAGAGGTGGCCGACCAGAGTGGTCTTGCCGGCGCCGACCTCGCCGGTGATGACGATGAACCCTTCGCCCTGCTCCAGTCCGTAAGTGAGGTAGGCTTCGGCCTTCTGATGCACGCTGCTGCCGAAGAAGAAGCGTGGATCGGGGCCGAGCTGGAACGGCAGACCTTTCAGGCGATAGAACTCAGCGTACATGGAACGGACCCCGGCCTCGCGCGTATACGAACGAATTGGCGTGGTGCGGCATGGACATGCCCTTTGCCCAGTCGGAATGCCGGGCAGCGACCCGCCGCCGCCGGCGAATCGACACCGTCCGGCCTGGCATGCATGCCGCCTTTGACGACATCCCGCCCGGCCTTCTTTCTATAGCAAAAAAAGACTAAAAAATCTTACGCAGGCCGACCGCTGTAACGTTTTCAGTCAGCTCCGAATTGGCCGCATTGGACTGCCGCAGCAGCAAGCTGTTGGTTGCGAACCCGAAAAAGCTGGGTCCGAACCGGTAGTTCAGCCCAAATTGGACGCTGTAAAGGTTGTCCTTGCGGCCCACTGTCCCGCCGAAATCGGTCGCCTGATAACGCAGCGTCGCATTGGCGTTGGCGTAGGGGTCGAGCGTCCGGCCCCAATTGACAGCGATGCTGTCGACGACCTGGGTGGTGCTGGTCGCATCGGTCTCGCGTTCTTCCCGCGAAACGACGGCGCCGTAGCCGTTGCGGCCGCTGCTGCCGACCAGCCGCATCTCGAAGCGCTTCTGGTGAAAGGCATCGTTGGAGAGCCCGAATCCGGTATTGCCGATATTGAAGGCCTGAGCGGTGCGAGAATCGATAAAATTGCCGAACTCGTCAGTGGCCAGGGCCTGCAGGTTGTTCTGGAACAAGCTTTGCGTCGTCTGGATTTTCTCGGTGTACGTCGCCGTCAGGCTGGTTTTGGCGCCGAACTTATACGTGCCATCGCCGGAAAACGAATCGGCGCCGTCGCGATGGCCGTAGGTTAGGCGCAGTTTGGTTCGTGGCCCCGGGCGCGCGGAAAAGCCCGCGCTCCAGATCGGCTCGTCGACGTTATTGCGCAGCGTTGGAT
>JACQDQ010000436.1 GCA_016201015.1 Pseudomonadota bacterium | reverse complement strand
GCGACCTCTTCACGCAAGGCGGCGCCACGCACCAGCCGATCACCCGGGACGACATTCTGGAATCGAGCGAGGCGTTCAGGAAGGGCATGGATTACTATGCGCACGCGAAAGACAGTGCGGCGATGATCGAGCGCCTGGCCGCGGCCGCGCCGACGACTCTCGCCTGCATGCACGGAGCGGCGTGGACGGGCGATGGCGCTCGGCTGCTGCGGGCGCTCGGCGAACGACTCGACCAGGAACGGTTGCCGGCGTGAGCGTCTGCCGGCGCCACCGGCGCTATTGCGGTGCGTAGTTGCGCGCTAGGTAGTCGAGGATCACCTGCACGTCGCGCTCGTCGATCGGCGCGCCGAACGGCCCGATCATCTTCTTGATCGCCGCATCCCAGCGCGCGCGGTCGAGGAACGGCGAGTTCATCGGGATGTAGTCGAGGCTGTGGCAGGCCGAGCACGCGGCCTGCACGGCGTCTTTGCCGGGGCCGTCCTTGAGCTTGACCGGCTCGTCCTGGGCGAGCGCCGGAGCGGCGACGATGAACACTGCAAACGCAGCGGCGGCGAGCAGAGTCTTGGTCATGGCTTGTCCTCCCCCGCTCATGCCGCGACCACGTCGACCCGGTGCACCACGTTGTGGTGGTAGCCGGCCGGGTTGAAGATCGCTTCGAAGGTCTGGCTCGCGCCCATCGCGTTGGTGGCCTTGGCCAGAAGCGTGTGCGTGCCGGCCTTCGGTGCGAAGCGATAGCTCCACTGCCGGAACGAGAAGCGGCCGAGATCGCGGCCGAGCGTAGCCGGCCGCCAGCTCTTGCCGCCGTTGGTCGAGACCTCGACCTGGCGGATGCCGTAGCCGCCGTCCCAGGCGATGCCCTTGACCTCGACCGCGCCGCCGGCGCGCAGCTTCTGCCCGTCGGCGGGCGCGGTGATCAGCGAATTCACCACCATCTCGGTGATCGGCGTGTTGGCTGCGGTTTCCTGCGAGATGAAGCGGTCGACCAGCGGGAACTTGCCGTTGGGGATGCGGTAGGCGGCGGCCATCCAGAAGCCGCCATAGGGCTTGGTCACCGCCTGGACCGAGATGAGATGTTTCATCCAATAAGTCCCGGTCCAGCCCGGCACGATGAGGCGCGCCGGGAAGCCGTTCCAATGCGGCAGCGGGGCACCGTTCATCTCCAAGGCGATCAACGTGTTCTCGTCGAGCGCTTTCCACGCCGGGATGCTCTTGATGAAGTCGGGGGTCTTGTCGACCAGCGGCTTGTCGGCGCCGTCGATGACGATCTCGACGGCCTCCTTCTTGACGCCGGCCTTGTTGAGCACGTCGCGCAGGCGCACGCCTTTCCACCGCGCGTTGCCCATCGCGCCATAGCCCCATTGCACGCCTTGCACATGCGGGTTCGACAGGCCGCGCCGGTTGCCTGAACACTGGCACACCGCCGTGACTTCGACCTGCTCGAAGCCGGATTTCAAGTCGCTGAGGCCGTACTCGGCCACGCCGTTGAGGCCCTCGCCGCCGATCTTGAGCCGCCACGACGCCGCGGCGACTTCCGGGATGTCGGAGACGTGGTAGCGGACGAAGAACGCGTCGTTGGGGGTGATCGCGTCGTTGAATACCGCGAGCGGCGTCTCGTAATTCGGCGGGCGGTAGGTGAGCTTGATCAGTTTGCGCTTGCCCTTGAGCGCTTCGAGCGTCGCCTCGGCCCGCACCCCGGCCGGCACGCCCGGCGTGAGCGGCACAGTCTGGGCCGCGGCCGGCCGCGCGAGCGACGACATTCCGGCGACGGCGCCAACGGCGACGGCGGTCTGCAGGAACACGCGACGGTCAATGCCGTTGTATTCAGGCTGGCGATGCGATGCCAAACCGTCGAAGACGCGTGATCGAGCCATAAGATTGCCTCCCTCTACGCATATTAATTATTTCTAATGTAGATACCGTACCAGCGAAGGGACAGTCAAGCTGCGGCGTGCGATGACGGGCAGGGCGACATGCGGCGCGCGATGCGGCGGTCCGTGCGGTCGGCGGCTGATACGCGGTGACCGGCCGCGTCGAAGTGGGAACGGTCGTCGCCTTCATCTCGGGGCTCGCCAAGGTCAACGACCCATGGGGCGATCTCGTCAACTGGTTCCTCGAGATGACGGTGAGCGGCGTGAAATATCGGCTGCTCGCCGACGCCGTCGAGCGGCTGGCCCGGATTCCACGTGCCGGACCGGGAAAGGCTTCGGCGAGTGCGGTGCCAGTCGGCACCGGCCGTATGCTTGCAGGCGATCCGCCAACGCGCGAACAAGTCTAGAACCGCCTCCATTGAAGCGGGCTGGACGGTCGACGATTTGTCCGTTCATACTGTCCGCCTACTCCGGCAGGCATTTCGTGCCCGAGACAGGGGAGTGCTTATCGTGGCTCTGGCGACACATCACCTTCGCGCGTTGCGCCAGGCATTGCCGGAGCTGAACCGGTCGCCGGAGACGGCGCGCGGGCTTCCCGCCTTCGTCTACGCGGACCCCGAATGGTTCGCGGCGGAACGGCGGGATCTCTTCGCCGACGGCTGGATGGCGGTGGCATTCGAGAGCGATGTTTCTGCGGCCGGAGACGCGGCGCCCATCGCCATCGCCGGTTGGTCGTTCCTCGCGACGCGGGCCGAGGACGGCCGCGTCCGAGTGTTTCACAATATCTGCTCGCATCGCGGCATGCGGCTGCTTGACGCTGCGAAGAGAGAATGTGCGACGCTATCTTGCCCCTGGCACGGCTGGACCTACGACCTCGCAGGCCGCCTTGCGGCGACCCCGCGTCTCGGCGGCCTCGGGACAACCACGCAGGACGGCTTCGATCCGGAGCGGCACGGGCTGCGGCCGGTGCGCGCGGAGAGCTGGCTCGGCGTGGTCTTCGTCAATATCAATGGCACGGCGCGACCGCTTGCGGAGCACGCTCGCTCCTTCGCCGATCGGATGGCCGCGTTCGACTACGGCGCGACCGAGCAATCCGACCTCGCTTGCGAGTTCGACTACGCGTGCAATTGGAAGGTGGCGGTCGAGGGCGGGATCGAGGACTATCACGTTCCCCTGGTCCACGGGCAGATCGGTCCGGCCCGGCCGTCCCACCCGGAGCTCGGCGGCGACGCTTATGTCGGCATCATGAGCAAGCGGCCGGTGGACGTGGCCCGCCGGCGCTTCGTCGGCGGCGCGCCGGGCGAGATCGCGCCGCTGCCGACCTTTCCGCACGTGCCGGACAGCGGCGAAGTCGAGGCGACGACGATCCTGCTGCTCTTCCCCAATCTCTACGTGGCGACGATGCTCGACCACGTCACGCTCACCATCATCGCGCCGCAGTCGGTCGCACAGACGCGGCTGCGGCGGCGCTTCCGCTTCGTGCGGCCGGCCGCGACCACGCCGGCCTTCGCATCGCCACGACAGCGCGTGGTCGACAGCTGGATGACCATCACCAATCAGGATGCGCCGCTTTGGGCCGAATTGCAGACTCTGATGGCCGTGCGTGCGGAGCTTGGCTTCCGCGCCTGCTTCTCGCGGCATTGGGAAACCGCAGTGCATCACTTCCAGTGCATGGTGGCACGCAAGATGCTGGCCGCTGCCGACCGTGAATTGGCGGCAATGCGACGCGCCTGAGAGGAGCGCATAACGCCTGTCCGCCGCCTCGCTTCTTGTCAGCTGTCGAGTCGCGGTGCTATGAGGTCGCAGGATTCGTGGCGATCGTGGGCGGCCGTGGGCGGCTCCGGCGATGTTTGCAAGGACGACGCCAAGAGTCCGCGCGTCTATTGCAGAAGATCGAGGGGGGATGAAGATGCTTCGTGCGCTCGCCGCCGCAGTTTTTCTGTCCTGTCTGGCCGCTGCCGGGGCCAATGCCGGCGACAACGTCAATCAGAGCGGTAAATTCTCGATTTGGGTGCCCGATCAATGGAAGGTGACCCAGGAGGGCAATCGCATCCGCGCCCGTAACCCGCGCGACACGATCGAGGTCTTGGCCGGACCGTTACAGGACACCGACGCCGATCTTGTGGACGAGGACGTTGCCGATTTCGTCGATGATGAGATCGACGACATGAAGATCACCAAGGACGAGAAAATAAAGCTCGGCGGCCTCGACGCGCGGATTCTCGAAGGCGAGGGCGCCGACGAGGGTGACGACATCATCTTCCGCGCGCTCGCCTTGGATCCCGGTGGCACCGCCGCGGTGATCGAGGTCGTGGTCTACGGCGACGACGACATCATGGACACCCCGGATATCAAGCGCTTGGTCGAACGGATCTTGAGAAGCCTCAAGCCGATCTGAGCCGCAGCGTCAGTACAGGAATTCGTAGGACGTGACGAGCAGCTCGGCGAGCAGGACGACCACGATCACGATCTCGATCCGGTATTCCTGGGCGAAATAGCTGAATTCGCTCAGCCGGTCGCCGGCCAGCTCGTAGATATCCTCCGCCACCTCGATCGAATCGTCGAGGGCGCGCAGCCGCTCGACGGCGGCGGCCTGCAACGCGAGCTCGGCGAACAGCCGCCGCGCCGGTCCGGCAAGGTCCTGTGCCGGCGTCTCAAGCGCCGTCTGCAGGCGGACGAAGGCGATTCGCATCCCCTTGGCGTGCCGCGTCATGGCGTTGACATGGGGTTGGCGGGCGAGGTCGCGCCGGTGCAGTCCGTGGGTCAGCGGGACATCGGTCTCGAGCACCGGCCAGGCATCGGCCATCTGCCGCTCGAGGCGGCATAGCTCGCCCTCGCAGAAGGCAAATTGGGCGACGGCCGCCAGCACCTCGTCGCTATGTTCCGGCGTGCCGAAGCACAGCGCGCGGCCCGGACGCCAAAGCAGCCGTTCGCTGCGGTAAAATATCTCGATCGGTGCGCCATGCTCCCCGGCACGGCTCGCCATCCACTCCTCGGCGCGCTTCTGCAGGTCGAACGGCGTGGCGGAACCGGCGGGCAGGATGATGAGTTCGACCGCCTCGCCGGTGCCGGCGACCGGTGGCCCCTCGAGGACGGCAGCAATCTCGCGCGGCTGCGCATGGGCAAAGGCGACGCGGGGTTGGCGAAACGTGGCGAGCGGAGGCGCCGCGTGTCCCGCCTCGGCCGAGAATTCGATGCGCCAGGCGCGCGGACCAGGCGGCTCGGTTGGTGGCCCGGCCGGGTCCATCGCGTCAGTCCAGGACCGGCAGCTTGGCCCGCGACGGCTCGATGTCGTCGACATCGGGCGGCTCGACGAATGCCGTGCCATCCTCGAGAATCGGGCCGGGAAGCGAGAGCAGGTATCGCGATTCTTTGCAATGCGCGAAGCTGGCGATCAGAAATTCGCCGGTCAGATGATCGATCCAGTTGCCGCCGAGGCGTTGTTCGATCAACCGGTCGATCGGCTCGGCGCGCCACTCGCTCGGCCGCACCCAGCTCGACGCCAGCAGAAAGCCCCAGGCGCCGAGAAAGGACGGTACCGAGGCGCGATAGCTGTGCACTTCCGGGAACACGGCGCGCATGGTGCGCGCCAGGGCCGCATGCTCCTTATAGTCCTGGAATGAGAATTCGAGGCCCTGTACGGCGACGATGCCATCGGGCCGCAGCCGGCTGCGCAGCAGCTCGTAAAACTGCCGGGTGTAGAGATTCTGGGCTGGGCCGTTGTCGAGCATGTCGACGACGTCGATGATGGCGACATCGTAGAGCGCATCGCTGGCCTCGACGAAGGCGCGCCCGTCCGCATAGTGAATGCGGGCGCGGGGGTCGTCGAAGGCGCCTTGGTGCCAGGTCGGCAGATACTCGCGGCACAGCTCCACCGCCTCGCGGTCGATGTCGACCATCGTCGCCGAGCGCACGCTTCTATGGGCCAGCACCTCGCGCAGGGTGGCGCCTTCGCCGCCGCCGACGATCAGCACGTCGCGCGGAGCGGGATGGACCAGCATGGCCGGCTGCACCAGCATTTCGTGATAGAGCGCCTCGTCGTCCTCGGCGCTCTGCACGCTGCCGTCCATCACCAGGATGCGGCCGTAATTGCAGCTTTCGGCGATGACGACATTCTGATGCGCCGTCTTTCCCGAATAGAGCACCGACTTGACGCGATAGGAGTAGAGATCGAACGGGTCGGCATCCTCGACGCAGTAGACCGGGCCGTCGCCCAGATCCTCGGGCCGCAGCGGCTCAACGTAGAATTCGCCGGGGCGCAGCTCGGCGAGGGGATAGGGACGCGCAATCGGTGTGGCGGGCTTGAGCGGGCTGGGCTGGGTCATCTGCGGGGGGTGCCGCGCGACTGTCGACACTGGCGTCGGTCAATTGCATATAGATGACAGAGAAAATCTCTGGGGTCCATCGCCGGTCGCGGCGATGAATGCGCCGAGCCGGGGGGCGCATCCGGCCATCCGCCGCCGGACGGGCGGCCATGCGGCGCTGCGGCGCAGGCGGCCTGCGCCTAAGGCTCGACCGCGCCGAGATTCTGCTGAATGCGGCTCAGATGCTGCTTCAGCTGTTCCACTTCGTCCGTCGACATGCCGTTGAGCGCAGCGCGCTCGACGCTGCGGGCCTTCGGCACCAACTGAAGGACGATGCGTCGGCTGCGCTCTGTCAGCGAAACCTGCACCGACCGGCCATCGCGCGCGCCGCGCGTGCGTTGCACGAGTCCGGCGCCGACCATGCGGGTCACGAGACGCGACAGCGTCGACACGTCGATCGAGGTGAGCGCCGCAAGGTCGATCAGTCGTTGATCGCCATGCGATTGCAGCACCGCGAGCACGCGCCATTCCTGGATGTCGATGCCATAGTTGCGGAGCTCGCGACCATAGATGGCGGCGAGTTTGCGGCCGGTGCGGTTAATCAGGTACGGCAGATAACGCGAGAGATCGAACATCTTTTTCCCTCAATGCAAAACTCGGCGCAATGTCCGCCATAAAACGGTCCATCTGATCGATGACCATCTCATGGGGCTTGAGGCCGTAGTTGAAATACAGGATCACTTCGTTGATACCGGCCGCCTGCACGGCCTTCAGATCGTCGATGATCGCCTGCGGCGAGCCGACCAGGATCGATTTCGCGGTTAGGTTTTCCGCTTTTATATTATTGAGGATGTTGACGATTTCGAGGAAGTATTTGAGCGTCGGCGGTACCGTCTCGGGATTGGACGGAAAGGCCGCGATCAGCGCGTCCTTGAAGTAGCGGACGAGCGCCTCGCGGCCGTAATCCTCGTCTCGCCGGTCGTCGGCGATGTGGATGAAATAGCTGCACATCACCCGGCGAGGCTGGCGCCCGTGCCTAACGCATTCCTCACGGTAGGCGCGAACGGCGTCGGCGAGGCTGCCATAGACCATCGCTGCGGCGAACGGCGCGAAGATGATGTTCCAGTCGTTGCGCGCGGCGAGTTCCATCGACAGCCGGGAGAAGCAGGCGACGTACGGCCGCAGCGGCTGCTGCTG
>JACQDQ010000433.1 GCA_016201015.1 Pseudomonadota bacterium | reverse complement strand
GCGCCGCGCACGGATGTCCCGGCGAGATTGGCCCCGTCGAGCACCGCCTTGAAGAAATTCGCCCCGTCCAGAATGGCCGCGGACAAATCCGCATTGCCAAGCTTCGCGCCGCGCAGATCCGCGCCACGAAGATCCGCTCGCGAAAGATCGAATTCGCTGAAATCGAGTCCGCGCAAGGCGGCGCCGGACAGGTCCGGCACAACCTGGTGTTCCACCCGCCATGAATTCCATGCCGAGACGCCGCGCTTGAGCAAGGCAACGTGCTCATCGCTTGCCATTGTTCGCGCCCGTCAAGCCGTCGGGCAGCTCGGTGCGGTCGTCGCAACGCGCCGCATCGAGCTGGGCCTGCGTCAGGCCCTCGGTATCGCGCAAATCGGCGCCGAAGAGCTTTGCGTCATCGAGCCTCGCTAGGCGCAAATACGCACGGCGCAGATTGGCGCCACGGAGCGAGGCACCGACCAGGACTGCGCCGCCAAGCCGGGCGTCGCGAAGATCGGCGTCGTCGAGTTTCGCATTGCGAAGACTGGCACCACGCAGGTTCGCTTGGCGCAGATCGGCGCGTGCGAGATCCGCGTCTTCGAGAGTGACGCCGCTCATATCCGCCTGGCGCAAGGACGCTTCCCGGAGTACGGCGCCGGTCATCAGGCCGAATTCCATATCGGCCTGCGCGAGGCACGCCTTGTCGAGACGCGCCGAGATCAGATTCGCCCCGCTCAGCCGCGCGCCCGACAGGTCCGCCTGGTTGAGACGCGCATTTTGTAGAATCGCGCCGATGAGATTGGCCTTTTTCAGGCAAGCGCCGGCAAAATCGGCTTCGACAAGCACGGCGCGATCCATCTTGACCCGCCGCAGATCCATACCGGAGAAATCCATCCCGGTCAGGTCGGCCGAGCCAAAATCGGCGCGGCGGCCTTGGCGTCGATCCGTTTTCAGATATAGCCCGTGCGCCGCCAGGATTTGCGCGACCTCGGCGGGCGACAAGGCGCGGACAGGCGTTTTATCCGAAACACCGATTTTTTCGGCGAAGGTCGAGCGCGGCAAATTCGTTCCTGACATGGGGCAATTTTACGCCCAATCCCCACGCCTGTCCGGCTGAGAACCACGTCCCTGCCGCCAGTGAATTTTCCGGTGACAACCATTCTTTCGCCGTCATGGCCGGACCGCCGGCCTCTGCGTAGGGGCCAGTTTCCAACCGGCCCTCGGTCTGACCGATGGAAACAGCGGCGGGCGGGTCGGGTCCGCGGGTCCAAGCCCGCGGACGCCCCTACGAAATCGCCCCTCTGTGCGCTCCGCGATCGAGGGCCTTGCTGGACTGACGCGACGCTTCAGCGTGCCTTGAGCGCCGCCTCGACCAGCTCGGTGCCGACCTGCGCCTCGAACTGCTTCCACACCGGCCGCGTCTTGGCGACGAAGCTGTCGAGATTCGGCTTGTCGATCTTGACGCCGCGGGCCTCGAAATCCTTGATCAGCGTGCTCTCCATCCGCTCCATCTCGGCGCGCTGCCACAACGCCGCCTCGCCGGCCGTCGCTTGCAGGATGTCGCGATGCGCGGCGCTCAGGCCCCGCCACCAGCGCTCGTTGACCAGCACGCCCGCCGGCGTGAAGACATGGTTGGTGATCGAAATGAATTTCTGCACCTCCCACATCGACTTTTCCTGGAAGGCGGTCAGCGGGTTCTCCTGGCCGTCGACCACGCCTTGCTGCAGCGCGCCGTAGAGCTCCTTGTAGTCGATCGTCGTCGGCGCGGCGTCGAGCGCCTGGAACACCGCCGTGCGAAAGCGGCTCGGCGGCACGCGGATTTTCAGGCCCTTGAGGTCGTCGGCGGTCATGATCGGCCGCACCCGGTTGGTGATCTGGCGGAAGCCGAGCTCGCCATAGGCGATCGCCCGCACACCCTTGCCCTTGACCAGGGACTCGCTCAGTTGCTTGCCGATCTCGCCGTCGAGCACGCGGTAGGCATGCGCGCGATCGGCGAACAGGAAGGGAAAGTCGAACAGGCCGAATTTCGGCTCCATCTCGACCAGCTGCGAGGGCGACGTGATCATCTCGGTGACGCCCAGCACCACCTGCTCCTGCATCTGCTGCTGCGAGCCCAGCATGCTGCTGTGGAAGATGTTGACCGTGATCTCGCCCTTGCTGCGCGCCTCGGCCAGCTCCTTGAGCTTGGCGAGGATCAACTGCATGTCGGCGCCGGGCGAGGCCTGCGTCGCCGCCTTGAACTGGATCTTGGTCTGCGCCAACGCCGGGCCGCCGGACAGCGCCAGGACGGCGGTGCCGGCGCCGGCGAGCTGAATAAGCCGTCTGCGTGATGTCGTGCTCATGATCTTCTCCCGCGGTTGCATCGTGGATCGCCTCGAGCGCGATCGGATCAAGTTGACCCTCTCCGCCCGCTTGCGGGGGGAGAGGGGGGCGAGCGTAGCGAGCCGGGTGAGGTGGGCCACAGCGCGAAGCATCGCACGCGCCACCTCACCCTCCCATCGCTGACGCGATGGGGCCCTCCCTCTCCCCCGCTGCGCGGCGGAGAGGGTGGATTCCGCGCTGCTGCCGAGTTGAACGCGCTGCAAACCTGATGTGGTTTCATCCGATCACGCTCTACAAGTCGAACAGGCGGCCGAAGCCGGGCTTGCTCGCGCGCACGCCGGCCAGCCGCAGCGCGTCCCAGAACGAAGCCTGGATGGCGCTCACCACCGGCACGCCGAGATCGGCTTCGAGCGCAGCGATGGCGCCGACCGAGCGCAGATTGGTGCAGCTGATGAACACGCCGTCGGCCTCTTTGTGCGCGACGGCGCGCGTGAAATGGTAGACCTGTTCGAGCGACACGGCGCCGACATCCTTGTCCTTGTTGAGGCCGAGCCCGCGATGACTCGGCACCGCAAGACCGTTCTGCTCGAAGAAGCGCACGCCACGCGCCGTCACCTCGTCGTCATAGGGCGTGACGAGGGACAGCTTGGTGACGCCGAGCCGCCGCAGCGCCTTGAGCGCCGCGCTCGAGGCCGTGGTCACCGGTATGCCGCGCGCAACGCGCGCCATGCGCGCCTTGATCTCCTCGTCATAGCCGATGCCCTTGAGGAACGTCGCGCTGGTGCCGCCGAACACGATCGCATGCAGCGGCGCCTCGGCGAGCGAGGCGGTGCAGCGCTCCGTCGCGTCGGACTTCATCATGTCGCCGATGCCGTCGACGGTCATGATCGACAGCGGCAGCCGGTCGGTGTGGATGCTGACGCCGGCCGGCGCCATCGCATAGCACTCCGGCTCCATCACCGTGCCGGTATCCGGATAGACGATGCCGATGCGGGCCCGCCAGCCGTAATATTCCCGCATCGCGCTCATCGCCCTACCTCAACCCGAACAGCCTGGGCAGCGCCATCGACATTTCCGGCACCCAGATGATGATCGCCAGGATGACCACGAACATGGCGATGAACGGAATATTGGCGCGCGAGACGACGAAGATGTCGAGTCTTGTCAGCGCGCTCACCACGAACAAGGTGCTGCCGACCGGCGGCGTCTGCTGGCCGATGGCGACGGTGAAGATGGCGAAGATGCCGAAATGCACGGGATCGATCCCCAGCGCGACCGCCGTCGGGAACACCACCGGCACGACGATCAGCAGCATCGGATCGCCATGCATGATGCAGCCGAGGAGCAGGAGGATGGCGGCCACGATCAGAAAAAAATCGGTCTTGGTGAGCGTCAGCGACACGAACCACTCGGCGACGTGCTGCGGCACCTGCTGCTGCGTCATCACCCAACTGAAGGTGAACGAGGTGGCGATGATGAGCATCACCACCGCATTCAGCACGCCGGCATTGACCAGCGCGCGGTAGAACGCCGCCCAGGTGAGCGCGCGATAGACGAAAACCGAAACGACGACGGCGTAGACCACCGTCACGCCGGCCGCCTCGGTGGGCGTAAAGACGCCGCCCAGGATGCCGCCGATCAGAATGACCGGCATGAACAGGCCGAGCAACGCCTCGCGCGTGGCGCGCAGCAGTGTCGACCATGAGAAGGGTGCCGTCGCCTTCCAGCCCTGCCGCTTCGCCAGCAC
This sequence comes from Pseudomonadota bacterium, assembly GCA_016201015.1. GTDB lineage: Bacteria > Pseudomonadota > Alphaproteobacteria > CACIAM-22H2 > CACIAM-22H2 > JACQDQ01. The sequence goes on along the minus strand of JACQDQ010000433.1, from coordinate 2,052 downwards.
ATAGATGATCGCCATCATGCACAGGCCGACGAAAACGCCGGGAAGGATGCCGGCGATGAACAGCGCCCCCACCGAGGTGCCGGTGATGGCGCCGAACAGGATCATCGGCAGGCTCGGCGGGATGATGATGCCGATGCTCGACGCGCTGGAGGTGAGCGCCGCGGCGAACGGCTTGGGATAGCCGTTGCGCGTCATGCCGGGAATCAGGATCGAGCCCAAAGCCGCGGCGTCGGCCACGGCAGATCCGGAGATGCCGCCGAACAGCATGTTGGCGACGACGTTGACCATCGCCAGCCCGCCGCGCAGATGGCCGACCAGAGCGCTGGCGAAGGCGATGAGGCGCACCGAGATGCCGGTGTCGTTCATCAGCATGCCGGCGAGGATGAACAGCGGCATCGCCAGCAGGATCCAGCTATCGGCCGCGGTCGCGATCTGCTGCGCTATGACGATGGTCGGCACGTCGGCGACCAGCATGTAGAACCAGGCGGCGATGCCGATGGCGAAGGCGATCGGCATGCCGATGATCATCAGCACCGCCAGCACGACGAGAATACCGCTGAGGATCATAGCTGATCTCCGCGGTTGGGCGGCTCGGACGAGCGGCCGTGGAATTCGCCCCACAGATTGGTCAGCGCGGCGAGCAGCATCAACGCGGCGCTGATCGGCAGCGCCAGATAGATCATGCCGAGCGAGGCGTCCATGATCGGGCTGTAGGAGGCGAGGAAGGCTTGCGAATACCTGATCCCGTCGATCACCAGGGCCGCCAGGAAGGCCGAGACGACGAACAGCGAAGCGATGCGGCAGCGCCTTCGCGTCGTTGCGCTGAGACGCCGGTAGATGGCGTCGACCTGGATATGGTCGAGGCGTCGATAGGCGATATAGGCGCCGAGCAGGCTCGACCAGATGAGGCAGAAGCGGCCGACCTCCTCTGTCCAGCCCAGCGGCTGGACCAGGACGTAGCGGAAGAAGACGCCGATGAAGACGATGATGCACATCACCGCCATCAGCGCGGCGAGCAAAGCCTCGATGACGCGATCGACGACGGCGCTCATCCGGCCGGCCGGCGCGCGCTGGTTTCGATCAGCCGTATCTGTCTCATCAAACCCCCGCCGATCCCCCGACGCCGGCGAGCCGCCGGCCGCCTGCCCCTTAGCATTCGAACAGCCGGCCGAACCCCTGCACCCGGTCGTTGACGCCGGCGGTGCGCAGAGCGTTCCAGAACGACGCCTGCACCGCGCTCACTACCGGAATCCCCAGATCCTGCTCAAGCGCCGCGATGGCGCCGACCGAGCGCAGATTGGTGCAACTGATGAACACGCCGTCGGCGTCGCGATGCACCGATTTGCGCGTGAACTCGTAGACGCGCTCGAGCGATACGGCGCCGATCGCATGATCGTCGTCGATATCCATGCCATCGGCGCTCGGCACCGCAAAGCCGCATTCGGTGAAGAAGCGCCGGCCGCGCTCGACGATCTCCGGCACGTAAGGCGCGACGAAGGACAGGCGCGTGATGCCCAGCGCCCTGAGCGCGGCGAGCGAGGCGCCCGAGGTCGTGGTCACCGGCACGCCCTGGCTCACCGCCGCCATGCGCGCCTTGATCCTGGCGTCCCACGGCAGCCCGTGCAGGAACGTCGCGCTGGTGCCGCCGTAGACGATGACGTGGATATCGGCGTTGGACAGCAGCCGCGTGCAGCGTTCGAGATCGTCGGAGGCCATCATCTGGCCGACGCCCTCGACCGTGACCTTGGACAGATGCGTGCGCGCGGTGCAGGTCGCGACGCCATCGGGCGACATGGCGTAGAATTCGGGTTCCATGACGGTGCTGGAGGCCATGTAGATCAGCCCGATCCGCGCACGCCAGCCGCAATAATCCCGCACCGGGACCCCGTCGATTTGATCACACAATTGAATCAGTGTGCGTCAGGCGGAGCGATTTATCCATATGAAAAAGATCGCGGCGGCGGGCCGCCCGCTGCGGTCCTAGCGCCGCGTATCGGCGAAGCGCGGCGCCTTGACGCTCGCCTCGAATTCGCGCGCCAGCGTACCCGGTTC
>JACQDQ010000432.1 GCA_016201015.1 Pseudomonadota bacterium | reverse complement strand
TAGCCCGACCAGTCCTTGTACTTGGCGAGCGTTACCGTCTTCTTGATCTCGTCCAGCGACTTGCCCTGGCGGATCAGCGAGGCGACGTCACTCCTGAGCTCCTCCAGCATCGTGCGGAAGACGCGCACGTGCTCCTTTTTGCCGAGCGGCCCATGGCCGGGCGCGAGGATGTCGAAATCCATCGCTTCGACCCGCCGCAAGGATTCGATCCATTCGTTGAGATAGGCATCGGGGAAATCGCGGAATGCCACCGTTTCCACCGGGATGAAATCGACCGCGAAGAGCAGCCGTTCCTTCGGGAAGCGCATCACGATCGAGTTGTCGGAATGGTTCTTGCCGACATAGGTGAGCTCGACGGTCGTGCCGCCGAGCTCGACCGTCATCGTCTCGCTGAAGGTGAGATGCGGCACCGCGGTCGGCCGCTTCTCGCCGATGATCGTCGCCTTGGCGTTCTCGTGGGCGACGACGACGGCGGTATCGGCGAAGGTCTGGCCGCCGGCGATGTGGTCGCGGTGATCGTGGCTGTAGATCAGATAGCGGACCGGCTGGTTGAAGCGGCTCTTGAACTCGGCCTTCAGCCATTCCGCGGCGCCGGCGTCGATCGGATCGGTGGCGATGATGCCGGCCGGCGTCACGGCGAACACCGAATAATGGAAATTGTTGCGGAAGCGATAGACGTCCCCGGCGATCTTGCTGATCTCGCGGACCGGCGCGGCCGCCTGGGCCAGTTGCTCGATCCGAGCCTGCGCGAGCTGGGCAATTGTCGGTGATGGCGCCGTGGACGCGAGCGCGCCGTTCTTCACGGCGTAGGTGCTGAGCAGGCCGGCCCCCGAGGCCAGCAACATGTCTCGACGATTCATATGGTTCCTCCCTGGGATAATGTGGCGCGGCTGCGTTATCGGCGCGAACGGTATCACAGTGCGGTCGTCGCGGTAAAATCACGGCGAGGTGAGCAAGCGTGGGCGGCCGCCCGATGATTGACTTTGCAGGGACCGCCTCGGCATATAGATCGCAAATCGACGATAGGACGGGGGAACGCCGACATGATGCGCCGCTATCTGTTTGCGCTCGGGCTGGCTGCGGCGGCGCTGCTTGCCACGCTGCCGGGCGTCGCGCAGACGCCGCAGAAAGTGTCGGTCGGCGCGCTGCGGCTGGCCTCATCCGGCGCCATCTTCATTGCCCAGGAAAAGGGTTATTTCCGCGAGCAGGGGCTCGAGGTCGAGATCAAGACCTTCACGGCGGCGCAGCAAGTGCCGGTGGCCGTGACCTCGGGCGACGTGGATTTCGGCGTCACCGGCCTCACAGCCGGTTTCTTCAATCTGGCCGGGAAGGGCGCGCTCAAGATCATCGCCGGACAAAGCCGCGAGGAGCCGGGCTTCCAGTTGGTCGCCTACATGGTCACCAATCAGGCGCTGGCGAAGGGCTTCGGCAGCCTCAAGGACTTCGCCGGCAAGCGCGTCGGCACGACGACGGTCGGCTCGACCTTTCACTACTCGCTCGGCTTGCTCGCGCGGAAATACGGCTTCGACATCGCCAGCGTCCAGCTCGTGCCGCTGCAGTCGCTGCCGAACATGGCGGCGGCCTTCAAGGGCGGGCAGGTCGATGCCGTGCTCGCGCCGGTCAACGTCGCGCGTGCGCTCGAGAAGGACGACGCCGGCAAGATCATCGGCTGGGTCGGCGACGAAACGCCATGGCAGCTCGGCGCGCTGTTCACCAGCCCGCGCCTGGTCGAGACGCGCCGTTCCGTCGCCGAGCAATTCCTGCGCGCCTATCAGCGCGCCTCGGCCGATTACAATCGCGCCTTCAACGGCATGGATGCGCAGGGCAAGCCGGTCAAAGGGCCGGGCTACGACGAGCTGATCGGCATCGTGTCGCGCGCGGTGCAGCAGCCGCCGGAACTCGTCGCCACGGGATTGCCGTTCGTCGATCCCGAAGCCCGGCTCAATGTGCAAGACATCTACGATCAGGTCGCTTTTTGGCAGTCGCAAGGCCAGGTCGACCGCGGCGTCGACGCCAAGGCGATTCTCGATCTGTCGTTCGTCAAGGGCCATTTCAACCTGCCGCGGTGAGGCGGGACGGCCGCGTGGATCTGATCGTCGAGCAGGTGACGCACCGCTACGGCGATCTTGCCGCGCTCGACAGCGTCAGCCTCGACGTGCGCGAGGGCGAAACTCTTGCGCTCATCGGGCCGTCCGGCTGCGGCAAGTCGACCCTCATCGGCATCATGGGCGGAATTCTCAAGCCGAGCGCCGGCCGCGTCGTCACGCGCGGCGCCCCGCCCGCCGAGTCGCTCAATCCGTTCACCTACGTCTTTCAGGATTTCGCGCTGCTTCCCTGGCGCACGGTGGCGGCCAATATCGCGCTGGTGCTCGAGCATCATCCGCTGTCGCGCGCCGGGCGCGACGCGCGCATTGCCGACGTGCTGGCCCGCACCGGCCTCACGGAATTTCGCGCGGCGTTTCCGCGGCAGCTCTCCGGCGGCATGCGGCAGCGGGTCGGGATCGCCC
>JACQDQ010000431.1 GCA_016201015.1 Pseudomonadota bacterium | reverse complement strand
GGAGGTGTTGCGATGGGGAAACGCTACAGCCAGCTGCAGGCGACGGAGCGGGCGGCGATCATGCTGATGCTGGAGGAGGGCAAGACGGTCCGCGCGATGGCGCGGCGGCTCGGCCGCAGTGCCGGCACGATCAGCCGCGAGATCCGCCGCCAGCCGTATCATGGCAAGCTGCCTTACGAGGCGACGCGGGCTGCGGCGCAGGCCTTCTGGCAGAGCCGGCAGAGCCGCAATCGCGCGAAGCTGCGGCCGGGAACCGCCTTGTTCCAAACCGTCGCCCGGCATCTGCGGCAAGGCTGGTCGCCGCTGCAGATTGCCGGCAGACTGCGCCGCATGCATCCCGACGCCGCCGCCCAGCGCGTCTGTCACGAGACCATCTACGTCGCGCTCTATGTCCTGCCGCGCGGCGAGCTCAGGCGCGAGCTGCTGGCTTGCCTGCGCCAGGGACACAAGACCCGCCGGCCGCGCTCGCGCGGCACGGATCGACGCAACCGGATCGCCGAAGAATTGCGCATCGCCGCGCGCCCCGCGGCGGTGGCGGAGCGCCGCGTCCCCGGTCATTGGGAAGGCGACCTGTTGAAGGGGGCGCACAACCGCTCGGCGGTCGGTACGCTGGTCGAACGCACCTCCCGCCTGGTCATGATCGCCCGCATGGAGGCCGCCAACGCCCTCGCCGCCCAGCATGCCTTCGAGCGTCTGTTCGCGCCGGTCCCGCCGGCCTTGCGCAAGACCCTCACCTACGATCGCGGCTCCGAAATGGCCCGCCATCGCGAACTGACCCGCCGCACCGGCGTCAAGGTCTACTTCGCCGATCCCTACAGTCCCTGGCAGCGCGGCAGCAACGAAAACACCAACGGCCTCATCCGCCAATATCTCCCCAAGGGCACCGATCTCAGCCGATACAGTCAGGCCGATCTCGACGCCATCGCCCATCTGCTCAACACCAGGCCCCGCAAGGTGCTCGACTTCCAGACCCCACGCGAGGTCTTCGACAAGCTCCTCAACCGACAACTCGCAAACACCTCAACCGTTGCGCTTCGCCGTTGACTCCGCCGGGCGCTTCAACGACTGGTTATGGCGGAATCTGGTCGCACTAGGCTAGCCGCGGATGGTCGCGCGCTTCAGCTGCTGGACTGTCCGAGCGTACGGCACTTGCGCTACGGTCGCCGCGATCTTTACCTGCTCGTGCTTCTCAACGTGCGGCTTCGCGGATCCGCCATGCGGTTCACCCCAGGTAAGCACCACCTCGGTCCCAGGACGGGCGCGAGCCTCGTCTATCATTGCAAGCGAAAGCATCTCGCCCTCGTTGTTGCTGTAGCCGCAGTGGCACGATAGGCCTACAAGCACGCCCTCCGTGTCCGTCACCTCATCGAAATGCGGCCAGCCGTAGTACGCCACCGGGAAGTCGAGAGCCTTGAATCGGGGCCCGTGACCGAACTGCGAGGCGAAGATCTTCAGCACATCATCTCGGTTCCAGACGAGCGTCACCTTGGTTCGCTTGGGCTTGTGAAGCATCTCTTGCAGCGCTTCGCGCCCGATGAAATCGTGATCGAACTTGAGAATGTGGCCATAACCCAGATCCCAGGGCGTCACGTAGTAGTCTTCGATGCTTCGCGAATAGAAGCTGCCCGCAAGCTGTGCGTTGGCCTCCCAGCCTTCTCCGGAAAGCCATTCGCGAAAGCCACGAAGCTCAGTGTCGGTGTAGATGGCTGGGAGCGGGTACGGCATCCAACCGAATTCGAAGATCGTGCTGAAATAGGAGCGCGTGCCGCCCCGCCGCAACCCATACTTGCGGCCGATCTCGAGAACAGCCGAGCGGACATCGTCCATCTCATCGTAGGGCCCCGACAGCTCGGCGCCCATGTGGCCGGCCATCCCGTGCCGCAGGACAAGAACTTCGTGACCGCGTATCTTGACTCGCGCGGTGTGGAAGAACGCGATATCCGGCGCATCGCCATCGACCACCTCGTTGAATATCCGGCCCGCATTCGGACCCTCGAGCTGGAAGCGGTAGTTGATGCGGCGCTTATTCGGATTGAAGGGCGTCGGGTCGTCTCGCGCAATCGAAACGTCGTAGCCGCCGGTCTCGGCTTGATACTGGACCCAGTTCAGAATGGGCATTCCGCTGACGAGCAGGAAGCTATCGGAAGCAAGGCAGTAGGCGACACAGTCGCCGATCACAAATCCCCGCTGTGTGCACGCGACGAGTTGTTTTGCGCGGTCAGGCGTAAAGTTCGCGAAGCTGTTGATACCAACGCGCTCAAGCAGGCGGCGCGCGTCGGAGCCCCTCAGATAGAGCTCCGGCATATGGTGAGACTGGTCAAACAGGATCGCAGTCTCGCGCCATGCGCGCTGCTCGTCACGCCAATTTGTAAACTCCGGCGGGATGAAAGCGGCTGTTAGACTGGTCCTCGCGCGGTAGTGTGGGGCGAGTGTTTCGTTAAAGAAGTATTTTACCAAGTCGGGCTGTCGATCGACTAATTCCTGCAAGGACCTAGTTGGCGGCGTTAGTTTTGTCACGGGGCTATTTCCTCAGGCGTTGCGGCTCGGGTGGCGACGCTCCACCGCTCTGAGCGCGAGGCACTACCGGATCGCGTTTCAGCTGCGATTGTCGGCGCCTTATATAGTCTGGTTTCCTGACTTTAAGCTCTGCACCCGCTGAGTCAACGACTGTTTTCGAGACCGCAATTAGATTGAATGGTGCCCCGCCTTATCGCCCAAATTGACAGTGCTGGTTGGGGAACAACCTGCGGGCAATCAAAATTGATAGTCGTCTGGTTACCAGACTAACTGGCAAACGGGCGACGGTCAAAGTAGAACGATTGATGTAGGTATCGGCGAATGAGCGTGCAATTCGTCTATCAGGCGCCACCGGCTCGGGTCATCTTTGGAAGCGGCACTCTGTCTCGGGTCAAGGATGAGGCACAGCGCTTGGCACCGACGCGTTGTCGTGCTGGCTCGCGGCTCAGACCGCTTGCTTTCGTGATGCTGCGCTGCCGTGGCCGAGCACCGTCGCGATGATAGAGTTCGCGCCGACATCGCTCGCGCCTCTCCAGGCCACGACCTGATCTGGTCGGATCAAGGCAAGTGGCGCCTCATAGAACGCACGTACGTCGTCCGAGGGGATAGCAACAACCTTGAGAGACATGCCGGCTGCGATCGCGGCGCTCGCCAACCGCTCGACGTGAGGAGCGCGCTCGCCAAGCCTCAAGAGCGTCCATTCGAATCCAAACAGGTCAAAGAGCGATGTCCTTTTGTCCAGCCACAGATGTGGTGCCCGCCCACCGGGAGCCGCGGTTGGCGTGTAGATGCTGGCAGAGTCAGGCGGAACGTCCGATCCGTCGGAGATGATCACAGGCGAGCCATCGTAGCGGGCGCCAAAGGTGATGCCGGGGATATCGAATTCCGCTTCTCCATGCGCCTGCAGATAGGCGCCCGCGCGACGTCGAACCTCCTCCCCGACCGGACCAGCGTCCTCAAGACCGTCTTCTGCCCTGAAGAGACCGAGGGACTCCGCGAAATGGCGGGCATATCCCGTATTGCGGATTGCCACCGGACGGCGCTCTAGTTCGTAGCTCTGCAATAGCAACGGACCAGCGCAGCCATTGACAGATGCCGCGAGCTTCCATCCGAGGTTCGCGGCATCATCGATCGCCGTGTTGTAGCCGAGCCCGCCGGCCGGGGTGAACAGATGAACTGCGTCGCCGCCCAGAAGTACCCGCCCCTGCTGGAATTTCTCTGCAACCAGCGCGTGGCCAGCAGTCCAGGTGTCGCGCGAGAGGACCTCTGCGGCAACGGGCACTCCCACCGCAGATCTAAACATGCTCAGCGCATCGGCATCTGTGATTTCGTTTTCGTCCTCACCGTCGCGAAGCTGAGTGTGAAAGGCGAATTCGCCCCGCCCGTCGACAGCGCACATGAAGGCCCGGCGATCTCGATTGAATGTGACATTCATCCACGCCGGCGCATGCCGCACGGTCCTATAAAAATCCGGCGCTCGCAGGTAGAGGGCCAGCATTCTTCCTCCAAAAAAATCACGCACGACCCCGGTTTCGCCTTCATATTGAATTCCTAGTTGGCGGCGAACAGAGCTGCGCGCGCCATCGCCTGCGACGAGGTAGCTCGCTTTGATGCGCCGACGTCCGTCCCCATTGACTTCGGCGAATTCAGCGATCACCTGGGCTCCGACGGCCGAGAAGCCGGTCAGTCGCCAGCCAAAATTGAGCGAGGTCCCTCTAAGGGCCTCCGCGTGGCGCCTGAGCACTCGTTCGACAAATTTCTGCGAGACCCGATGGGGCAGTTCGGCTGCACTCCACGAGCCCGAGAGGCTGGCCACTTGCTTTCTCGCATCCCGAGCAGATGGCAGCCTGAACCGCGCTAGCTCGTATCCCGCAAATCGAGTGAAATAAGCGATGTCTGTAGGAAATTCCTCGGGCAAGCCGAGGGCTCTGACTTCATCGGCAAAGCCCAGCCGTCGATAGTGCTCCATCGTACGCGCTTGCGTCGCGTTCGCCTGTGGGTTGAAGGCGGTTGAATTCTTCTGATCAAAGAGGGACGCCGATATTCCGCGGCGGCCCAACTCGTTGGCGAGCATGAGACCGAACGGACCGCCACCTACGATGACAACGTCCGCCGACTCGGTTCTCATCTCGATTTGTCCTCGGAGCAGGAGCACGCACCTATATGGTAAGGTAACCAGACTAATACTGTCAACGGATGGGCGGGATCGCCTGTGCCGGCGTCCGCTGCTCGCGCGCCTCAACATATTTCGCTAGGACCTCGACGAGCAGGCTCACCATCGCCTCCCCGAGTTCGGCGCGCATCTCGGCTTCCGCTCGCTCCAGCCCTTTATGGAAGGCCTCCAGCCAGGAGAAACCTCGCTTTGTGAAGCAAACGAGCTTCGCTCTGCCGTCGGTCGGGTCGCGACGCTTTTTTATGAGGCCGGTGCGCTCGACCTGGTCAACCAGCTCGCTCATCGACTGCTTTGTCATTGCAGCCCTCCGCGCCAGCTCTGTCAGGCGGGTGCCGTCCTCGTCCAGATTGCGAGTCAAGTTGATGTGAGCAACAGAGAGTTCGTCGTGCCCGCTCTCACGCAAAAACTCGATAATGCGCCCTTCGAATATCCGAACGGCCTCATTCAACCGCCGTCCTATATTGTTCAATCGCCATGCGTTCTTCATCACCATGACTTCACCATCGTGTTTTCTTCATCTGCCCGCGATTGGTCCGGCGCTCTCCACTGAGGCAGCTTGACGCAACTTCGGTGATTCAATTATAGTCAGGAGTCCGAACAAATATGAGCGCGGGCGCTACGACGCACGCGCCAGTGGAGGAAACCACATGGACGTCCTGCGCTCAACACGAGCCACCCTTGTATCTCTCAGTTGCCGGCTGGGGTGAAGCCGGTGAAGCTATCGGCGGACGGGAGCCCGCGCGCCGCCGGCCCACACCGGCGTGTGGCGTCATTCCTGGTGCTCGCTGTCGAGCATCTGCATCTGATGCGTGTCGTAGCGATCGCCGGCAACCGCGGTCGCGGGTATTGCCGCCTCGATGCGGCGAATGTCCTCTGGCCTGAGGGCGATGTCGAGCGCGCCGACGGCCTCCGTCACCCGCTCGCGGCGCCTGGTGCCGATCAGCGGCACGATATCGACCCCGCGCGCCAGCACCCAGGCGATGGCGAGTTGCGCCGGCGTCGCGCCCTTCTCCGCGGCCAGCGCGCGCAACGTCTCGGCCAGCGCGAGGTTGCGTTGCAGATTCTCGGGCCGGAAGCGCGGCATGCGATGGCGGATGTCGCCGGCTGCCTCGGTCGCCACGCCGCCGGCCATCAGGCCGCGCGACAACACGCCGTACGCCGTCACGGCGATGCCGAGTTGGCGCATCGCCGGCAGGACCTCGGCCTCAATGCCGCGGCTGAACAGCGAATACTCGATCTGCAGCGCGGCGATCGGGTGGACGGCATGGGCGCGGCGGATGATGCGCGCGCCCATTTCCGACAGGCCGATATGCCGCACATAGCCGGCCCTCACCATCTCGGCGATGGCGCCGACCGTGTCCTCGATCGGCACGTGGGGATCGAGTCGCGCCGGCTGGTAGAGATCGATGTGGTCGGTGCCGAGCCGGCGCAGCGAATAGGCGAGGAAATTCTTGGTCGAGGCCGGACGCGCGTCATAGTCGATGAAATGGCCGTTGGGCAGGCGCTGCGCCCCGAAGTTCACGGCGATGAAGACCTTGTCGCGGCGGCCCTTGATCGCCTCGCGCACCAGCATTTCGTTGTGGCCCATGCCGTAGAAATCACCGGTATCGAGGAAGGTGATGCCGGCGTCGATCGCCGCCTGGATCGTGGCCACGCTCTCGGCGTCGTCGGCGGCGCCGTAAACGCCGGAGAAGCCCATGCAGCCGAGGCCGATGGCCGAGACTTCGGGGCCGTGCGTGCCGAGGCGCCGCTTCTGCATCACATCCAGCCGATCGAGCGGAAATAGTCCGGAACGCTGTCGAGGCGGGAGAATACCATGTTCGGCCGGTAGTCCGGCGGCGCCTTGCGGCCGGTACCGCGGTCGATCCACACGCAGCGAAAGCCGATGTCGCGTGCTGCCGCGAGGTCGAGCTGCGGGCTGGCGCAGATATGGACGATGTCGTCCTTGGTCACGCCGAGCGCGTCATAGGCATGCGCAAAGATCTTGGCCGAGGGCTTGTAGGCCTGCGCCTGCTCGGCGGTGATCACGCGGTCGATATGGCCGCCCATCTGCGCCACGTTGCCGGCGATGATCGCATCGTCGGTGTTGGAGATGATGCACAGCCTGAAGCCGGCGGCCCTGAGCGCGGCCAGCGCGCCGACCACTTCGGGGAAGGGCGGCATCGCCGAGATGCCAGAGGTGAGGATCTCGATGTCTGATGGCTCGCTGCCGAGGCCGAGTTCGTCGAGAGCGCGTTCGAGAGAATGGCCAGCGATGTCGCGGAAGCTGCGGTGCGGCTTGGATTGCTCTAGCTCGTGCTCGTGGCGGTCATAGAATTCCATCACCTGCGCCGGCGTCGCGCGCGTCTGACCGCGCTTGGCGAGGATCTTCTCGACCGCGGCGATCAACCCCTCGTCCCATTGGATGAGCGTGCCGTAGCAGTCGAAGGTGAGCCAGGCGGGCTTGGCGCCGTTCAGCACGGCTAGGCTCCGCCATTCGGTCGCCCGCGATCGGCGAGGATCGCCTCGTCGTGCAGCAGCGCCAGCACCTCGCGCTTGAGCGCGACGAATTCCGGCGAGGTCCGCATCTCGACCGTGCGCGGCCGCTTCAGCGCCACGTCGATCTGGCGCTTGATGCGCCCGGGCCGCGCCGTCATCACATGGACGCGATCGGCGAGAAACACCGCTTCCTCGATGTCGTGGGTGATGAACAGCACGGTCTTGTGGTCGCGTTCCCAGATGCCGGTCAGCATCTCCTGCATCAGGCCGCGCGTCTGGCTGTCGAGCGCGCCGAACGGCTCGTCCATCAGCAGGATCTTGGGGTCGTTGGCGAGGGCGCGGGCGATCGCCACGCGCTGCTTCATGCCGCCGGAAAGCTGGCTCGAATAGGCGGACTCGAACCCTTCGAGGCCCATGCGGGCGATGAAGCGCTGCGCGATCTCCTCCTGCCGCGCGGCCGGCATGCTCTTGAGGCGTAGCCCGAACTTCACGTTGTCCTTGACCGTGAGCCAGGGGAACAGCGTGTAGCTCTGAAACACCATGCCGCGGTCGACCGAAGGGCCGGTGATCGGCGCGCCGTCGAGCGCGATCGTCCCGGCGGTCTGGCGCTGCAGACCGGCGACGATGCGCAGCAGCGTCGTCTTGCCGCAGCCCGAGGGGCCGACGATCACCGAGAACTCGCGGTCGGGAATGTCGAGCGAGATGTCGCTGAGGGCGCTGACCGCCTGGCCATTGCGGGCGGCGAATTTGACGGAGACGTTGTCGATGCGCAGCATGCGTGCGGCTCAGCCCTCCGCCGCCCACGGCAGCAGGACGCGCCGGGCGAGCTTGAAGATCTGGTCGGTGATGAGGCCGAGCAGGCCGATGACGAAGATGCCGAGCAGGATCACGTCGGTGAACAGCCCGCGCATCGCCGTCAAGATCATGTAGCCGAGCCCGCTATTGGCGGCGACCAGCTCGGCGACGACGAGATAGGTCCAGGCCCAGCCCATGGTCACGCGCAGATTGTCGACGACGCCGGGCATGCAGGCGGGAAACAGCACGCGGTAGACGACCTGCCGCCGCTTGGCGCCGAGCGTATACGACACATCGATGAGGTCCTTGGAGACGCGTGCCGAAACGTCGGCGAACAGCATGATCTGCTGGAAGAACGTGCCGAGGAAGATCACGGCGATCTTCTCCTCGATGCCGATGCCGATCCACAGGATGAGCAGCGGGATCAGCGCGCTCACCGGCAAATAGCGCATGAAATTCGTCACCGGCTCGACCGCCGCCTGGACGATGCGGAAGCTGCCCATCAGGATCCCGAGCGGCACGGCGATGATTGACGACAGGAAGAAGCCGGCGAGGATGACGGTGAGACTCACCCGGATGTGCTTGAGCAGGGAGACGTCGCGCAGGCCTTCGTAGCCGGCGAGAAGGACGGCGTGAGGGGTGGCGAGGAAGTCGGTGCGGACCAGCCCGCCATAGGAGAGCACGCACCACAAACCGAACAGCGCGATGCCAACGGCGGCGCTGACGCCGATATAGATAGCGCCCGGAATCTCCTCCTTCGGGTTCAGCAGCGATTCAGCCACGACGCGCCCCTCATGCCCGCCCCGACGGGCGGGTAGGGGCGGGCCTGACGACGCCGTTGGCGTCGCCAGCCTGAGCCGCAGACCTCGTCCTTCGAGACGCCGCATCGCTTACACGCGATGCGGCTCCTCAGGATGAGGTCTGCGAGTCGAAGGGTCAAACCCGCCCCT
>JACQDQ010000434.1 GCA_016201015.1 Pseudomonadota bacterium | reverse complement strand
TGTTTCGGTCGGTCCTGCGGCTCGATGTGCAGCGGCGATCGACCGACGCTCGGCGGTCAAGCGACCAGAACCTACGCTAACACGGGGACGCGGTCTTGATGTTAGTCGGCTGATTAGGGCAATCGGAGGAAAATAGAAAGAGGGCCTCATCGTGAGGAGGCCGCTTTAGCGGCCGTCTCGAACCATGAGGCCGGCTTCCCTCAAAAGCACTCCGACCCCGATATTTCGACCGTTTACACCACCGACTACCGGCCAACTGAGGGGCGGCCAGCCGACGGCACATCCTGAGCCGGCGGTCCGACTATCCGCTCCTGACCCAATGCAGTCATTCGCGATTGGCCACTTTCGACCCGGAGCTGGCATTCGCGCAACGCCTGATCATCCTTTACCCATCTCTCCTCTCACCCTCAACCGCCGATACTTCGCGCCGAGTGAATATTGGCCGGCGACCGCGGTACTGTGAATGCTGCTTGTATGTCGCCGATGCCGCGCGCTTGGTAGAATGACGGCAATTTCTGGGGGGAGTCTCGACAGATGCACAAGATCGCCTGCCTGCCCGACAAGACCCAGCTTTCGATAGGGGAGGGGGAAACAATTCTCGAAGCTTCGCTTCGCGCCGGCGTTCCGCATGCCCATGCTTGCGGCGGCCGCGCGCACTGTTCGACGTGCCGGGTATGGATCCTGGAAGGGTTGGAGCACTGCAGCGAGAGAAGTGAGCTGGAGCGGGCGATTGCCAGCCCGCTGCGCTTCGGGCCAGAAGTCCGGCTGGCATGCCAGACCAAGGTTTCGGGAGATCTGAAATTGCGCCGTCTGGTGCTCGATGAGACCGATCTCGAGATCACGAGCCAGCTCGCAAAACCGAACCTTGGGCGCTGCGGCGAAGTCAGAACCATCGCGGTGCTCTTTTGCGACATCCGGGATTTCACCAATCTTTCGCAGCATCTCTCGCCCTATGACCTGATGTTCGTGCTGAATCGCTACTTTTTTCTCATGGCGGACGTTATCGAACGCAACGGCGGGCACATCGAGAAATTCATCGGCGATGCGATCATGGCGAATTTTGGCATGGACGACACGCCGGATGCGCCCCTGCACGCCATCAAGGCGGCGACGGACATGCTCGGCGCGGCAGATCGGATGAAGCCATACATGAAGGAAATGTATGGCAAGGATTTCGCGGTCGGCATCGGCCTTCATTACGGCGAGGCAGTGATCGGCACGGTCAGCGGAGGCAGAGAGGCAAGACTCACGGCGATCGGCGAAACGGTCAATGTCGCAAGCCGCATCGAAAGCGCCAACAAGGACGCCGGCACCCGGCTGCTGATCTCCGAGGCGCTGTACCATCAGGTGAAAGACCAAGTCGAGGTATCCGACTTCATCCGCGTGCGGCTGCGCGGCACCGACGAGCGCATGTCGCTCTACGAAGTCATCCGTTTGACGCCGGAGGCCGAAGCTCGGCTTCGCGCCCGAGACAGCCGCGAGACGATGCGCTTCGCCGGCCGGCAATGGATCCGCCTGGTTGGCCATGACGAGATCGGCGACGGCGAGCGGCGGGTTTTCGAGCTCGAAGGGTTCGATCTTGTCGTTCTCCGCAAAGGCGAGAGGTACTTTGCTTTCAACAATTCCTGCCCCCATTTGCACGCGCCGTTTTTTGAAAAAAGAGACCTCGCCGAGACCGGCGTCATCAAAACACCTACCGGGCGAGAGGTTCCGCGCGACAGTCGTCTGACCGACGATCTCGGTCTCGTGTGCCGCTGGCACGAGACCTGCTTCGACGTGCAGACAGGCGAAGCGCGCAATTGGGCCCCCAGGTTGCAAGCCGACGGAACGTCGAAAGGGTGGGAATTTCTCGGCGATATATCGAAAAACCGCGCCCCGATAAAACCGTTGCCCTGCCTCGTGAAGGACGGCTTTCTGTGGGTGGCGCTGGGTTAGTTGGATCGCAATCTATCCGCCTGCGCGCCAACCCGGCGATCAAATGACAGGTCTGTGAATGACCGCTTTGCACTTCTCGGACATTCACGCTTCGGCTCGGAGGCCGGGTCGGATTGGTTCTGACCACGGTATGGCCCGCCATGCGACGAACCGGCGGGCATCTGCGATAGCGCACGAAGGTTGGATCGGAAATTTCCAAGCGGACTCTCCGCCATCTTCCTTCGACAAACGTCTTCAACCTGATGACTCCGCACCCCCACGCCCGCCTCCGTCATGACGCGCTGGCCGCTCGTGCTGCTCGTCGTCGGCGCCGGGATCGCGGTCGCCTTCCAGATCGGCAAGGTGCCGGCGGCGCTGCCCGCCTTGCGCGCCGAGCTCGGGCTCGGCCTGGTCGCCGGCGGCTGGGTGATCTCGATGTTCAACGTCGTCGGCCTCGCCGTCGGCGCGCTCGCCGCGCGCTGCGGCGAGCGCGGCGGTCGGCCGGAAAGCCGCGCTCTCTTCGACCCTAGCCCCTCGGCTTCGTCACGGCGACCGCTTGCCACTGCATATTCGCCGGCCTATCGGCGCCGCCGCGGCTCAGCGGCACGATATGCTCGACGACGAAGCCGGGGCATGGGCCCGAAATCTTCCCGGTCGCGGGGCAGGGGTGGGCCTTCCGGAATTCGTCTTTCGCCTGCACCGCGCGCCCGATGTGGCCTCTCGTGTCCAGCTTCACCCCGGGATCGGCCTTAGGCGGCGAGCCGGAACTCATGCCCGGGCCGGTACGCGTCGTGCCGCTGCTGCGGCCCGCGACAGGCGAAGCCACGGCGAGCGCGAGCAGCGCGGCCAGGCAAGCGATGAAGGTTCGGTTGGACATGGCGCGATCCTCGCGGCCAATGTCCGGGAATTCTATACGCATTGCGCCTTTACCGAAAGGCCGCGCGCGTCGTCCGCTCGTCTCGACTCGTCGTTGCCCCGCGACGGCTGCGCGATGCCGGCGCCCAGCCTGATCGCGCGGTTGACGGCACCGGCCTTCGCCGGGCGCGGCCGGGCTGTGGCGCGACATCAGCGACACCGCGACCGCGCCCCGGCCGCCGGCGGTGGCCGCGCTCGCTGCCTACCTGGGTACGTGGGCGTGGTCGCCGGCGATCCATCTGGCGGCTTACGCTGGTGTGACGATCGTTTTATAGCTGTCATACCAACGCAAGTCGGTATCCAGGACCGAGATCGCGCCGCGG
>JACQDQ010000442.1 GCA_016201015.1 Pseudomonadota bacterium | reverse complement strand
GTTATTTTTCCCAGGTCGATCAAGCGCTTGCTCCCGACCATTTGATTCTCCGGCGCAGTGCGTCTGTTCCGATAGGAAATAGGGGTATTCATCGCCACTTGCGTATCTCCGTTCTGTTCCTATATAGAACGCAATGGTCTATTTTCAAGGATAACCGCGGCCCGCCATGGCCGGGGCGCGTCGCCCGCGGCGCTACGTGATTAGGAGAATATTCCGTGTAGGGGCCGGTCTGCCCTTGGGCTTGACCCGAGGGCCGGCCCGCGATGGCGCCGGACGAACCAGCGCGGGCGACTTGGAAAGCCGCCCCTACGCGGATCACGTCGCGACCCGCCCCCGGCGCAGGACGATCGCGCGGCGGCTGGGTTGATACCGGCCGCGACCGCGTTGTAGGCTGCGGCGATGTCGCTCAGGAAAAAGATCGGAAAATCGGGGACAGACCACGGTTATGTCGGCGGCGCCTCGCTCGCATCGGAAAATCGGGGACAGACCACGGTTATGTCGTCGGCGCCTCGCTCGCCGGCTTGCGCGGGGTCGCCACCGAGATCGGGCGGGCGGGCGCCGCCGGGTCGCGGGCGAGCGCGCGATAGCATTCGTGCGGCGTGATGCGCCCGTCGGCCCGGCCCTCGGCATTGCCGCGATAGCTCGACCACGGGTAGTCGCGGGGATGGCGCACCATGCCGGCGCGCACCGGGTTGAGCTCGATATAGCGCGAGCAGGCGAGCAGGTAGCCCTCGCTGTCGACGAGGCACGAGCGGAAGCGCCCCTCCCACAGCGTGCCGCTGCGGCGATAGCGGCGGTTGACATACTGCGCGTAGGCTTGCGCCAGATGCTTCATCACCAGGGCGCAGCCCGCCTTCGTCGCCGGCGTCAGCAGCAGATGCACGTGGTTGGTCATCAGGCAATAGGCGTGCACGGCGCACTCGAACCGCGCCGCGAGGATCTGCAGATGATCGAGATAGCGGCCGTAATCGGCCGCTTCGAAGAAGCAGGCGGCGCGATTGTGGCCGCGCTGGATCACGTGCACCGGCACTCGGGCCAGCATCAAGCGCGCGTGACGAGGCATGATTGTAGCTCCACCGATCGTCCGGGCCGCCGCGCCAGTTGACACCGGCCTGGCCGGCGAATCAACATAATTGTGGTCTGTCCCCGAATTCTTATGGCTGGCGCGGCGGCGCCGTGATATCTCTTGCGGCACAAAGGGAGGATAACGGGAGCATCCCGGCCGCTATGGGCCAGCCAGCCGTCATCGCCGCCGCGCGCGAGCGCGCCGCCCCGGCGGTCATCGCCGTCAGCCATCTCACGAAACGCTACGACAGCGGCCGCGAGGCCATCGTCGCGCTGGAGAATATCGACTTTGCGGTGGGCGACGGCCAGTTTGTCGCCGTCGTCGGCCCGTCCGGCTGCGGCAAGTCCACGCTGCTCAAGATTCTTGCCGGACTGCTGCCGGCGACGCAGGGCGAGGCGGTGCTCCGCGGCACCCCGATCGATGGACCGCGACGCGATATCGGCGTCGTCTTCCAGTCGCCGGTGCTGTTCCCTTGGCGCAGCGTGCTCGACAACGTGCTGCTGCCGGTCGACGTCCAGTCCCTCGGGCGGGAGCGGAAGATCGTCACCGCGATGGAGTTGCTGGCGCTGGTCGGCCTCAAGGGCTTCGAGCGGCGTTACCCGTGGGAGCTGTCGGGCGGCATGCAGCAACGCGTCGCCATCATCCGCAGCCTGATCCACGATCCCGCCCTGCTGCTGATGGACGAGCCGTTCGGCGCGCTCGACGCCATGACGCGGGAGACGATGAATCTCGAGCTGCAGCGCATCTGGATGGAGAGCCGCAAGACCGTGCTCTTCATCACCCATTCCATCCCCGAAGCGGTATTCCTCGCCGACCGCGTGCTGGTCATGACGCCCCGGCCCGGACGGATCATGGATATGCTTGATATCGATATCGCCCGGCCGCGCACGCTCGACGTCATGACGACGCCGGAATTCGGCACATGCGTCAAGCGCATCCGCGCCTGCTTCAATGCGACCGGAGGGATCGACGGATGAGGAACCCCCGCAACGTCGCGCTTGGCATCGTGCTCTTTGTCATCATCATGGGCGTGTGGGAGGCGGGCGTCCGGCTGCTCGCGGTGCCGATGTTCATTCTGCCGGCGCCGTCGGCGGTGTTCGTCGCGCTCTATCGCGGGGTGTCGAGCGGGCTGTATATCACGCATCTCAAGATAACCTTCATCGCCACCGTGCTCGGCTTCGCGCTGGGCTCGGCCCTCGCCTTCGCGCTCGGCATCGCCATCGCCTTGAACCGGACGGTCGAGTACTATCTCTATCCCTACGTCGTCATGTTCCAGTCGCTGCCGAAAATCGCGCTGGCGCCGCTCGTCGTCGTCTGGTTCGGCCTCGGCCTGCCCTCGAAGGTGATCAACGCGGCGCTCGTCGCGTTTTTTCCGCTGATGGTCAACACCATCGTCGGGCTGCGCTCGGCCGAAGAGGATCGGGTCAACCTGATGCGCTCGTTGAAGGCGATCGAAGGCCAAATCTTCTGGATGCTGCGCCTGCCGAGCGCGCTGCCCTTCATCATGGCCGGGCTCGAAGTGGCCATGGTGTTCGCCCTCATCGGCGCCATCGTCGCCGAATTCATCGGCGCCGAGGCCGGGCTCGGCATGCTGATCCAAAGCATGAACTTCACCATGGATGTCAGCGGCCAATTCTCCGTGCTGCTGATCCTCTCCGTGGTCGGGCTGATCCTCAATCGCGCCATCGTCGCGATCCGGCGGCGCGTGCTGTTCTGGGACGTCTCGGTCAAGGCGAACTCCGGCGCCGCGCCGATCAAGGGAGAAAGCGTATGAAACCGATTGCCCGCGGCCTCGCGGCGAGCTCGCTCGCTCTCATTCTATCGGCGGCGACCCTGAGCGCGGCCGGCGCCGAAACCACCCTGCGCGTCGGCTGGTGCGCGCGCACCGTGACCTCGGCGGCCGCGCCGTTCGCCGTCGCGACCAAGATGGGCTGGTACGCGGCCGACGGCGTCAAGGTCCAGCTTGTGCCGCTGCCGGGTTCGACCGATTGCGTGAAGAACGTCGCGACGCGGGAGCTGCCCTTTTCCCTGCCGTCGGTCGAACCCTTGGCCGTGATCCGCCCGCAAGGCGTCAAGGCCAAGGTCTTCTATACCGCCTATCAGGGCAACATCTACGGCATTGCCGTGCCCGCCGACAGCCCGATCAAGACCTTCGCCGATCTCAAGAGCAAGAAGATCGGGTTGACGTCGATGGCCTCGGCCGGCGTCCTCGTCGCCCGCGCGCTGGCCGCCGCCAACGGCATGGACCCGGACAAGGATATTCACCTCGTCGTCGCCGGCGAGGGGGCGCAGACGGCGGCGCTGCTGCGATCGAACCAGATCGACGCGCTGTCCCAGTTCGACACCCAATATGCGCTCGTCGAGAACGCCGGCATCAAGCTGCGCCGGCTCGACACCAAGGACATCGACCGCTTTCCGTCGAACGGGTTCATCGCGCTCGAGGAAACGCTGCAGAAGAACCGAAAGGAGGCGGCGGCGCTGGCGCGCGGCTACGCACGGGGCACGATCTTTGCCACCCTCAATCCCGAGGCGGCGATCCGCATCGCCTACGAGGTCTTCCCCCAGATCAAACCGACGGGCAAGGACGAGGCGACCGCTCTGGCCGAAGACACGAAGACCTTGGCTGCCCGCGCGCGCAGCCTGAACGCCAGGAACGGTCCCGGCGCCAAATGGGGCGAGAACAACATGGCGGACTACGCCGCCTATGTCGAATTCATGCTGAAATGGGGCGTGATCAAGGAGAAGGTCGAGGCACAAGACCTCGTCACCAACGAGCTGATCGCCGAGATCAACAACTTCGACGCCGCCCGGATCGCGGCGGACGCCAAGGCGTACAGCTACAAATAGGATGATTAGTAGTGTCTCAGTTTGACCCTCACCCTTCGAGACGCCCCTGACGACGCCGTCGGCGTCGTCAGCCTCATGCTGAGGAGCGTCCTTCGACCGCGGACCTCATCCTGAGGGCGAGCGCAGCGAGCGTCTCGAAGGCTGGTGACGCCGAAGGCGTCGCCAGGTCAGCGGCTCAGGATGACGGCGTCTCGAAGCACGAGGACGCGGGGCTCCTCAGGATGAGGTCAAACTGAGACAGTGCCAGATGACCGATGAAGGGTGCCGATGCTGCGCGGTGCAGGATTTCGGCGCCTGATGCCGATCTGGCTAAAGCTGAATTCGATCAGATGGAAGCACGGCGGAACTAAAATCATCCGTCATGCCCGGGCCGTCGCACAGCGACGAGACCCCTGGGCGGCCTTCGGCCGTCCCAGCCACGTCTTTCTTCGAAACGAATCGTGGATGTCCGGGACTCGCGCTTTCAGCGGGCCGCGCCGTCGGCGCGGCCCGGCCATGACGACGAGAAAGACGATCCAACGTGATCGAATTCCGCCCTAAAACAGCTTCCCGCCGTTGGGGACCGGTTTGTCCGGCACGATCAGCACGACGCTGCCGCCACTGTCGGGAAAGCCGAGCACCAGCACCTCGGACATGAATTTACCGATCTGGCGCGGCGGGAAATTGACGACTGCGGCCACCTGGCGCCCGGCCAGCTCCTCCGGCGTGTAGTGCGTCGTGAGCTGGGCGGAGCTGCTACGCTCGCCGATCTCCGGCCCGAAATCGATGCGCAGCTTGAACGCCGGCTTGCGCGCCTCGGGATACGGCTCGGCGGCGATCACCGTGCCGACGCGAATGTCGACTTTTGCGAAGTCGTCGTAGGTGATGGTCATGGCGGCGCGGATTGGCTTGCGGACATGAAAAAGGGCCGCTCGAACGCGGCCCCCGATGCGACCGCCGGCGCGGCCGGCCGCGGCTCAGCGCCGACGGCCGATCATCGTCTTGATCTCGTCGAGGCTATCGGCGACGCGCTTGTTGATCACGTCGAACGCTTCGTTGTTCGACTTCGCCACCATCTCCGCCAGCTCGCGCATGTTGGTCACGGCCCGCGTCATCGCCTCCTTGGCGATGTCGGTCTGGCGCGCGGCCTTGTCTTCAGGGCTGCCCGCCGTCATCACATCCTTCATCGCCGTCGTCGCCTCGTCCATCACCTGGCGCAGAATCTCGGTCTGGCGTCGGGCAACCGCCTGCATGCCTTCGAGCGCCAATTGGTTGGCGGCGGTGAGCGCTTCAAGATTTTTCCGCTGGCTCGCGGTGATCGACTCAACGTCGAGCCCCGGTAACCGGAAATCGGCCATCAGCTTCGAAACATCCAGCATCTTGCTGAAATCGAATTCGGCAAACGGATTGCAGTATCTTGTCGCCATGTGTCCTACCTCTTTGTCATCGCACGCTAGCCGCGGTGTCGTCGGCCGGGGCTAAGAAATCGATTCCGATACAATCAGTATGACTCCCGCACGGCGATGGCGTCAACACATCATGCTGCGCCGCAACATGATCGTCACGCGGCGCTGGCGCCTGCCTGCCGCACGAAGCCGGGAATGCTGCGCGCCAGCATCTCGGCGCGCTTGAGCGCCTGATCGAGGGCCGCCATCGTCGTTCCGCTGTCGGCGGTCTCGTCGCGGAGGAAGGCACGCAGGGCTATCAGATAGACGGCGGCCACCCCTTTGACTCGCAGCGGCCCGAGAATGCCGCCGGTGTCGAGCCCCGCCGCCTCGGCCATCCAGGACATGGCGTTGAGGAAGCGCGGCCCGCGGCACAACGCGAGGCGCGGATCATAGGGGAGGTCACGGATGATCGCGCGCAACGCCTCCTTGTGCGGCTTCAGCGCGTCGAGCCGGCGCATGACGAGGTCGAACAGCCGGTCGCGCGCCGAGCCGTCCGTCTCGACCG
>JACQDQ010000441.1 GCA_016201015.1 Pseudomonadota bacterium | reverse complement strand
CAAGGCGCCGTTCAAGTCCGTCACCTTTCAAGCGGTGGCGGACAATTCCACGCGCATCGCCAATTTGCGCACCGGCAAGAGCGACCTCATTCGCCAGCTCAATCCCGACGACGCGGCGGCGCTCAAGTCGGAAACGCGGCTCAAGATTCTTGCCGCGCCGACCGAACGGGTCGGCTACATGTTCATCAACGCCCTGGCCGGCCCGACCAAGGACGTGCGGGTGCGGCGGGCCATCGCCCATGCGGTCGATCGCGCTCTCATCATCGAGGCCTTGCTCGGCGGCTACGGCCAGCCTGTCGACATCGTGCTGACGCCGGCGAATTTCGGCTTCATTGCCGACATCAAGGGCTACGACTACGACCCGAACAAGGCCAAGGCGTTGCTGGCGGAGGCCGGCGCCGTCGGTGCCGAGCTGACATTCATCACCTCGCCCGCCTATGACCAGCGGCTGGTCCAGGCGCTGCAGCAGATGCTGAACGATGTCGGATTGAAAGTGACGATCTCGAACTCCGACCAGCGCACCTTCCTGCGCCGCCGGCAAGGCACGCCCGAGGAATCGGGAAGCCTGTCCATCGGCCGCTGGTCCTGCGCCTGCCAGGACGCCGACGGCGTGATCTTCCCGCTGTTTCAAAGCGAGAGCATCTGGGCGAAGTACAAGAATCCGGAGTTCGACAAGATGGTCGAGGCGGCGCGTGCCACGCTGGACGAAAAGAAGCGGCTGCAGGATTACCGCCGCGCCTTCGAGATTCTCCGCGACGACGTGCCGGGCATCGGCCTCTACCAGGACGTGGCGATCTACGCCGCCAAGAAGGAGCTGGACTGGCAGCCGACCGCCAACGAAGCGTTCTTCGTCTTCGACATGAAATGGCGGACCCCATAGGCCGGGGCTGAGGCGGGCAGGCGCGTCGCGACACGATGGTGCGGTTCCTGGTCAGCCGTGGCGCGCAGTCGCTGATTTCGGTGTTCGGCGTGATGACGATCGTCTTCGTCATCATGCGGTTGGCCGGCGATCCGACGCTGCTTCTGGTGCCGGAGGGGTCGACGCGCGAAGAGATTGCCCAGCTGCGACACCAGCTCGGCTTCGACCGGCCGATCGCGGTTCAGTACGGCGCCTATCTCTGGGATCTCTTCCGCTTCGATCTCGGGACATCCTTCGTCCAGCGCGTGGCGGTGACCGACATCGTCGGCGCGCGCGTGCCCTACACGCTGAAGCTCGCCGCCGGCGCGCTGTTCGCCGCGGTCATTGTCGGGCTGCCGATCGGCATCATCACCGCCATTCGCCGGGGAACGACGATCGAGCGCATCCTGATGCCGATCGTCCTCATCGGCCAGAGCATGCCGACATTCTGGTCCGGCATTCTTCTCATCCTGCTCTTCGCCGTCACGCTCGACTGGCTGCCGTCCTCGGGCGCCGATCGCCTGAGCTCGCTGGTCATGCAGGCGATCGCCCTCGGCGCCCTGTCGATGGCGACGTTCGCGCGCATTGCCCGCACCAGCATCATCGACGAGCTGTCCAAGGAGTATGTGCGGGCGGCCTTGGCCAAGGGCATCTCGCGCGGACGCGTGGTGCTCGTCCACGTCCTGCGCAACGCGGCGATCCCGGTGATCACGGTGGCGGCATTGGAGATCGCCAATCTGCTGGCCGGCGCGGTGATCGTCGAAACCGTGTTCGCCTGGCCCGGCCTCGGCCAGCTCGCCGTGCAGTCGATCCAGGGCCGCGACTTTCTCGTGGTGCAGGCGCTCGTCCTGCTCGCCTCGGTCACCTACATCCTGCTCAATCTGCTGGCCGACATGCTCTACAGCCTGGTCGATCCGCGCATCAAGCTGTACCGGCCGAAGCAATGACCGCCCAGCCCATGTCGATCGCCGCCCGCCCGCACCGGCCCCGCCGCCTGACGCAGTTTCTGGCGCGGCACGAGGCCTGGCCGATCCTGCCGTTCGCCGTGATTCTCGCGGCGTTCGTCTTCATGGCCGTGGCCGCGTCGGGACTGGCGCCGCTCGAGCCGACCAAGCAGTCGCTGCTGTCCCGCTTGCGGCCGCCGGGCTTCACGAGCAGCGCGGGTTTTGTCTATTGGCTCGGCACCGACGAGCTCGGCCGCGACCTGCTGAGCCGCATCATCTTCGGCGCGCGCGTATCTCTGGCGGTCGCCTTCCTCTCCGTGTGCGCCTCCGGCGTCGTCGGCACCGCCCTGGGACTGATCGCCGGCTATTACCGCGGCTGGGTGGAGATCGCGATCATGCGCGCGGTCGACATCATGCTGTCGATCCCGGCGATCCTGCTCGCCATCATCACCGTCGCCGTGCTCGGTCCCAGCTTCTTCAACCTCATCATCGTCCTCGGCTTCACGCGCTGGCCGCGATACACCCGCGTCGCCTACGGACAGACCTTGGGCGTCGCCAACCTCGCCTTCGTCACCGCGGCGAAATTGGGCGGCGCCGGCGATGCCCTCATCCTCGCCCGCCACATCCTGCCCAACATCATCGGCCCGATGATCGTCGTGGCGACGCTCGAGTTCGGCCTCATGGTGCTGTTCGAGGCCGGGCTGTCGTTCCTCGGTCTCGGCATTCAGCCGCCGACGCCAAGCTGGGGCGCGATCATGAGCGTCGGCCGCAACTACGTCGGCACCGCGTGGTGGATCACGGTGTTTCCCGGCCTGTGCCTGTTCCTGCTCGTCCTGTCGATCAACCTGCTCGGCGACTACACGCGCGACCGGCTCGACCCGCGGTCGATTCAACGATGACGCAAGGGAACGCCGTGCAACTGAGCGGAAAACGCGTCGTGATCACCGGCGCCGCGGGCGTCTTCGGACGTTGGATCGCCGCAGCCTTCGCGCGGGCCGGCTGCCGCCTGTGTCTCGCCGACCGGCGCAGCGACGAGCTTCGCTCGATCGGCGGCGACGACAGCCTGATTCACGCGACCGACTTGACCGACGAACGCTCGATCCTCGATTTGACTCGCGTCGTCGCCGAGCGCTGGGGCGCGCCGGACATCCTGGTCAACAACGCCGGCGTCTACCCGCGCGGCCATCTGCTCGACGTCGATGCGGCCGAGTGGGACCGGATCATGGGCGTGAATCTTCGCGCGCCGTTCATCCTGTCGCGCGAGGTCGCCAAGCTGATGATCGGCGCCGGGGTCAAGGGCAGCATCGTCAACGTCTCGTCCGGCGCCGCGCGCAAGATGCGTAACGGCTCGGTGCCCTATTGCACCTCGAAGACGGCGCTCGATCGGCTGACCAAGGGCTTCGCGCTGGAGCTTGCTCCCTACGGCATCCGCGTCAACGCCGTGGAACCAGGGTTCGCCCCGGGCAGCGCCGTCAGTCCGCTAGCGGCGGATTACGTCGAGCGGATGAAGGCGCAGATACCGCTTGGGCGCACCAGCGGGCCGGACGATGCGCCGGCGGCGATCCTCTTCCTCTGCTCGGATGCGGCGGCGTTCATCACCTGCGCCACGCTGAGCGTCGATGGCGGCAACGCGATCGGCACCTTCGAGCCGCGCTCGCGCCCGGCCGGCAAAGCGGCGTCTTAAGCCATGGCCGGACCGATCCTGACGGTCGCCGACCTCGCCGTCGCCATCGCCGGCCGGCGGGTGGTCGACGGCATTTCATTCGCGGTGAAGACCGGCGAGACGCTGGCGATCGTCGGCGAAAGCGGCTGCGGCAAATCGATGACCGCCTTTGCCATCATGCGTCTGCTGCCGCAGGCGGCGCGGATATCAGGCGGCGCCGTCCTGTTCGAGGGGCGGGACCTGGCGCGCATCGCCGAGTCCGAGATGAAGGCGCTGCGCGGCAACCGCATCTCGCTGATTTTTCAGGAACCGGCCAGTTCTCTCGATCCGCTGATGACGGTCGCGGATCAGCTGATCGAGGCCATCAACGCGCACAAGCCGGCAAGCCACTCGGAGGCGGCGGCGCACGCGCTCGCCATGCTGCGGGCGGTCGGCATCGCCGACCCGGCGCGGCGGATGCGGCAATATCCGTTCGAGCTGTCGGGCGGGATGTGCCAGCGCGTCATGATCGCCATCGCCCTGGCCTGCCGCCCGTCGGTGCTGCTGGCCGACGAGCCGACGACGGCGCTCGACGTGACGATCCAGGCGCAAATCCTCGAGCTGATGAAGCGGCTGCGCAGCGAGACCGGCACCAGCATCGTCTTGATCACGCATGACATGGGCGTCGTCGCCGACATGGCGGATCGCGTGCTGGTGATGTACGCCGGCCGCATCGTCGAAGAGGCGGCGGTCGACGATCTGTTCCAGGCCCAGCACCATCCCTACACCATGCTGCTGATGCGCAGCGTGCCGCGCCTCGACGCGCCGCCGAAGCGCGCGCTGCCGGTGATCGAGGGCACGGTGCCGAGCTACGCCGCCCTCGGGACCGGCTGCCGCTTCGCCTCGCGCTGCCCGTTCGTCTCCGAGCATTGCCGCGCCGAGGAGCCGCCGCTGCGGCAGATCGCGCCGGGCCGCGCGACCGCCTGTTGGCACCATGAGCGGGTCGCCGCCGCCGGGATGGTGCCGGCATGACCGCGCCGCTGCTGGAGGTGCAGGACCTCAAGGTTCACTACCCCGTGCGCACGGGATGGCTGTCGCGCCGCAAGCTGTTCGTGCGGGCGGTGGACGGCGTCAGCTTCGCCCTCGGCCGCGGCGAAACGCTCGGCCTGGTCGGCGAAAGCGGCTGCGGCAAGTCGACGCTCGGCAACGCGATCCTGCGCATCGTCGAGCCGACCGCCGGCAGCATCCGCTTCAAGGGCGAGGACGTCACCGCGGTCGACCGCGGCGGGCTGCACCGGCTGCGCCGTCATATGCAGATGATCTTCCAGGATCCCTATTCGTCGCTCAACCCGAAGCTGCCGGTGGGCGAGGCGATCGGCGAGCCGTTGCGCGTCAGGGGCCTGCTGAAAGGCCGCGCGCTGGCGGAGCGCGTCGCCGAGCTGCTGACGCTGGTCGGCCTCGGCCCCGAGCACCGCGGCCGCTACCCGCACGAATTTTCCGGCGGGCAGCGCCAGCGCCTGGTGATCGCGCGGGCGCTCGCGCTGTCGCCGGACCTGATCGTCTGCGACGAGCCGGTCTCCGCTCTCGATGTTTCGATCCGCAGCCAGATTCTCAATCTGCTCGTCGCGCTGCAGCAGCGTCTGGGCATGGCCTATGTCTTCATCAGCCACGACCTGTCGGTGATCCGCCACATCAGCGACCGCGTCGTCGTCATGTATCTGGGCCATGTGGTGGAGGTGGCCGACCGCGACGTGCTGTTCGCGCGGCCGCTTCACCCCTATACGCAGGCCCTGATCAGCGCCATTCCGCTGCCCGATCCGCAGGCGCAGCGGGCGAAGCGCCGCATCATCCTCAAGGGCGAGCTGCCGAGCCCGACCGAGCCGCTGACCGGCTGTCCGTTTCACACGCGCTGCCCGCTGGCGGAGGATCGGTGTCGCCACGTCAAGCCGGCGCTCGAGCGCAAAGCCTCGGGCGCCTACGTCGCCTGCCATCTGGTGCCGCCGGCGGCGGCAGCTGCAGCCGCGTGAAGCCGCAATAAGTTCGCGAAGGAGAACGCCATGCTGAACATCCCCGAGGAAGATGGCTGGAAGGCGGCGCAGAGCCAGGCCGATATCGCCTTCGACATCCTGCTGACGGCCATCGTCGGTTGCGACATCAAGCCGGGCGAGGAAGTCTCGGAGGCGCCGCTCAGCCAGCGCTTCGGCATCGGCAAGGGCTCGGTCCGCCTGGCGCTGGCGCGGCTGCGCCAGCGCGGCCTGGTTTCGGTGACGGCGCGCCGCGGCTATCGCGTGGCGCCGATCGCGCTGCGCGACATCCGCGACATCTTCGACATGCGCCGCGCGCTGGAGCCGCTTGCCGCAAGCGGCGCAGCGGGGCAGGCCGATGTCGAGCGCCTGCGCCAGCTCGACGCCATGTGGGCCGCCGGCAAACCAGGCGACCAGGCGCGCCAGACGACGGCGCTGCAGGCGCATCGCCGCCTGCATCTGGCGATCGCCGCCGCCTCGGGCAACCGCCGGCTCACCCTGGGCATCGCCGATCTGTGGGACGAGACGACGCGCATTCTCCATCACGGCGGCGTCTTCAAGCAGCACGCCGCCGAACTCGCGCACGACCACGACGCGCTGATCCAGGCGCTCGGCCGCGGCGACGCCGAGCAGGCCGGAAGGCTCGTCGCCGAGGAGATCGACGGGCTGTTCAACATCGTCGTCAAGGCGGTGCTGCGCAGCGACAGCGCGCTGGCGCCGGCGGCGGCCGGAGCCGTCCATCCGGCCGGAATGATGACCGATCGGCCGCCGGGCTGATTGCGGCTATCGGCGCGCGGTGGGGCAAATCGCGTCTTTTGGCATCTTTTGGGGTCAGAGTCGATTTAACGTCGCGGCGTCGGGCGGAAATCCACTCTGACCCCAAATCTCCAACATCGAGGCATCGGGCGGCGCCTAAATCCACTCTGACCCCAATTCTCCCCAATTCTCGCGATGACGGCACCCAGACATCGCGCGTTGCCCTCACCCGCCGCCGCGCTTATGCTGCCCTGCGAAGGGCGGATCCGGCCGGTCATCTGGGGATGGTCGGTCGATGTCGTATTGCAGGGCGTCAAACGGCCGACCTCCGACCGCAGGGTTTTTCGAACGCGTCATGCAAGCCGAGACTAAATACGCGAAGAGCGGTCACTACAGCATCGCCTACCAGGCCGTCGGCGACGGACCGATCGACCTCGTGCTCGTGCCTGGATTCATCTCGAACGTCGAGGGCGGCTGGAACAACCCTTGGCAGGCGCAGCTGTTCACGCGCCTCGCCTCCTTTTCCCGGCTCATCCGGTTCGATAAGCGCGGCACCGGCCTGTCGGATTCGGTGTCCGTCAAGGAACTGCCCACGCTCGAGGAGCGCATGGACGACGTGCGCGCGGTGATGGATGCGGTTGGGTCGCAGAAGGCCGCTGTGCTCGGGGTGTCGGAAGGCGGGCCACTGTCCATTCTCTTCGCGGCCACCTACCCGGAGCGAACGCACGCGCTGATCCTCTACGGCAGCTTTGCCCGATGGCTTCGTAGCGATGACTACCCCATCGGCATGCCATGGAAGGAGTGGCATGCGATGCTCGCGGAGTTGGAAGCCGGATGGGGAGGGCCGGTCGGACTCGACTGGTATGCGCCCAGCCTGAAGGACGATCCCAAGCTGCAGCAGATGTGGGGCGGGTTCCTCCGTTCCGGCGCGAGCCCGGCCGCGGGACTGGCGCTGCTCCGGATGAACGAGGAGACCGACGTACGGTCGGCGCTTCCGGCAATCCACGTACCGACGCTCGTTCTGCACCGCAGCAGCGATCGGCTGATCATCGTCGAGCACGGCCGGCATCTGGCGGAGCATATCGCCGACGCGAAGCTCGTCGAGTTGCCCGGCGTGGACCATATCCCGTGGTTCCGCGGGGGCGAGGATGTCGCGGCGGAAATCCAGGAATTTCTGACCGGCGTACGATCGATGCCCGAGTCCGATCGGGTGCTGGCCATGGTCATGCTCACCGACATCGTCGGCTCGACCGAGCGGATCGCCGCGATGGGCGACGGAAAGTGGAAGGATCTGCTGAACCGCCATAACGACGCCGTGCGGCGGGAATTGGCGCGGTTCCGGGGGCGCGAGGTAAAGACCACGGGCGACGGCTTCCTCGCGACATTCGATGGCCCCGGACGTGCGATTCATTGCGCGCAGGCGATCGTCGATGCGGCGTGCAAACTGGGCGTCGACGTGCGCGCGGGCCTGCACACTGGCGAGTGCGAGCTGCTGGAGCAAGACATCGGCGGAATTGCCGTGCACGTAGCTGCCCGTGTGGCCGCCAAGGCCGGACCCGGCGAAGTGCTCGTCTCGCGGATGGTCAAGGATCTCGTCGCCGGATCGGGCATCCGTTTCAAGGACCGAGGCCGGCACGTCATGAAGGGGGTGCCCGGCAAGTTCGCGCTCTACGCGGCGTCGGCCGATTGAACGGCAAGAAGAACAATGCAGCGGCCGCAAGTCGTCACCAACAGAGCACCAACAGAGCACGTTTTGGGGTCAGAGTGGATTTAACATCGAGGCATCGGGCGGCGCCTAAATCCACTCTGACCCCAATTCTCGCGAATTCTCGCGGCGACCCCAGGGCTAAAATGTTCTGGCCACGCGGAAGCCGTTGAAGGAATCGCGATTGCCGGTGCCGACGCCGTCGCGGACGCCGGCGCGGATGTAGCCCGGGCTGTTGTTCCACGAGCCGCCGCGCACGGCGCGCTGCGAGCAGTCGCCCCCCTCCACGGCGATCGCCGCGTCGCCGGGCGCATCGGCATAGTTGGCGTGAAAGCAGTCCTCGACCCATTGCCAGGCATTCCCCAGCATGTCGTAAAGGCCGAACGCGTTGGGCTCGAAACTTCCCGCCGGGCTGGTGAAGACATAGCCGTCGCGGCAGTGGGCGACGCTCCGATTCGAAAAAATTTTCTTCATCTCCAGGTCGGCGCCGTTCGCATAGCGACAGCCCGCATTCGCATCGTCGCCCCACGGGCGCGACGTCGTGGTGCCGCCACGCGCCGCGTATTCCCACTCCGCCTCGGTCAGCAGCCGATAGTCCTTGCCGGTGGTCCGCGCCAGCCACGCCGCATACGCCCTGGCGTCGTACCAGTTGACGCAGACCACGGGATCGCGATCGGTCTGCGGAAAGCTTGGATCGCGCCAGGACGTGCCGGGATCCGATTTGACCTCGTCCCCGCTCCAGAAATAGCAGCCGAGGCCGCCGGCATAACCGGCCGCCTTGACGAAGCGGGCGTACTCGCCGCGCGTCACATGATATTTCCCGACCGCGAGAGCGGCCTTCACCACGACTGGGTGTCGCGGGCGCTCCCTGTTCGCGAATTCGTCCGGGACCCCGTCGCGGGCGGTCTCCGCCGGATCCGTGCCCATGGCGAATCGCCCCGGTGGAATCACGACCATCTCGGGGCAATCCTCGCAGTCGCGGAAGGTCTGGCCGATCGTCGGCAACGGCGCGGCCGCGGCGATTTCGGCTTGCGGCGCGCTCTTCGCGTCGCGAAGCCCACGCTGCGTCTTCGCCTGCGCATCGCTGTCGGCCGACGCCAGCGCCACGAGCGCCAATACTGCGATTTGATGACCCCGCCGCATGAGCATGTGACCGCCCGTCGCGACTGATGAGGGGCGCATTCTAGTGATCCGCTGCCGGCTGTTCAAGGAATGGGCCTGGCCGAGATTGCTGCAAGTCCTGTGCGACCGCCTCGACGAAGCCCGTGACCGGAAAAGGCTTCCCGCCTCGCAAGTGTGAGGCATTCAACTGTGTCTATGGCCAGTCCTAGGTACTGCATCGAGATTGCGCCGACACGGCAATGACCTGACAGTTCGGGTCACGCCGGTGACGCGCAAGGGCGGAATAATCTCACCCGCATGCACGTTAAGGTGCAGTCAGGACGGACATAAGACGACCGGCGATTGAAGCCCTGTGATTTCCCGAGCATCGACCCATGACAATTTCCACCCCGTTTGCGCCGCAGATATCCCGCGGCGCCGCATCCACCCCGCCCCACGCCACAGCGCGTGCCGGCGACGCTCCGGCGCGGCGTCCGCTACGGGCGGCGCTTTGCGTACTCCTCCGCGCCGCGTTCCCGCTGCTTCTCAGCGGATGCATGGGCATGGCGGATAACCCCGAATGCCGCAGCGTTCTCGCCTGGGGCCCGTGCGACGCGAGATATACTTATGTGAAATCCCATTCCTATCTCGAGACGCGCATCCGCAACGCCGTGCTCAATGAGCAGGTGGCCGTCGGGATGCCGGCCGCGGCCGTTCTCGCATCGTGGGGGGCGCCGGATAAGCGCAGGCTGTCGAGCGGCGGCGCGGAAGAATGGACCTGGGGCCATTACCCGGACAAGAGAGGCCACTTCCAAGCCTCCGAGACCGTCCATTTCCAGAACGGCGTGGTCACGAGCTGGTCGGCTCGCCGCTAGAGGCCGTTCGCGTGCCGCATTGGCCCGCGCGCCGCGCGGGCCGTCTCGCGCGCGATTTGCTCCGTGCGGACTGGCCGGGGTTCAGGGCTCCGAGTCGAGGATGCGATCCAGACCCCGCAGCACCAGCAGCCGCATCGGCCCGCGGTGGACCTCGGCGGTCGCCACCGCGCGGAGCGTTCGGCCGTCGGACAGGTCCACCAGGGGAAGGCTGCGCAGCCAAAAGCCGCCGAGCGCCGAGTATTCGATCACGCGCACCTTCTTGACATCGACATCCTCCCACACCGGTCCGCGGATGAGATCGTAGGCCGCGTACCGCGCGGTGAGGATCGGAAACGCTGTGCCGATCAGCAGCACCACCGCGGAAATGGCGACATTCGGCCCGCGGACGAAACGCAGCAGCGGCAGCACGCCGACCGCCGGCAGCACGATGCCGAGGAACGCCCGAATTCCGGCGACCGCCTGCCAGTTCTCGGCGGTGAGCTGCTCGGTGGCCCCCCAGCCGAAGAACGGACCGAAGGGGATCGACAGCAGCCAGACCACGCCGAGAACGTCGAATCGGCTGCGCTTGAATACCGACGGCGCCGCGGCGGCGGCGGCAGGCAATCGATCGGAATACCAGATGGCCAGCACGATGATGGCAAAAAATCCGGCCAATCCGAATCCCATGTCCCAGCCCAGCTCGCCGAACCGGATCCAGAACAGGGCGGGAATGACGACGGCGATCAGCAGTAGGCTGCGCAGCAGGCCGAGCACGCTCATCGATTTTTTGGGCGCGTCCGGTTCCGCTGAGGCATCCGCGGGGACGACGTGCCGGTCGCGGTGGCGTT
>JACQDQ010000444.1 GCA_016201015.1 Pseudomonadota bacterium | reverse complement strand
GGGTGGCAGTCGGGACGACGCTGCTCGGCGATGCCGGCCTGGCCAGTTGTTCGCCCGGAGCGAGGATCAGCGCCACCACGGTGCCGACCGGCACCTCTATTCCTGCCGGCACCAGAATACCACCGATCCGGCCGCTGGTCGGTGAGTCGACCTCCATCGTCGCCTTGTCGGTATTGATCTCGAACAGCAGCGCGCCTTCCTGGACCGCGTCCCCCTCCTTCACCTTCCAGGCGAGGATGGTTCCTTTCTCCATAGTCATGTCCACGCGGGGCATGATGACGTCCACCGGCATCTCAGCCTCCGGCGACGAGGGCGCGTAGGATGGCGGTGATATCGTCGGTCTGGGGCACGGCTGCCTTTTCGAGAATCGGGTTGTACGGCAGCGGCGTGTCCCGCCCACCGAGCCGGCGGATCGGCGCATCGAGAAAATCGAATGCTTCGCT
Source organism: Pseudomonadota bacterium (assembly GCA_016201015.1). Taxonomy (GTDB): domain Bacteria; phylum Pseudomonadota; class Alphaproteobacteria; order CACIAM-22H2; family CACIAM-22H2; genus JACQDQ01. The sequence goes on along the minus strand of JACQDQ010000444.1, from coordinate 6,350 downwards.
CTCGGCGATGATGGCGGATATCTCGGCGCCGATGCCCAGCGTCTGGACACCCTCGTAGACGACAAGCAGGCGGCCGGTCTTCTGGACGCTTTCGATCAGGGTCGGCTTGTCGATCGGCCGCAGCGAGCGCAGGTCGATCACTTCGACATCTATTCCTTCACCGGCCAGCGCGTCAGCCGCGGCGAGCGTCCGGGTCACCATGATCGACGTCGCGACCACGGGCGCGGCGCTTCCCAGGCGGCGGACCACTGCCGACCCGAGCGGCACACGGTACGGCGCCGCGGGGACGATACCTTTCGTTTTGTAGAGCAGCTTGTGTTCGAAAAAGAGCACCGGGTTGGGATCATCGATTGCGGCGAGTAAGAGGCCCTTGGCGTCGTACGGCGTCGCCGGCTGAACAACCTTAAGTCCGGGCACGTGCGCGAACCATGCTTCGAGGCTCTGTGAGTGCTGGGCCGCAGCACCCGTTCCGGAGCCTCCCGGCATTCGAACGACCATCGGCACCGTCGCCTTGCCCCCGAACATGAAGCGGATCTTCGCCGCCTGATTGACGATCTGCTCCATGGCGAGCATGATGAAGTCGGAAAATTGGAACTCGAGCACCGGCCGCATGCCTGTTATGGCGGCGCCGACAGCAGTTCCCGCAATGCCAAGCTCGCTGATGGGCGTGTCGATGACGCGCTCCGGCCCGAAGCGATGATAGAGATCGCCGGTGACGCCGAACGCACCGCCATAGACCCCAATATCCTCACCCAGCAGGAAAACGCGTTCGTCTGCTTCCATCGCCTGAGACAGCGCCTCGCGGACTGCTTCCGCATAGGTGATCTCGCGCTCGGCAGTCTGCGCGTCAGGCATAGACGTTCTGCTCCAGTTGCGCGGGATCCGGTTGCGGACTGTTGCGGGCAAACTCGACCGCGGCATCGATCTCACGGGCCGCTTCGGCCTCGATCGCGTTGGAAGCGTCGGGCGTTAAACATCCGAGCGAGGTTAACTCCTCGCGAAAGCGAACGATCGGATCCCGACGGCGCCATTCTTCTATTTCTTCCTTGGTTCGATAGAGATTGCGGTCACTCTTCGAATGCCCACGCAGCCGATACGTCTTGCACTCGAGCAAAGTTGGTCCCTCGCCGCGGCGTGCCCTTTCTGTGGCCTCATGCGCAGCTTCGAACACCGCGAGCAGGTCGTTACCGTCGACGATGACACCTGGCATCCCATACGCGGCCGCTCGGTCGGCGACATTCGGAACTGCCATGGCCCGGGCCACCGGCATCGACATGCCGTACTGGTTGTTTTCGCAGACGAACACGATCGGAAGCCGCCAAATCGAAGCAAGATTGAGCGCTTCGTGGAAGGCGCCCTCATTGGCGGCGCCGTCCCCGAAAAACACGACGCATACGTCTCCCGATCGCCGCATCTTGGAGCTCAGGCCGACTCCGACAGCAATCGGAAGGCCGCCGCCAACAATGCCATTCGCGCCCAGGTTGCCGCCGGCGACATCTGCGATATGCATCGAGCCGCCGCGACCGCGGCAATAACCAGTATCTTTTCCAAAGAACTCCGCGAACATCAGCTTCGGGTCGGCGCCTTTCGCGATGCAGTGGCCGTGCCCGCGATGCGTCGAGAGGATGTAGTCGGTAGGGCGCAATGGGGTCACTGCGCCCACGCCGCTAGCCTCCTGGCCAATCGACAGGTGCATGGTCCCGTGAATGAGGCCGCGGACATAGCTGGCTTCCGCGGCTTCTTCGAACTTGCGGATCAGATACATCTTCCGCAGGCAAAGCCGCAGGTCCTCGTCACTGAGCAGTGCAAGGGCGGGCCGCTGGTTCTGTCGCGGCTCGGACGCGCTGTTCTTAGGCAACCGGAACCCCCGCGGACTGGTCGGCGGTTTCTTCGAGCATTCGATCCTGCAGGCGCCGGAGTTGCACGATCTTCAGCGTGTCGTCGACGCGGCAGTTGTCATAAGTTAGGTACTCTCCCGCCTTGATTGGGGCCGTCGTCGTCGCGCCCTGCGCCAGCCCAAGGGGCACGGCTCGAATCTGCTGCGCGCGCTCCCGCGTAACTGCCCATCCCCGGTAGCAGTACTCGCCGATGGCATCGAGCTTGGTGCTGACAGGCAGATCCTTCTTGGCCAGCGCCGCGCATTCCGCCACCGGTCGCTCGAGCGGACGCATATGACTCTGGCGGAACAGTACCGCCGCGGCTGCTGAAAGAGGGACCTCAAGACTGGTGAGATGATACGGCCGGAAGAAGGTGTAGTAGGGTCCTTCTCCTAGATGCAGGTCGTTCATGCGCTCTCGAAGCCGCGGATGGCGCATTTCAGCCACGACGAATACGCCAGGCGCGACGCCCTTGGCGACGGTGAAGTCCACGACGCCCTTGCGACCGAGGATGCCGCCATCCTCGCGCGGACAAAGGACCTTATGGAGTGTCGCGAGCGACGCGTCCGGTCCGTGCATGCCGGGCTTGTCCGGCACAAGACCTGTCGCATTCGCGATGGCTGTCATCTCGATCATAGTCTTGGAGCCGTCGACGAATTCGACGAGCATTCGCGGGTTCATGTTGCGCCGCTCAGCTTCGGCCCGGTATTCGTCGGGCGTAGCTGTGATCTTGAAGGCGTTGTTCTTGCCTTTGCCGGCCGCGACGATCGGATAGCCGAGGCTCTGAACGAAGTTGATCAGTTCCATGGCAGAACTGGGTTCGTCCCCGGCGCCCAGCGTGTAGACGACGCCGGCCTTTTCGGCCATGCGCCGGAGATAGGCCCCGATGGTGACGTCAGCCTCGACGTTCATCATCACGATGTGCTTTCCAGACGCCATCGCCTGCATCGCGACCTGCGCGCCGACATTCGGATTGCCTGTCGCATCAATCACGACGTCGATCAACTCGCACCCGCAGACGAGTTCCGCCGATGGTGTTACCGCAGCGTGGCCTGACTTCATCGCGTGCTCGACCTGCCGTGCGTTCTCGCAGACGACGCCGGCATCCTTGGCCCCGGCAACATCGAATGCTTTCAGCGCCTGGTCGATGCGGACCTCGGCCAAAGCGGCGATCTCGATGCCGGGCATGAGGCCAACCTGGGTGACGATGTCGGTGCCCATCTCGCCCGCCCCGATCAGTCCGACGCGCACCGGCCTGCCCTCGGCGGCCCGTTTGCGCAGTCCCTCCGCGATATTCATAGGGTCGCTCCCATCGTAGCTCGGTCCAGAACGTATTGAGGGTATTGAACAAAATTTACTCGGTCAATACATATGTTCTAACTTCTGCTGCGGGCGCGGCCGTGCCGCCTATGGTAGATGGACTACGCCGTCAACAAGGGAGCCGGGTGTGATTTCGAAAGACGTGTCGGCGCGACAGGAAGATCAGCTGAGCACGCGAATCGCGTGGCTCTATTATGTCGAGGGCCTGACTCAGGAGCAGATCGCGCGCCGGCTACACCAGAACCGGGTCAAGGTGCTGCGGACGTTGGCGGCCTGTCGTCAGGACGGCACCGTCCAGATCCGCATCAATTCTAAACTCGCGGAGTGCTTGGCGCTCGAGCGGAAGCTCGAGAAGACCTTTGGACTCACCGAGGCGGTCGTCGTGCCGACTCCTGCAAATCCCAAACAGGTTTCGGCGATCGTCGGCAACGCGTTGGGCGCATGGTTGTCCGATCGTTTGCAGAGTCGCCAGACCATAGGCGTCGGTTGGGGCCGAACGCTGCAGGCATCGCTGAGCGCGATCGACAAGCGGGCATGGAAGGGACAGACCGTGGTGTCATTGCTCGGCGGACTGACCCGGGCCCACGCGATGAGCCCTTTCGAGTTCGCCTGGCGATTCTCGAACATTATCGGCGCCGACTGCTACTACGTATCCGCACCCGTCTACACCAGCGATTCGGCGACCCGTGATTCGCTAATGGCACAAAAAGGCCTGCGGGAGCTCTTCGAGAAGGCCGCCACGGCGGACATTGCAGTTGTCAGCGTCGGAGCCTTGACCGATGACTCGACCATACCTGACCTTGGTCTAGTCGAACGGGAAGACCTCGATGCGCTCCGCGCGTCAGGCGCGGTCGGTGACCTGCTTGGCCACTATCTGAAGGCTGACGGGAGTCTCGTCGATCATCGGCTTAACCGCTGCGTGATGGCCTTCGAGCCAAGGCGCTTGAGGAGGATCCGGAACGTCGTGCTGGCCTCGGGAGGAACGGAGAAGGTGCTGATTCTGAAGGCGGCGCTTGCCACGACTCAGGCGAAGACGCTTTTGACGGACGAGAAGACGGCGGCTCGGCTAGTGAGAGAGGGTTAGGAATCTGTCGCCATCCGTCTTTCAATCGCGTTGGTAGCCGGTATGACGCTCGTGGTGCCCGGCTGAACCTGCCGCATGCGAGGACCATCCAGCGCCTTTTATGACTTCCGCGTCGGTGTCTTGAGCATGAAGTTCCATGTGTGATCGAACGAGACGACTCCTGCCTGAGATCCAAGGCCGGTGGCATTGAGGGCTGACGTCGCCTGCGCGAAGCGGACGGCCGTCTCCGGATCGAAGCCACGGCAAAATGCGACGGCCATCCCGGCATTGAAGGCGTCGCCGCATCCGCATGTGCATTTCACTTTGATGTCGAACGCCGGCATGTGGAAACGAACGCCGTCTCGGCCGTGATAATAGGCGCCATCCTCGCCAAGCGTGAAAATGCAGCAGGACACGCCCAGATCGATAAATGCCTTGGCCATATCCTGCCTATCGGTCAAGCCGGTCAGCGCCCGTGCTTCTTCGATCGACGGCATGAAATAGTCCGTATACGGCAGGACCCGCTTGACCGTCTCAAGGTCGTCTTTCGATCCCGCAAATACATCGACGGTCGTTATGGGACCATTTTTCTTGGCGAGCCGCAGAAGCTCCGAATTCCGCCCCGCATCCATCCTATCCATGAGGCCGACGCCGCCGAGATGAACAACCTTGGCGTCAACGGCCGTCGCGACAAAATCGTCACCGACATAGAAATCGCCGGTGGCGCCCTTCATGTGCAATGCGGGGCGGGACCCGTCCAGGCGTGTCGTGACGATCGACGAAGACGTTCGACCATTGCGGATGCGCTGCATGTCGGAGACGTCGACACCGAAATGCTGGAGACGCGCGATGACCCAGTCGGCCATCAGATCGTTCCCGACGCCGCCCACGGCCAGGGTCTTCAGCCCCATCTTGGCGGCGGCGATCGCCGCCGTGCCCGCGGCGCCGGAAACGGCGAGAGTGAGTTCCTCGAGAAAGACGGTTCCGCCGCCCTCGGGCACTCGCGTGAACGGCCATCCCAGACAGTCGAACGTGTAGAATCCGATTGAGGAATAGTCATATTTCATTGCCGGGCCCTTCGGCTCGAAGGTGGGGGAATCGCAATGCCGACGCAGCGCGCAGCATTGCATAACGCGGCAACGGTCGAAATCGCCGTGCGCCGGGTCGAGGTGGTCGGGTGCCCGATATCTGTGGACGCCATGTGATGCGATGCGCTGGAATGCACTATGGCCGTGGCGGTTGCCAACTGAGGGTAGTTCGTCGTGTGCGGATCGGCGCCAAGACCGAATGCGCCGCATCGTCGTTGCGGCCGGCGTCACCGGCATCGTCGCTCATGTTGACACCCGACGCCTCGACAGCACAATATTGTTTATTGGTGCACAAATGTTCACCGCATCAGGGGAGGAGATCGCAACATCATGTCGATCACACGAAGGCTGATCACCAGGGGCCTGCTCGGCAGCGCCGCGACGATGCTGGCTGCCAAGGCGTTTGCCCAAAGCGGCGGAAAGCTCACCCTGTACATGGGGCCGCCCGAGGACACGTGCACGGCGGTGGCCCAGGGTTTCGAGAAGAAGACCGGCGTGAAGACGACCTTCCTGCGGCTGTCCGCCGGAGAAGCCGTCAACCGCATTCGCGCCGAGCGCAACAGCCCGCAAGCGAGCATCTTGTACGGCATCGGCTTGCCCTCGATGTTGACGCTCAAGGCCGATGGATTGTTGCAGCCCTATAAGTCGCCCGCTGCCGCCGATATACCGGCGCGCTTCAAGGACCCCGACGGGTTCTGGACAGGGACCGATGTCGACTTCATCGGCATCGCTTCGAACCAAAAATTCCTGGCGGAGAAAGGCCTCAAGGCGCCCCAGAGCTGGGAGGACCTGACGCGACCGGAATTCGCCGGCCAGATCTGCGTCGGCAGTCCAGCCACGTCGGGGACCGGCTACACCTTCGTCACGGGCATTCTCCAGCTCATGGGGGAGACTAAGGGGTGGGACTACATGAAGCGCCTCAACGTCAATGTCGCGCAATACACGCGCTCCGGCATCGGCCCGACGCAGCTCGTCGGGCGCGGCGAAGTCGGCGTGGGGCTG
>JACQDQ010000443.1 GCA_016201015.1 Pseudomonadota bacterium | reverse complement strand
CGCGCGACATCGCGGTGGTCAAGGCGGCGGCGGAGAAGGCGGGCTGGCAACCCGGACCGGCCGGCGCCAGACGCGGCGCGCAGGGCGATGTTTTGACCGGCCGTGGCTTCGCCTATGCGTCGCGCGGCGGCACCGTGGTTGCGGTGGTGGCGGATGTCGAGGTCGACCGGCGCAGCGGCGAAGTGTGGGCGCGGCGTTTCACCGTCGCCCATGATTGCGGGCTGATCGTCAATCCGGAAGGGTTGCGGCTGTGCATCGAGGGCAACGTCGTCCAGGCCGTCAGCCGGGCGCTGTGGGAGGAGGTCAAGTTCGACCGCGCCAACGTGACCAGCCTCGACTGGCTGAGCTATCCGATCCTCGATATCACCGCGGCCCCGGAAGCGGTCGACGTCGTGCTGATCAACCGGCCGGAGATCGCGCCGTCGGGCGCCGGCGAGCCGTCGACGCGGCCAATCGCCGGCGCGGTGGCCAACGCGATCTTCGAAGCGACCGGCGTGCGCCTGCGCCGTGCCCCGTTCACGCCCGATCGCGTCAAGGCGGCGCTGGCGTGAAGGGCGCGCAAGGAGACTTGGCGGCATGACCCCCCGCGCAAGGCTGACCGGCCCCGGCGTTTGGCTCGGGCCGGACATGACGCGTTCCACGCGTTGGTTCCGCGATCTCCCGCCGCCGGCGCTGGACGAGATCGATGCGGCGCTGCGCACCGTCCAGCGTCGCGGTCTTGCCTGGCATGAAATTGTCCGCGCGGATTTTCCGTTGCCCACGCTCGACCGCCTGCTTGCCGACATCGCCGACGAGCTGGAAAATGGCTGTGGCATGGTCAAGCTGCACGGCTTTCCCGTCGGGCGCTATGGCGACGAGGCGCTGCGGCAGATCTATTTCGGCCTCGGCACGCATCTTGGTTGGCCGGTATTTCAGAACCGGCGCGGCGAATTGATGCGCGACATTCGCGACGAGGGCGGCGATCTCGGCCGCCGCTACGGCCAGATCGAGATCAAGGACGGCAACGGTCCGTTTCTGTCGTCTTACGCACGCACGCTATCGAACGGCCGGCTGCGCTTTCACACCGACCGCACCGATGTGGTTAGCCTGCTCTGCGTAAGACAGGCGAAAGCCGGCGGTACCAGCAAAATTTGCAGCACGCCCGCCATCCATAACGCGATGCTGGAACGGCGGCCCGATCTCCTCGAGATCCTCTTTCAGGATATCTATCGCAGTCGGCTCGGCGAGGAATCAGACCGCGCCGAGAGTGTCTACGCGCTGCCGATCTTCGGCCTGCGTGACGGGCGCTTCACCAGCCATTACTCGCTGACCTATATCGAGGCGGCGCAGATGGTGCCCGGCGTGCCGAAACTCACTCCGCAGCAGCGCCAGGCCATCGATTTGCTGATGGCGCTTGCCGAGGAGCTCTCCTTCGAGATGACTCTTGACCCCGGCGATATTCAGTTCCTCAACAGCCACATGACGTATCACGGCCGTACGCCGTTCGAGGACGACAAGGCCTCGGGGCGCGATCGGCTGCTCATGCGGCTGTGGCTGCCGATGCCCAATAACCGCGCGTTGCCCGCCGGTCACGAGGTGCTGTGGCGCAACATCGAGGCGGGCGCCCAGCGCGGCGGGATTGCACAGACCGGACAGTGAAAAAGACGGCGCCCTCGGCGGCTGGCGACTGGACGAACGACGCGGTCGCCGAACGCGGCCTGCGATCTAAAAATTGGCGGCGCGGCGTTACGCCGCCTCACTCATGTCGAATGCCAAGTGGCGCAAGCTGTTCCGCTGCATCGACCAGCCTGAGCTCGGCGGCTGGCAGTGCATCTTCAAATTCGTCGGCAACGATCAGGCGCGTCAAATGAGGACGCCGAACCGCCGCGCCGTCTCGTATCGGTCCTCCGGGATCGTCGACAGTGTCGAAGTCGGTCCGATCCCGTTCCGCGAGATCGAGTGGATCGAGTTCCCGCGGCACGAGATACCGTCCGGCTATAAAAAGTGCCGGCGGGGTGGAGGGCGCAGAACATCGATGCCGCGCGGCGAGCCTTGGCGGCGGTCGGCCCCTGATTAGAGAAGCTGGCGCAGCTTCGGAGGCGCCGGTCCGCTTCGGCGGACTCTCGACGCAAGCGCACGAGATCGTCGAGAATGAGCCGGTCTTCCACTTTCGGCGCTGATCAACCCTAGCCCAAAATGGCGAAAGTCGAGTTAAGATGACGGCCTGTGAGAATGCAGCTTTGATTGCAGGGCGCCACGATTTGAAGGACGGTGCGCCAGTCATGTCTCGCCTCGACTTCCGCTTGACGCCGCAGGGGCGGCTTCTGCTCGAAATTGCCGAGAACGCTCCGATCCTGGATGACAAGATCGCCGAGCGGCTTGTCGAGGCGTTCGCCCGGGGATCTGGACACGGCCTGATGCGGCTCGGGGCGGGCGAGGTCGGCCAGGTATTGCCGCCGGCCTTCGTCTGGTGGCGCGATTTCGCCGCCTGCTATGTTGGGGCGCTATGCGTGCATTCCTCGGGCGCAGTCGTAGACGCCCGATCGTCGCTTATCCTGCCGCTCGTGCCGCCACCGACCGACGGAGAACTGGCCACCCTCGTGCTGACGGCGCCCATGATGCCGGGTGCGGAATATCTGACTGCGGATGTCATGCTGGCGCTGTGGGCACAATTGAGTGCGGCGTTCGCCGCATCCTTAAGTGTGGCCGGAACGGACCTGCAATCCTTTTTGAAAGCGCTGAACCCGGCCTGGAATCTGGTCGGGCGGGTGCATTTCAATCTTGCCGAAAACAGGCGTGACCCTGAGCAACCCTTCGCCTTTATGGCCACTTACACCACTCGGTTGTCGGCGCAGGCCAAGGCTCAGCATGTGCCGCTCGGTCAGGCGATTCGCGAATATTCCGGACCGGCGAACCGGGACAAACTTCTTTCCCTGTTGGTGCCGGTGCAGCGCGCCGCAGAAGCCTGCGACTGGCTGCGGTCTATGGTCGACGCGGGGGAGATATTCCATCCACTGCGCTGGACTCCCGGAGAGGCCGCCCGGTTTTTGTCCAGCGCGCCGGAACTCGAAAGCGCCGGTGTCGTCCTGCGCATGCCGGCCACTTGGCACGCCAACCGACCGGCGCGGCCGCGGGTCACGGCGACGGTCGGGGCACGCGCGCCATCTGCGATCGGTCTCGATGGTCTGCTCGACTTCCGCATGGATGTGACGCTCGAAGGCGAGCCGCTCAGCGACCAGGAAATCGCCGCGCTGCTCGCTGGCACCGACACGCTGGTG
>JACQDQ010000447.1 GCA_016201015.1 Pseudomonadota bacterium | reverse complement strand
GTGGAGAACTCCGATCGGCGCTTCCGATTGGCGACGCCGGCGACCTGCAGGAACAATCCGGCGAGGAAGGCCGAGGCAACAAACAACGCCGTGAAATTCTTGACGCTGCGGAAGACCTGGCGGTAGACGACGCCCACCGGCAACACCACGGCAAGCTGAATCCGAGTCAGATTGCCTTTCGGCACGAGATCGACGAAGTACTCAAAGGTGTGGCCGTCGTTGATCCAATGCTGTCCCACCACTTGGGGGTTGGTGTGGATCAGCACTTTGCCGTTCAACAGAAGTCCGACAGCACTGATGTCCGGATTAAGATGCCGATACTCGGCGAAGGCGCGGTCCAGGCCCTCGATATCGTTGATATGGAGGTTGAATTCAAAGATGTCATTGACCCGTTCGCCCAACGAATTCGCCAACGCCTTCGTCTTCGCCTGGGCTCCTTCGGAATAAAGGGACACCAGTGTGCTGACGACCATGACGGACATCGCGAGAAACGTCACCGCATAGGCAATGTGCAACCACGAACTGCGCCAGCCACTCATGCGTGGGCCGATGATCGTGGTGAATACTGTGAAGGCAAGCGACAGGACGATTGCGGCAATCAACAATGGCTGGAAGCTGCTCTCCAGGCTCTTGGCGACGATGTCCTTCGGCACCGTCACCGCCAGTTGGCCGACAATTTCGAACTTGTTGCGCAGCGGCAGCACCACTTGGTAGTGGAGATCCGATTGAAATATCTCGTAAGACTGGTCCGGATTGCCGCTCTCGCCGGCACGGCCAAGCAGTCTGCCGATGGGATTCTGGCCGTTGACGAAAATCCGACGCCCGCTCTGGTCGAAGACGCTCATGGCATCGATCGACGGATCGGACTCGACGATCGGTTCGGCCAGGGTGGAGAAGCCGACGAATTGCTTCAGCGGCAATCCCGCCTGCAAGTATGATTCCATCGCGTTCTGGATGGTGCGCGCCTGCGCGACGACCTTGTCGACGTGGAATTGGTAGTAGGTTCTTTGCGCCTCACCCAGGCCGATATATATGAGTAGCAGCAACGACAGCGCCGAGACGAGAAACATCGTCACCGCGTCTATCGCGCGCCGCCGTAAATGCGTCTTTTCCATCATGCCCAACATTTGACCACAGCGCTCACGCAGCCGACGATGATTGCAGCAATGGAGACAGGCGCGATACCGTGCCGCGCCGCTGACTGAACAGCAGATCCAATCGATCAGCGAGCAGCGACAGGATCAAGTCGTCGTAATCCATTCCGTGCTCGGCAAGTCCGGCACATACGAGACTCGTCACGCTTTCGCTTGGTGCCCTGAGGTCCGGTTTCGGATTCGCCTCGAGAATGCACATCCGGCCGGCGGCATCGACCCGCACATCCAGCCGAACGAGCGATTCGAGATGAAGCTCCACAAATACCTTGCGGCTAATCTCGTGCAATTCCCGCATTGCAGACATGTCCGAGGCGGAGTTGAGAACGTGCAGACGATCCGCGGTGATTGGGACGACGTCCATCGACGTGAATATCTTTTCGCCCGGCGCCAGAATTCTCTCTACGGCCGCAAACACGAACGGTTCGCCGCGTCGCGCGAGCTGTCGTCCGCGCGCCGTGACCGAGCCGCACGCGGCAACGCAGAATTCGCGGCCGGGCAAATAGGCTTCAATGAGAACGTGATTCTCGGTCGCGGCAAACACCTCGGCGATGGCATCGCTTAGATCGGACTCCCGCTCGATGACGTGCACATGCAATGAGCCCCGGCCGGAGACCGGCTTGACGACGAAGGGCCCCCAGTGATCCTTGAAGGTGCGGATGAAGCGGCCGTTCGCCTTCGGTTGAATCGGCCCGCGCGCCGGATGCCAGGTCATGAAGGGAGCCGTCCGAATATCGAGGGCGGCTAGGCTCCGCTTGAACACGTGCTTGTTGTCAAGTACTCCGGTCGTCAACGGATCGTGTCCGATGTATGGGATCCCGTACATTTCCATCATCGCGGCTGCGTGTGCCATCGGGTTGTAACCCTGCACGCCTCCAGTGTTCAGCCACGCCAGGTGGATGCCTTCCCGGCGCAGTCTGTCGCCGAGCCGCATGTCCTCGGGCATGAGGAAAACCTGGTTGAAGCCGAGCCGCCGCAGAGCCTGAGCGATGTCTTCTGCGACGGGCTCATAACTTTTCCATGGTCGCGTGTTGGGCGTAGGATTTATCACTGCACCGTCGACGGTCTTGTCGCCGCCGAACACAACCGCGATTCTCAGTTTCGGCGTCAGTCGTTCGATCTGTTGCTCGAGTTCGACGACGCGCGTTGTTCGCCGCGGCGGTCGCGGCGCCGGCGACGCATTCGGCTGCGCGGCGGCCTCGTCGTCTTCGTGTGGTTCCACGTTCATGGTCCCCTCGTCCGTCACGATCACCCATCGACACACACTTATTCGTCAAAACGTTAGCAGGACCCGGTTAACCGCGAGTAAACCCTGCAAGCCGAGTCGCTCGACGGCTGCCTTTGCCGCCACGGCCTGAGGCCCCGTTGACAGCGTGGAACGCCCCGCTGGCCGCCCATTCGATACGATTTGTTAATCTCATCCGGTCTAGCCTTACGTCGCAATCGGTCCAAATCAGCCTTTCTTTCCTCGCGGGAGAGGCAGCGGCATTGACTCGTCGACTCGTCCGGTCTCCGGCAACCATGAACGAATCGGAAGAAATGGCTGAGACATTGGCTGCGCCGCACGTGGCGCGATCGCCACCCGTCGTCGGCAACCCGTTCTCGGCTGCCGCCCGGCGCTGCAGTCCAGAGGCGGCGCTGACGCGCATTCAATGGCTCGAGGGTCAAAATGAGGTCCTAGAGCTATTGGCCCGTGGCGCGCCGCTCACGGTTTGCGTCACGCGCCTGGCACACGTCATCGAAGTCACGGCCAAACCGGCGCGTTGCGCAATTTTTCTTCCCGATATCTCCGGCACGCGCCTGTGCCTGCACGCGGCGCCTGGCTTGCCAGCCGCCTACCATCGCGCCTTTGAAAATCTCGAAATCGTCTCGGGCTTCGAGCCCTGCGGCACGGCGGCGCATCGCGAGGAGCCGGTCGTCGTTGAGGACATCATCGGTGATCCCCTGTGGTCCCCGTTCGCCAATCTCGTTGGCGGGCTGGGTCTGCGCGCCTGCTGGGCGCAGCCCATCCCTGATCAGGACGGAAAAGTCCTCGCCGTCGTCGCTCTCAATTATCTCGAGCCACATGAGCCGAGCGCGGACGAGTATCGTACTATCGACTCTATTTGCTCGATTGTTCGCATCGTGATCGAGCACACTCGGCGGGCGCACGCACTCGAATCCGCCAACGAGCGCTTCGCCTCGCTCGCCGCCAGCGTGCCCGGCGTCGTCTATCAGAGATTGGTCTCTCCCGACGGCTCGATCCGCTATACGTATATCAGCGACGGCGCGCGAGACCTTTTTGGTGTTTCAGCGACGGAAATTCTGACAAATCCGCAGGCCTTGTTCGATTGTCATGGGCCGGAATATCGGCAAACATTTCGCGAAAACCTGCTCGCCGCTTCGCGCGAACTTCGCATGTGGGACGTCGAGGCCGAGATCATCACCCGTGGCGGTCAGCGCAAGTGGTCGCACGCCATCGCGCGGCCACAGCGACAGCCCGACGGTTCCGTCCTTTGGAATGGCATCATCTTGGACGCCACGCGCATAAAAGAGGCCAACCTCGCGCTCGCCGCGTCGAACCGGGCAAAATCCGAATTTCTAGCGAATATGAGTCACGAGCTGCGCACCCCGCTAAATGCCATAATCGGCTTCTCCGACGTAATCCGCGGCGAGATACTCGGCGAAATCGGCAATTCTCGCTACAAGGGATACGCCGACGATATTTATGCGAGCGGCATGCATCTGCTGGAAATCATCAACGATATCCTGGATCTCGCCAAGATCGAGACCGGCAAGCTTGAACTGATCGAAGACGCCTTCGACCTTGGCCCAGCGATCGAAAACAGCGTCAGGCTCGTTCACGACCGCGCCAAGGCCAACGATATCGCCCTCACGATCGATCGTCCGCCGAATCTTCCCCGCGTTCACGCAGATGGCCGCAAGATCAAGCAGATCTTGATCAATCTGTTGTCGAACGCGGTCAAGTTTACGCCGAAAGGCGGCAAGGTGGCGGTCACCGCTAGCGTCGATGCGAGCGGCGGGATTGCGATGTCGGTCGCCGACACCGGTATCGGCATCGCACCTGAGCACATGGCCAAAGTCCTCGAGCCATTCGCGCAGGTCGACAGCAGCTTGAACCGCAAGTTCGAGGGGACAGGTCTCGGTCTGTCGTTGACCAAAGCCATGATCGAACTTCATGGCGGCAGCTTGCTTCTCGAAAGCCAGGTCGGGATCGGGACGACCGTAACGGTACGGCTTCCGCGAGACCGCGTGCTGGACTGACCGACGCCGTCCGCCGATCCTGGGCGGATGCGAGCCACGGCCTAAACCGAGCCGGTGGCCGTCCCCGGCGGCACCCAGGCTTCGGCGCGGCGAACGCGCCGCGGCTGCCGCAGCAGCCAATAGGCCGCCACCGCGATGGCGCCAATCACGTTGGCATAGAGAAACGGAATCAGATAGCTGGCCTTCGTCGCAATCGTGCTGATGCCGATCGCGGCGATCTGCAGCCCAATCCCGATCGCGACGGCAATCACCAGCCGACGCGACTGGCCGCGCCGGTTGAAGTCGCCGGAGAGCAACGCGGCAAGCGCCACCAGCACCATGGCCAGGCTGTACAGCGGCGACGTCAGGCGGTTATGCGCCTCGATCTTCATGCGCTGCGCGGCGAGCGAGCCGCGTGGCGTGTCGGTCGGATGCAGGAGCTCGTACAGGAAACGCTCGCGCGGCTCGCGCCAACGTGTCTGGGCCGCCTGGGTGATCTTGCCGAGATCGACGCTGTAGCGATCGAAATAGAGCAATGACAACTTGCCGGTATCGTGCTCGACCTGCTGGCGGTTGCCATTGATCATGATGACGCGTGGCCCCTCATCGGTCATCGCGAGCATGCCGCGCTCGGCCATGATCGTGGTCGGCTTGTCCTTGATGCGCTTGTCATGGACCAGGATGCCGCGTATCTCGCCGTTCGGCTCCCGGCTGCGGATATACACCGTTACATTGTCGCTTACGGTGTTGAACACTCCCTCGCGCAGCAGCACCGCCGTGTAGTCATTCCGCAAGTCTGATTCCATGTCCTTGAAATTTCGATAGGACAGCGGCAAGAAATAGAGAGAGAGCGAATATCCGATCGCGACCACCGCCACGGCAAGGAATAGAGCCGGCCGTGCAAGCTGCAGCGGCCCAAGCCCGATCGCCCGCAGCACGACAATCTCGCTGTCGGCGGTGAGCTTGTTATAGGTAAAGAGGACGGCGGTGAACAATGAGACGGGCAACATGATAGATAGAAAACTCGGCAGCAACAGCAGCGTCAGATAAAGATAGGACTCGATCGTCAACCCGCGATTGACGATAAGCTCGACGAAGCGCAGCGATTGCGTGAGCCAGATGGCGCAGGTGAGCGTGGCGGTCACGACCACCGCCACGATCGCCAGCTGGCGCAGTATGTATCCGCTGATTGCGCTCATACGTCGCGGATTATAGAACCTGGGTCGATTCGCTGTGGGACAAATTTTCGATCGGCCGCACGGTGTTGAACCACACCCAGGCAGTGCGGATGATGGTCTCCAGCTGAGAATGCTGCGGCTGCCAACCAAGCTCACCGCGCGCGCGGCCCGGTGCCGCAACGAGGACAGGTGGATCACCCGGGCGACGATCAACGGTGCGTATTGGTACGCGGCGCTCGGTCACCTGTTCGACGGCGCGGATCACTTCCCGGACCGAAGCGCCGGTGCCGGTCCCAAGGTTCAGTGCCATCGTCGTCGCGCCGCCGACGAGCGCACGCAATGCCAGCACATGGGCGCTGGCAAGATCGGTGACGTGGACGTAGTCGCGGATGCAGGTGCCGTCGGGCGTCGGATAGTCGTCGCCGAAAACGCTGAGCCGCGGCTGCCGACCGGCTGCGGCCGCCAAGGCAACTGGAATAAGATGCGTTTCCGGATCGTGGTCCTCGCCGATCTCGGCCGCGGCATCGGCGCCGGCGGCGTTGAAGTAACGGAGTGCTACCGAACGCAGCCCGTGGGCGGCATCGAAATCGCGCAGCATCGTTTCCACGACGAGCTTCGAGTTGCCATAGGGATTGATCGGCCGCTGCGGCGCATCCTCTGCGATCGGCACCTCACCGGGTGTGCCGTAAGTCGCGCATGTGCTTGAGAAGACGAGCCGCGTCACGCCGTGGTCGCGCATCGCCTCGAGCAGTTGCAGTGAGCCGACGACATTGTTGCGGTAATAGAGAGCCGGAGCGCCGACCGACTCGCCGACATAGGCGAAGGCGGCGAGATGGAGTACGGCGATCGGCCGCCACCGTCCGAATACCGCGTCGAGACATGAACGGTCGAGCAAGTCGCCACGCTCGAGCGGGCCCCAGCGGACGGCCCAGGCATGGCCGCGCGACAGATTGTCGACGGTGACGGGCCGGTATCCTGACGCCGCCAGGGCCTTGGCGGCATGGCTTCCGACATAGCCGGCGCCGCCGGTGATGAGCACGGTCTGGGTCACGATGCTTCCACAAAATTACGTGTTCGCCGGTCATGGCTTATACAGCGTTTCGGCGCGCCAGTGAATCCACCACGAAAGCGCGGCTTGCTCAGCCGACACGGCGGATGCTAAGCAGGTCTCGCGCCAGCTCTCCGACCGGCAGATCCCCTCATGGGCCGTCAGTGGCTTGCGGTGGCGGCCAAGGCAGCGGTTTCGGTTCTGCTGCTGGCTGTGCTGCTCCAACGTATCGATATCGCGCCGATGGCGGCGCGCTTAGCGAAGCTGGATGTCGTCGTGGCGGCCCTGGCTGTCGCCATCGTTGCCGTTCAACTTTGCATCGCCGCCCAGCGTTGGCGCCTCGTGGCACGCATGGTCGACGTTGCATTGCGGTCCGATACGGCCCTACGGATCATGTTCATCGGCCAGTTCTTCAACCAGACCTTGCCGTCGGCGATCGGCGGCGACGCGATTCGTATCTGGCTTGTGACGCGCGAGAACATCGCGCTTGGCAAGGCGGTGAGCGCCGTGCTGTGCGACTGGGTATTTGCGCTCTTCGTGTTGATTGGCTTGATCGGCGGAAGCCTGCCGCTCCTCTACGGCCGGGTTGGCGATGTTGCGGCACGATCGGGCATGACCATGCTGGTCGCCGCCGCCGCAGTCGCAATGGCGATCTTTCTGATTTTGGGCGAGGCCTTGGCTAGTTTCTTTGCACGCTGGCGGTTCACGCGGCCGCTTGGCACGCTTGCTGCCGATTTCCGGCGCCTCCTCGAAGCGCCCGCCGCAACCGCTGGCCTGGTCGGCCAGTCTCTGGTGGTTCACGTCCTCACTGTGGCGGCCGTCTATGAGCTGGCACGCGCGCTTGACGTTGCGGTGCCATTCGCTGACTGCCTCGTCATTACGCCGCCAGTCATCCTGGCGACAATGTTGCCCATCTCAGTCGCGGGATGGGGCGTACGCGAAAGCGCGATGGTGGTCGGATTTGGCCTTGTTGGCATTGCTGCAGTCGACGCCCTTGCCCTGTCGGTCTGCTTCGGTCTGGCGCAGATCATGGTCGGCCTGCCCGGTGGCGTCCTATGGCTGCGCGGACGCCGGATCAATGACGATTCCGGCTAGAAGTCGATACAGCGGCCGTTGCGTTCCCAATCCCCGTAGCGGGTCGGTTCCGGGCCAGTCGGCCCACCCATCTCCGGCACCTTTGCAGCCGGCACGACGGGGAGCGGCGTGCTAACCGCCCCTGACTTCGGCGACGGGGGTGTTGTCGCATTTGGAGTTGTCCTGGGATGGGACTTCGTGTTTGTCATATCTGTCACCGCGCAGGATCGTTTGCAGACGGATTTGCCCACAACATATAGCAGGTCCGCCGATGTCAAGGGTTGAAGCGCCTCGTCCTCCCGCCCATTTACGCGGTCGTCTAGTCATCGCTGTGGGGTAACGCATGAACTACGCTCGTACCGCCCTGTTGCTGGCAGCTATGACCGGCCTATTCCTTGCGATCGGCTTTCTGATCGGCGGCGAGGCTGGCATGCTGGTTGCCCTGGCCATCGCCTTAGCGATGAATCTGTTCGCCTACTGGAATTCCGACAAGATGGTCTTGCGAATGTACGGGGCCCAGGAGGCCGACCGTGCCACGGCGCCGGGGCTCTACGGCATCGTCGAACAGCTCGCCGACAGGGCCGGGCTGCCGATGCCGAAGGTTTATGTCATCGAGAACGACCAGCCGAACGCTTTCGCCACCGGGCGCGATCCTGCCCATGCGGCCGTGGCGGCGACGACTGGCCTGCTCGGCCGCCTCAGCAGCGAGGAAATTGCCGGTGTGATGGCGCATGAGCTCGCGCATATCAAGAACCGCGATACCCTCACTATGACGATCACGGCGACGATTGCCGGCGCGATCGGCATGCTCGCCAATTTCACCTTTCTTTTCGGCAATAACAGCCGCGATTCCAACGGCAATCCCAATCCGCTTGGCATGGTCGGCGCGGTTCTGGTCATGATCCTTGCGCCGGTCGCCGCGATGCTGGTGCAGATGGCAATCAGCCGCAGCCGCGAATATGAGGCGGACCGCATGGGTGCGGAAATATCTGGCCGCCCGTTGTGGCTCGCCTCAGCATTGGACAAGCTTGAGCGCGGGGCGCAGGCCATCGCCAACCCGGAAGCCGAACAAAACCCGGCAACGGCGCACCTATTCATCATCAACCCGCTGCACGGCGGATCGATGGACAACCTGTTTTCGAGCCATCCGTCAACCGACCACCGCATTCAGCGGCTGCGCCAAATGGCGGGCGCAAAGGGTCCTTGGGGCTGATCGTCCTGGCGGCCTCGCCTAGTCCCCCAGCCGACTCACATATTGATGTTTTCTGGCGCCTCGTAAGCGCTACCGAACATCGAATCCAGCGCAACATCGCCGGCGCGGGCAACGGCGATGCCTAGGATTATGAGGCCAACGGCCAGCATCCAAGCCTCGAGGCGCGACATCGGTCCCTCCGTCGTTACATACTGTTAACGACCGACGAAGCTGTCGTATTCCGGTCCGGCGGCCAGCCCGCCGGAACTATTATCTACAGGTGCAGCGAGGTATCGCGCCGCGGTCGAACGCGGCGGCTAAATTAGATACCCAGCGTGAATGGGCCGTGGGCCGTGAGGGCGAGAATGCCGAGAGCCAGCAGCCAGACCGCCAAAAAAACCAGCGGAAATCCTGAATGTCGAAATAACCTGGCGCACCCGAAACTGTCCCAGTGCGATCGCATATGACGGCGTCTTCGGCGGAAACTTGATGGAAATATGCCCGACATGCAGTGATACGAATCACATTCCGAGGCCTTTGGGAT
>JACQDQ010000049.1 GCA_016201015.1 Pseudomonadota bacterium | reverse complement strand
CTCCGCCCTCAAGGGCGGAGAAGGAATGGGACGATTATGGGCAGAACTGTGACCCACCCGCAGCCTGCATCCGTCGAAGCCGCGACCGACGCCGCCGAGCCCCAAGCGATTCAAGCGCTCTTGCGCGGCTGCTCGATCGAGGCCGCGGCGCAGGACGGCGCGCAGCTCCCGGCCTGGGCCGCGTTGCTGCCGGCGGGGGCGGACGTCTACATCACCTGGCGGCCGGACGACACCTATCATCGCGCCGTTGCCTTCGCGGCGCAGCTGCGCCGCGCCGGCTTCAATCCGGTGCCGCACGTGATCGCCCGCAGCCTCGCCGGCTTCACCCAAGCGCAGGATTTCCTGGCGCGGGCGCGCGGCGAGGCCGATGTCGCGCAGGTGCTGGTCATCGCCGGTGATGTCGACAAGCCGGTGGGGCCGTTCGCCTCGGCCGCGCAGCTGCTCGACAGCGGCGTCTTTGCCGCCGCCGGCATCAGGCGCATCGGCGTCGCCGCCTATCCCGAGGGCCATCCGAAGGTCGGCACCGCGTTGCTCGACCAGGCGCTGCGCGCCAAGCTGGACTTCGCCAAGCGCAGCGGCGCGGCGCTTTACATCGTCACGCAGTTCTGCTTCGAGGCGGCGCCGATTCTCGCCTGGCTCAAGCAGGCGCGGGCGGCGGGCATCGACCTGCCGGTGCGCGTCGGCCTGGCCGGCCCGGCCAACGTGCGCACGCTGCTCAAATTCGCGCTTTATTGCGGCGTCGGGCCGTCGATGCGCGCGCTCGGCACGCACGCGACGACGATCGGCCGTCTGCTGGCGACCGGCGGGCCGGAGGCGGTCATGCGCGATCTCGCGGCGGCCGACATTGCCGGGGCGGCAGGCGGGGTCGCGGGGCTGCACTTCTTCCCGTTCGGCGGCGTTGCGCGCACCGCGCGGATGATCCGCGCCGTGAGCGACGGGAAATTCCATATTGTCCCAGGCAAGAAAGGGTTCGAGGTCGACGCCGGAAGGTGAGGGCGGGGTAGCGGACCGCCCTTAAGGGCGCGCTCGTCCGCGGCATGTTGATTGTGTTAGAACTGCTTTATTGCAACTGCAACACGGACAGGGAGAGCGTCATGTCTTGCTACCGCGTTTGGGCCGTGCTGGCTGTCGTGTCCGCGGCGCTGTCGTCCGCCGGCAATGCGCTCGCCGGACCGGGGGTGGCGCAGGTTCCCGAGCCGACCACTCTCGCGCTGTTTGCCATGGGCGCGGTCGGCACCCTCGGCGTGGCCTGGGTGAAGTCCCGCCGCCGCAAATAGCCCCCGTCTGCATGTCCTAGCGTTCGGCGTCGCGCGCGCCGCGCCTGCCGATCAAAGCTGATGCCGCATGAACATGAAGGCGCCGAGGGCGGCGAGCGCGAAGCCGATGGCCCTGGTTGCCGCCAGCCAGCGCTCGAACTCCGTTTTTTGCGCTTGGTCGGCGAGGCGCCGTTCCGCCCGCGGGCCGTCGCCGCCGCGATGCGCGCCCGGCACGATGATGTCGGAACTTTCCTCGTTCATTTCCGCGCGCTGGACGACGAACAGGACGATCACGCCGAGCAGAGCGACGCCGAGCCAGCCGACGCGCTCCACGAGCTTCCACGCCAATAGCCCGAGCAGCGCCCAGCCGATGCAGGCGGCAACATAGAGCAGCTTCCGTCCAAGGCCTGACCCGAGCATTGTTCCGATTCCTGAGCATGGCGTGTGCAAGATCATCGTCGATTTCCGCGCCGGGGCCAAACGGCGCGGAGCCTTGCGGTCTCAATCCGAATTCGGCCGCGCGCTTGTCGTCATTTGCTCGAGCGTCGGATAGTCCGTGTAGCCCTTGGCGCCGCCGATATAGAACGTCGCGCGGTCGGGCGCGTTGAGCGGAGCATCGCGCCGCAGACGCTCCGGCAAGTCCGGGTTGGCCAGGAAATTCACGGCAAACGAGATGAGGTCGGCTTGCCCGGCGGCGATCGCCGCGTTGGCCGATGCGCGCGCGTAGCCGCCGTTCAAGATCAGCGCGCCGCGGAACATCTTGCGCAGCATCGGCGCCAGGCGCGCCATGCCTTCCGCCGGCGCCATCGGGCTGCCGGGAACGCCCTCGACCAGATGCAGATAGGCCAACCCGAATTCATTCAGCCCGTCCGCCGCAACGCCGAGCGTATGCGCCGGATCGGAGTCGAACATGTCGTTGAAATTCGTCGTCGGCGACAGGTGTAGGCCGACACGCTCGCCGCCCCACACTTTCGCCACCGCCTCGGTTACCTCCAACAGGAAACGCGCCCGGTTCTCCGCCGAACCGCCGTAACGGTCGGTGCGATGGTTGGACCCGTCGCGCAGGAACTGATCGATCAGGAAGCCATTGGCGGCGTGGATCTCGACGCCGTCGAAGCCGGCGGCACGCGCATTTGCCGCGGCGCGTCGGTACTGGTCGATCACACCGGGAATCTCGTCGATGTCGAGCGCGCGCGGCGTCGGCAGCGGACGCATCTCTCCGCTCGCGGTTTTCTTCTCGCATCTCGCCGCGACGGCCGAAGGCGCCACCGGCAGCGCGCCGTCCGGCTGAATGGACGTGTGAGAGATGCGGCCGACATGCCAGAGCTGCAGGAAGATGCGGCCGCCGGCTTCGTGCACGGCGGCGGTCACGCGCCGCCAGCCCGCGGTCTGATCAGGCGTATGGATGCCCGACGAGGTCATCGACATCGCGCCTTGCGGCGAGATGTGGGTGGCCTCGGTGACGATCAAGCCGGCCGAGGCGCGTTGCGCGTAGTATGTTGCGGTCAGCGCGGTCGGCACGTTGCCGGGACCGGTCCGGCTCCGCGTCATCGGCCCCATGACGAGGCGGTTGGGAAGCGAATAGGGCCCGAGCTGAAACGGCGTGAAGAGATCCATCGTGCCTATTTGAAAAACGGACTCGACCAAATCGCCAACATATCATCAGCCCCACTATATCTTCCGCGATCGCGAATCGCCCTCGCGCACTCGTTCCACTTGCGCTGTCACCGCTGCAGCCAAACCGACCCCAGGTCGTGACCGACGAAATAGCTCGGCGTCAAGATCCATCCATGGACTTCGCTCGATAGAGCGACGGTCTGATCCGTCCAATACAGCGGGGCGACATAGGCCTCGGTGATCACGCGGCTCTCGAACCAGGCGATCAGGCGGCGGCGCTCGACCGGGTCGAGGGTCCGCTTTTGCCGCTCGAACAGGTCTTGCAGCAGCGGGTCCGCGTTGTGCGCGTAGTTGTTGCCCGCGCCCGGCAAATACTTGGTCAGCACCACCGTCGGCTCGTCCACCGGCGGATTGTTGAAATCGATGGCGGCGTCGTAGGTGCCGCCGCTGAGGCTGGCGAGATAGGGGCCGGTCTCGGCCAATGTCATTTCCGCCGTCACGCCGATCTGCCGCCATTGGTCGATCAGGAAGATGCCGAGCGGCTGGTAGGGAGTCTGCACGGTGCGATTGAGCAGCGTGAAGCGCAGATTGGGAACTCCGGCTTCGGCCAGCAGCCGCTTCGCCTCGGCGCGCGCCGCCTTGATATCGGCGCCGAAACCGGGAAGCTGCGCCAACTCGCTCGGCGGCGTCGCCAGCTCATAGCTCGGCCGGATCAGGCCGCCGATCCGCTTCAGGTTGGTGATGCGCGATAGCGGGGCGAGCCCCTCGTGGCGATCGATCGCCAGGGACAGCGCGCGGCGGACGCGGGCGTCGTCGAACGGCTTGCGTCCCGCATTGAAACTCAGCGTCAATTGCACCATCAGCTCATTGTGCTGAAAGTTCATGCGATCGCCGCGGCTGGCGCGAACGCGCTCGCGCTCCGGATCGGACAGCAGCCGGAACGAGCCATCCACCTGGCCGCCAGCCAGCGCGTTGATCGTCGCCTGGCTGGACATCTGCACGGCGCGGAAGCCGTCGAGATAGGGCTCGCCGTCGCGGAAATAGCCGTCGAAGCGCTTGCCGCTCCAATGCGAGCCTTTGCCGTGCTCGACGAAGACGAACGGCCCGGTCCCCATCACGTTGGTCGCCGGATATTTCGGATCTTCGGCGAGCTTGCGCGCCGAATAGAGGCAGTTCCAGGGGCTGGCGAACGGGGCCAGCATGGCCGAATTCGCCTTCGACAGGCGAAAGACGATGGTCAGCGGGTCGACGTCTTCGATCGACGCGATGTCGGTGAAATCGGCCTGGCGGACCGAAACGACGCCGGGCGGCGGGCGGCGCAGGCGTTCATAGGTCGCCTTCACGTCCGCGGCCGTGAATTGACTGCCGTCGTGAAACCGCACATTCGGGCGCAGCGTGAAGGTGAAGGCCAGGCCGTTCTCGGAGATCGTCCACGACTGCGCGGCATCGCCGACGATCCGCGGATATGTGGCGGGATCGTAGCGCAGCAATGTCGAGTAATGCGGCGCCACGTAATACAAGACGGCAAACGAATTGCCGGCATGGCAGTCATAGGTGCTGGGCTCGCCTTCGACCGCGAAGGTCAGCGTTCCGCCGCGCTTCGGCGTCTCCACATTCTGGGCGGCGGCCACGCCGCACAGCGACGACGCGCCGAGCGCCGCCAGCATCGCGATCAGGCTCGCTCTCACGATTCCCTCCCCGCCGCTCTGCCGATTCGGAACCTGGCGCCCGCGGCCGGGCGCGCATCATGCGTGTTCGCTTGATGCTAGCGCAGACGCCGCCGCCGGCATAGACAGCAGGCAGTCCCGCCCGCGCATTCCGCACGCCATGGCGCCCCGGCTCGGCGAGCCAATCGCCGATCGCCTTCGTCTCGTGATTCCGTACCGGTGAGTGCTAGGGTTGAACCGGCCGGCCGATCCGATCCCACGAGCGGCTCCAGAAGATGAACATCGGCTTGTGGTGGATCGCCTCGCGGCGGACATAGCCGATGTCTCTCAGCACGCGACTATCGATCGAGTTGTCACGGTTGTCGCCGAGCAGGAAATAGTGGTCAGCGGGTACCACGTAAACCTGGGTGTTGTCGAGGGAGCCATCGTCGGTCTTCTTGATAATGTCGTATGACGGCCCGCCGGGCGGCGTTTCGACATAATGTGTGAACGTTATCGCCGGTCCCATCGCGGTTGACGTTGTATAGGGACCGACCTCGGTCCGCGGCACGAGTGCACCGTTGATGTACAACCGTCCTTGGCGAAGCTGAATACGGTCGCCCGGCAAGCCGACGACGCGTTTTATCCATTGCCTGGCCTCTCCACTGGCGTCCGGTTTGTAATCGAAAGCGACGAGGTCTCCTCTCTGCGGTGCATGGCTTTTGTAGTAGTCCGACCACGCCACAACGTAGTCGCCGACAAGCAGCGTCGGCATCATGCTGCCGGAGGGGATGTTGAAAACCTTCCCTGGCGAGTAGCTAGCGGCGGAATCCGATTTGACGACGTAGCTCGAGAGCTGGTCCAACGCGAAATTGATCACGATGATGCCGATATAGACGACAGCGCGATTGAACCAACGAAGAGGCACGGCCGTGCGCGGATCGATGCCCCTGACAGCGTCGTAGATGGCGTACACGTAGACTGCGAGGACCCCCAGCATGAAGGCAAGGCGCGCCAAGTATGCGGTCATATTGATTGGTGGAGCCGACCGCAACCCAACGAGCCATGTCAGCGCAAGGACACTGACGATGCAAAACAGCCAGATCGCGCGCTTCGCGCGACCCGCATAGAGGTGCCCGAGGCCCGGCACTAAGACCGTCAATACACCAGCAATGATTCGGCTTCGCGGTTTCGCGCCGTATTCAGGCGACTGCGGCAACGCGGCCTGGGCCGGAGATATGGCTACCATTGTAGTCTCTCACGATGGGGCGCACGTAACGGGAGAATAGTAGACGAACAATTCTTGGACGATAAGTACCACTATCGCGTCATTGCGGTCGCGCCAAACTCCCTCGCCGCCTGGTAGATCGCCCGCGCGTCGCGCACGCCATGACGCTCCTGCTCGGCGAGCCAATCGCCGATCGCCGGCTGCACCGCCTCCGCCCAGCGCGCGCGCTCATCGGCGCTGAGCACATTGATCGGATGCCCGAGCGCGCGCACCTCGTCGATTCCCGCCGCCTCCCAGCGCCGCCACCATTCGCCGAAGCGGGCGACCAGCGCCGGCCCCGACACCGCATCGACTGCCTGCCGCAAATGCGGCGGCAGCCCGTCGTAGCGCACGCGGTTCATGACGAAATAAAGCGGCGCGACATAGAGCCGCGTGTCGAGATGGTAGCGCAGGAACTCGGCACTCTGCGTATAGCCGACCACGTCCCACGGCATGCAGGCGCCGTCGATGCGGCCCTCGCGCAGCGCGGCGTTGATCTCGGGCGGCGGCATCTGCACCGGCACGGCGCCGAGCCGGGCGATCGCCGCGGTGATGAGGGCGTTGGGCGTGCGCAGGCGCAGGCCCTTGATGTCCTCCAGCCGCGCGACCGGCCGCTCGCGGGTGTGGATCAGGCCGCCGCTGTCGGCGTGCAGCGCCAGCACATGCAAGTCGCCATACTCGGCGGCGAGGAACTCCGGCAGCAGGCGCCACAGCAGGCGCGTGCCGGCCTCGGCGCCGTCGACCAGGAACGGCATGCCGGCGATCAGGCTGCGCGGGAAGCGCCCGGCCGGCAGCGCGGCGGGCGAGTGCGCGACATCGACGATGCCGGAAGCGACCTGATCGTATTGGTTGGCGAGCAGGCCGAGCGACGTCGTGCCGTCGAAGAGCTCGACCTTGATCTCGCCATTGGCCTCGCGTTCCAGCGCCTGCGCCCACGGCGCGATGAAGTCGCGATGCGTGCCGTGGTCCGGCGGCATGTAGTGGCTGAGCTTGAGCGTGACGGGCATGGGCGGTTCGGCGTTGCGGTTGTGCCTGCGGGATTCTAACCATTGCCGCCCGTTGCCGTCACCTTCATGCGCGTTCTCGGGGCGGGCATGCCTAAAGGGGCTAAGTTCACGGATCGGACGCTGCGCAAGTGCGTTGCCCATCACATTTCGATATGTGGGCTTGAGAATCACTACCTTTAAGTGTATCCTTGGTGCGCGCAACCGATACAAAAAGAGAACGCTCATACAGGTTGCGCTCGGGCGAAGGCGACACAAGGCACGGGGGGCCTCTTCACGACGGGAGAGGGCCAGGTGGGACGACCCGCAGCGGCCGTTGTCGAGGCCGCGGGGCAGCTCCTGGCCAGGACTATGAATGAGCCGACCGGCAGACTGACTATGTCTGGCAGCGTGGCGGGCGTGCTGATTGCCTCCGGCCTGATCGGCGCGATGCTGCTCGCGATCGGCCACAAGGACTATCCCGATCTGCACACCGTTCTCGACACGGGAATTTTCCTGCTGTCGGGTGCGCTGGCGGCGCTGCTGTGGGACATCGGCGGACGTCTCGGCCGCCCGTTTCCGAAATGGCTCGCCATCGGCTTCGCGGTCGCCTGGGTGTTGGAATTTCTGCATGTCATGGTCACCGTGGAGTGGTCCGGGCCGCTGGCCGTGATCGCCGAGCAGGAAAAATTCCTGCGGCCGGCCACGTGGCCGCCGTCGACGCATGTACTGCCGATCGCGATTGCCTTGTCGGTTTGGCGGCTGCGCCGCGGCGGCGGCGGCGAACTCGGTTGTGCGGTTGCCTTGGTTGCCGTGGCCGTCGCATTGCTGATCGCGTTTCAGTGGCTGCCGGCCTATACGGATGCCGGTCCTCTCGGCATCACGCGTCCGGCGCTGATATTGGTGCCGATATTGTGGGCAATGGTCGGCTGGACGTGCTGGCGGCAGCGCGCCGCCGACCGCATGCTGATGCCGCTGGCGCTGATGGCCGCCGTGCTGCTGGTCGCGAACGTCGCCATGCTCTACTCGCGCGGGCCCGACGACGGACCGGCGATGGTGGCGCATCTTGGCAAGCTCACCGGTCGTCTGGTGCTGCTGCTGTTCGTGATGCAGATGGCCTCCAAGGACATGCTCGAGCGGATTCGCGCGGAGGCGAAGCTGGCGCGCTTGAACGAAGAGCTGGAGCAGCGCGTCCGCGACCGGACCGCGGAGCTCGAGGCCACGAACAAGGCCCTCGAAAGCGAAATCCTGGTGCGGCGCCAGGCGGAACAGAAAGCCCAGGCGCAGTTGGAGCGGCTCAACCTGCTGCACCAGATCACGCGCGCGATCGGCGAGCGGCAAGACCTCAACAGCATCTTCCAGGTGGTCGTGCGCAGCCTGGAGGACCAGCTTCCGGTCGATTTTTGCAGCCTGTACCTTTATGACCGGGCGGACAACGCGCTGACGGTCGCCTGCGTCGGTGTCAAGAGCAGCGCGCTCGCCCTGGAGTTGGCGATGCCGCAGCAGGCGCGGGTCGACATCGACGAGAACGGTCTGTCGCGCTGCGTGCTCGGACAGCTTGTCTACGAGCCGGACATTGGCCAGGTGAAATTCCCGTTTCCGCAGCGCCTCGCGCGCGGCGGACTGCGCTCGCTGGTGGTGGCGCCGCTGCAGGTGGAGAGCCAGGTGTTCGGCGTTCTCGCCGTCGCGCGTGTGCAGGCGCAGGGCTTCAGCAGCGGCGAGTGCGAGTTCCTGCGGCAGTTGAGCCAGCATGTCGCGCTGGCCGCGCATCAGGCGCAACTCTACAGCGCCCTGCAGCAGGCTTACGACGACCTGCGCCAGACGCAGCAGGCGGTGATGCAGCAAGAGCGCCTGCGCGCGCTGGGGCAGATGGCGAGCGGCATCGCCCACGACATCAACAACGCGCTGTCGCCGGTGGCGCTGTACACCGAATCGTTGCTGGAGACGGAGCCGAATCTCAGCCCGCGCGCCCGCGGCTACCTGCAAACCGTCCAACGCTCCGTCGAGGACATAGCGCATACGGTCGCGCGCATGAAGGACTTCTACCGCCAGCGCCCACCGCAATTGACGCTGGCGCCCGTGCAGATGAATCAGCTCGTGCAGCAGGTGGTCGACCTTACCCGCGCGCGCTGGAGCGATATCCCGATGCAGAGGGGCATCGTGATCCAGGTGCGGACCGAGTTGGCGCAGGACCTGCCGGCGATCATGGCCGTCGAAAGCGAAATCCGCGAGGCGCTGATCAACCTCATCCTCAACGCGGTCGACGCCGTGCCGAACGGCGGCGTGGTGACGCTGCGGACGAAGTTGGCGAACGCCGCAACGGAATCGGACGCTGATCACGTCCGGGTCGAGATTGCGGACGACGGCGTCGGCATGGACGAGGAGACGCGTCGACGCTGCCTGGAGCCGTTCTTCACGACCAAGGGCGAGCGCGGCACCGGTCTGGGGCTGGCGATGGTGTACGGCGTCGTGCAGCGCCACAGCGCGGAGATCGATTTCGCCAGCGCCCCCGGCCAGTGTACGACCGTGAGTCTGAGTTTCGCCGTGCCGGCCAAGGTGGTGGCGGCGCCGGCGCAGGCCGAACCCGGATACACGAAGCCGCCGCGGCTACGCCTGCTGCTGGTCGACGACGACCCGCTGTTGCTCAAGTCGCTGCGCGACACGCTGGAGGCCGACGGGCATGTCGTGGTGACCGCCGGCGACGGCAAGACGGGAATAAGCACGTTCCGCGCGGCCAGCGAGCGCGGCGAGGCCTTCGCCGCGGTCATCACCGACCTCGGCATGCCATACATGGATGGACGCAGGGTCGCCGGCGCCATAAAGGATGTGTCTCCGTCGACGCCGGTGATCCTGCTCACCGGCTGGGGGCAGCGTCTGTTGTCCGATGACGACATTCCGCCGCATGTCGACCGCGTGCTCAGCAAGCCGCCCAAGCTGCGCGAACTGCGCGAGACGTTGGCCCAGTGCTGCCGGTCTGCGGCGCAATGAAGGGCCGGCAACGCGAAGTGAAAGGCCCGTAGATGCCGGATTCGCCGCTGCCCCGAATCCTGATCGTCGACGACGAAGCGGCGCAGATGCGGGCGCTGTGCGACACGCTGCGCGATCAGGGATACGAAACGGTCGGCTTCACCGACGGGAAGACGGCGCTCGATGCGTTGTCTGGCACGCGGTTCGAATTGCTCCTCGCCGATATGATGATGCCGGGGATGGACGGGATCACGCTGCTTCATGCCGCGCAGCGCACGGATCCCGATCTCGTCGGCATCATCATGACCGGTGAAGGCACGATCGCCACCGCGGTCGAGGCGATGAAGACCGGCGCGCTGGACTACATTCTCAAGCCATTCAAGCTCAGCGCCATCTTGCCGGTTCTCGCCCGGGCGCTCGCCGTGCGACACCTTCGTATCGCCAACGCGGAATTGGAGCACAGCGTGCGCGAGCGCACCACCGAGCTGGAGACCGCGAACAAGGAGTTGGAGGCATTCGCCTACTCTGTATCGCACGATTTGCGCGCTCCGTTGACGGTCGTCTTGGGCTGCGCCGACCTGCTGCTCGAAGACCACATGGCGCAGTTGCCGCCCCGTGCCCAGCAGCTCGTGAAAGAGGTGGACAGCGGCGCGGTGCGCATGCGGCAGCTCATCGATGATCTGCTTCGCTTGTCGCGGCTTGGTCGTCAACCGCTGTCAAAGCTTCCCATAAACGTGTCGGCGCTGGTTCGCGAGGTGCTGGAAGAGGTGCAAAAGGAGCAGGGCGGGCGCCGCGTCGAGGTTCGCGTGGGCGATCTGCCCGACAGCGTCGGCGATCCGGGGCTGCTCAAGCAGGTCTTCGCCAATCTGCTGTCCAACGCCTTCAAATTCACGCGCGGCCGGGAACGGCCGGTCGTCGAGGTGATGTGGCAGCAGGTGGCGGGAGAGAAGGTGTACTCCGTCCGGGACAACGGCGCGGGATTTGATATGCGCCAGGCCAAGGACCTTTTCGGGGCCTTCCATCG
>JACQDQ010000048.1 GCA_016201015.1 Pseudomonadota bacterium | reverse complement strand
CAGATGCGTCTCGGCCATGGCCGAGCATTCGATATGCCAGCCGGGGCGGCCGCGGCCCCACGGCGACTCCCAACCCGGCTGCTCCGCCGCGCTCGGCTTCCACAGCACGAAGTCGGCCGGGTCTTTCTTGTACGGCGCCACCTCGACCCGCGCGCCTGCGATCTGATCGTCGCGCGAGCGGCCCGACAGCTTGCCGTACTCGGCGAAGCTCGGCACATGAAACAGCACATGCCCCTCGGCCGCGTAGGCGTTGCCGCGCGCGGTCAAGGTCTCGATCATCGCGATCATTTGCGCGATGTGCTGCGTCGCCCGCGGCTCGACATCGGGATCGAGCGCGTTGAGCGCGGTCATATCCTCTTGGTAGGCCGCAGTCGTCCGCTTGGTGATCGCGTCGATCGGCTCGTTCGATTGCCGCGCCGCGTCGATGATCTTGTCCTCGACATCGGTGATGTTGCGAACATAGGTCACCTTCGGATACAGGCGCTTGAGCAGCCGATAGAGCACGTCGAAGACGACGACCGGCCGCGCATTGCCGATATGGGCGTAGTCGTAGACCGTCGGACCGCAGACATACATGCGCACATGCGACGGGTCGAGCGGCTGGAACCGCTCCTTCTGGTGCGTCAGCGAATTGTGGACAAACAGGGTCTGCGGCGCGGCCACGGTCGTCACTCAACCTATTGGCATCACACAGTTTTACCGGAAAGCCGCAGAGCGGCCGATCCCCAGCCGCGCATCGGTAGCAGGGATTTCAGTTGCGGTCCATGCCCTTACTTGGGGGCGCGGAAGCCGTTGGTGATCGGATAGCGGCGGTCACGGCCAAAGGCGCGGCGCGTGATCTTGACGCCGGGTGGCGCCTGGCGGCGCTTGTATTCGGCGAGGTCGAGCATGCGCCAGATGCGGTTGACCGCCGCCTCGCTGTGGCCGCGCGCGACGATATCGGCGACCGGCATCTCCTTCTCGATCAGGCAATGCAGCACGTCGTCGAGCACCTTGTACGGGCCGAGCGAAGCCTCGTCGGTTTGGTCCGGCTTGAGCTCCGCGGTCGGCGGCTTGGTGATGACGCGCTCCGGCATCACCGGACCGGTCGGCCCTCTGCTCCCCTTCGGCCGATGCGCGTTTCTCCAGCGGCACAACTCGAACACCGTCGTCTTGTAGACATCCTTCAGCACCGCGAAGCCGCCGCACATGTCGCCGTACAGCGTCGCGTAGCCGGCCGACATCTCCGACTTGTTGCCGGTCGAGACCACCATGTGGCCGAACTTGTTCGACAGCGCCATCAACGCGAGGCCGCGGGCGCGCGACTGGATGTTCTCTTCCGCCACGTCTTCATTGGTTCCGGCAAATACGTCGCGCAGCATCTCCTTGAAGGCGCGCATCGCCGGCTCGATCGACACATTGTCGAGGCGGATGCCGAGCCGCTTGGCCACGTCGGCCGCATCGTCCAGGCTGTCGCGAGACGTGTACGGCGACGGCATCATCACGGCGCGCACGGCTGCCGGCCCCAGCGCGTCGACGGCGATCGCCGCCGTCAGCGCCGAATCGATGCCGCCGGAAAGCCCGAGGATCACGCCGGGGAAGCGGTTCTTGTTGACGTAGTCGCCGAGGCCGAGCACCAGCGCGCGGTAGGTCGCTTCGAGCGCCTCGGGCGGCCGGGCGATCTCGCCGGCGGCGCAGCTCCAGCCGCCATTGCCGTTGCGCGCGAAGCGCGCCAACGTCACCGCCTCCTCCCAGGATGGCGCCTGGATCGCCAGCCCGTGGTCGGCATTGAGCACGAACGAAGCGCCGTCGAACACCAACTCGTCCTGACCGCCCACCTGGTTCACGTAGACGAGCGGGAGACCGGTTTCGCTGACGCGCGCCACCGCCAGATTGATCCGCTCATCCGCCTTGTCGGTCTCGAACGGACTGCCGTTCGGCACGACCAGGATCTCGGCGCCCGATTCAACCAGACATTCCGGCACCTCGGGCGTCCAGATGTCCTCGCAGATCGGCACACCCAGGCGCACGCCGCGGAAGGGAATCGGCCCGGGCAATGGCCCGGCGGCGAACACGCGCTTTTCGTCGAACACGCCGTAATTCGGCAGATCGTGCTTGAAACGTGCCGCGGCAATCGCGCCGCCCTCGAGCAGCAGCACGGCGTTGTGCAGCTTGCCGTCCTTGATCCACGGCGTGCCGACCAGCAACGCGGAACCGGTCTTGGTATCTGCCGCAAGCTCGCCGACGGCCGTTTCGACGGCCTGCTGAAAGGCGGGCTTCAGCACCAAATCCTCCGGCGGGTAGCCGGAGACGACCAGCTCGGGACAGACCACGAGATCGGCGCCGCCGGCCTTCGCGCGCGCAGCACGGATGCGCGCCAAGTTGCCGGCAAGGTCGCAGACCGTCGGGTTGATCTGGGCCAGCGCGAGCGTCAGCGAGTCGGTCATGTCAGTGGCAGGCGGCGGTCCATCGCTCTGAATTACAGGCTATTAGACGCGGGATTCAAGGACCGCGTCAAACCGGCCAGCCACATCGCGGCTATTTTTTCCGCAGCAGAAACTCGCGGCCGACCTTGACCGACGGTTTGCCATCATACTCGACGATGTCGGACGTGGCGTAGGTCTCGGTCCAGATTTCCGGCAGGTAGGAGCCGGTGCCGATCGCATCCACCGGCACGTTGGCGACGGCCATGGTCTTGCACTTGGCCGGCGTGAAGCCCGACGAGGCGACGATCTTCGCCTTTGGAAATCCCGCCGCGTTCAGCCGCTCGCGCATGTGCCAGATCGCCGCCGCCGAAACGCCGGTGCCGACGAGATGGCGCAGCTCCGTTTCCGTGCGGTAGCCGCGCACGGCCTGCGGCACGCTGCGCTCGAGCACCGCGTACGACAACGCCAGATCGAGCCCCTCGATATAGCGCCCGCCATGGGTGTCGACCCGCACGCTGAGCCGGCCGTTCGCCGCCATCTCCGGAAAACGGCGGCAGACGGCGACCGCATCCGTCACCTCGTGGCCGAAATAGTCGACGAGGACGGTCAGGTCGTGGTTGGGAAACGTCTCCTGCAGCATCTCGGCGGCGCGCAGTGTCGAGCCGGCGTAACCGATCAACGCATGCGGCATGGTGCCACGCCCCTGCGTCTGCCCGAAATAATGCGCCGTGGCGTCGGTGGCGTTGCCGATGAAGCCGACGGCGCCGACCTCGCGCTTCGCCGCCGCCGAGCCGACCGAAGCGGCATAGGCCATGATCTGCGCCATCTCCGCCCCGGCGCAGTGGCGCGCGTCCATGGCGATGAACGCCGCCTTCGGCAGGTCCACGCACATGTTGTAGGCGTTATAAGCCGCGACGCAGGCCGGGCCGATCTTCTGCAGATAGATCGTCTCGAGATCGACGAGCTGGGCGAGCGAGCCGGTGATGTACATCAGCGGCTCGCCGGCGCCGACCCAGGCGCCTTCCTTGTGGCACAAATCGATGGTGAAGCGCGTGTTGCGCACGGCGGCCATCGCGTCGAGCCAGTCGACCGCCAACCGCGGCGTAAAGATGACCGGGCGCCGCATGAACACCGCGTAAGTGACCGTCTTGTCGCCGAAGCGTTGAACGGCCGCCTTGGTCCGCTTGAAATAGTGGTCGGTCAGACGATCGACGTCTTCCGCCCGCGGCTGCGGGAAATTGTTGCCCGGCCGGCCCTCGGCCATGTCAGAACGCGGCGACGATGCGTTGGTTGCCTTCCTCGCCGCGACCGGCCTTGAGCTCCTCGGCGATGAGGAAGGCAAGTTCGAGCGCTTGGCTGGCGTTGAGTCGCGGATCGCAATGCGTGTGATAGCGATCGGCCAGCGCAGTTTCGCTGATCGCCTCCGCCCCGCCAATGCATTCGGTGACGTTCTGGCCCGTCATCTCGAAATGCACGCCGCCGGCATAGGTGCCCTCGGCCCGATGCACCGCCATGAAGCCGCGCACCTCGTCGAGGATGCGGTCGAACGGGCGCGTCTTGTACCCGGTCGACGATTTGATGGTGTTGCCGTGCATAGGATCGCACGACCACACGACCTTGCGGCCCTCGCGCTTCACGCGGCGCACCAGCGCCGGCAGCTTCGCCTCCACCTTGTCGGCGCCCATGCGCGCGATCAAGGTGAGCCGGCCGGGCTCGTCGTCCGGGTTCAGAATATCGATGAGCCGCACGAGATCGTCGCCGTCGAGCGTCGGTCCGCATTTGAGGCCGACCGGATTTTTCACGCCGCGCGCGAAGTCGACATGCGCGCCGTCGGGATCGCGCGTGCGGTCGCCGACCCAGATCATGTGCGCCGAGCAGTCATACCAGTCGCCGGTCGTCGAATCGACGCGCGTCAGCGCCTGCTCGTAGGGCAGCAGCAGCGCCTCGTGCGACGTGTAGAACACGGCCTCGCGGATTTGCGGCGTGTCTTCGGCGGTGAGGCCGCACGCCTCCATGAAGGTGAGCGCCTCGGCGATGCGGTCGGCAAGCTCGCGGAACCGTTCGGCGGCCGGGCTGCGCTCGACGAAGCCCAGCGTCCAGCCGTGCACCCGGTGGAGATCGGCATAACCGCCATGAGCGAAGGCACGCAGCAGGTTGAGCGTCGCCGCCGACTGGCTGTAAGACTGCAGCATGCGCTGCGGGTCGGCCTGCCGCGCCTCGGGCGTGAAGTCGATGCCGTTGATGATGTCGCCGCGATAGGCCGCCAAGGTGACGCCGTTCTGCGTCTCGGTGTCCGCCGAGCGCGGCTTGGCGAACTGGCCGGCGACGCGGCCGACCTTCACCACGGGCAGACCGGCGGCGTACATCAGCACCACCGTCATCTGCAAAATGACTTTGAACCAATCGCGGATGTTATTGGCGCTGAACTCGGCGAAGCTTTCGGCGCAATCGCCGCCCTGCAGCAGGAAGGCCTTGCCCTCCGCCACGCCGGCCAGCGCCCGTTTGAGCGCGCGCGCCTCGCCGGCGAACACCAGCGGCGGGAAGCCCTTGAGCTTGCCCTCGACCGCCGCCAGCGCGGCGGCGTCCGGG
Organism: Pseudomonadota bacterium; assembly: GCA_016201015.1. Lineage (GTDB taxonomy): Bacteria > Pseudomonadota > Alphaproteobacteria > CACIAM-22H2 > CACIAM-22H2 > JACQDQ01. The sequence goes on along the minus strand of JACQDQ010000048.1, from coordinate 17,423 downwards.
TAGTTGGGAACCTGCCGCAGCTTCTTGGTCCGCCAGCCATCCGGCGTCCATTTCGCAGCCATAACACCACCTCATGCGTGATAACCGCTTAAGCTAACAGGCAAATAGCCTGCGCCGCAACGCCCAATCGGCGGGCAGCACAGCGTCGGTTTGCTTTGCAAGCGCCCCCGGCCTTGGCTAAGAACGGTCGATGTTCGAAGCCTCGAAGATACTGGCCCCCATGCTCGACCCGCGCACCGTCGTATTCCTCGGGCTGCTGCTGGGGACGATCCTGTTGTGGACGCGGGCGCGCCGCTGGGGACGCGCGCTGATCAGCCTGGCGATGGCCGTGTCCCTGTTCTTCATCTTCGTGCCGGTGGGGACCTGGCTGATGACCGGGCTCGAGGATCGCTTTCCGGCAGCCGCCCTGCCCGCCCGCGTCGACGGCATTGTCGTGCTCGGCGGCGACTTCGACACCCAGCTCACGCTCGCCCGCGGCCCGACCTCGACCGGCGGGATGGGCGTACCGCGCCTCATCGCCTTCGCCGATCTCGCGCGCCGCTATCCCGAAGCGCGGCTCATCTTCACCGGCGGGTCCGGCCGCCTGCTCGATCCGGAGCTCAAGGATGCGGCCGGCGCGGTCGGCATCCTGCGCGCGCTCGGCGTCGATCCGGCCCGCATTGTCTTCGAGGATGAGTCGCGCAACACGGCAGAGAACGCCGCCTACAGCCTCCGCCTCGCCGCCCCGCAGCCGGGCCAGACCTGGCTGCTCGTCACCTCCGCCTTCCATATGCCGCGGTCGATCGGCTGCTTCCGCCGAGTCGGCTGGACGACGATCCGGCCGTGGCCGGTCGGCTACATGACCGTGCCCGGCTTCGAGGGCATGGGCGGCCTCTATTTCGACGGCGGCATGGGCGTGCTGACCTATGCCCTGCACGAATGGATCGGACTCATCGCCTACCGCCTGCTCGACCGCACCGATGCGGTCTTTCCAGGTCCATGACGACAGACACCCTCAGTGGCGGAGAATCTTCGACAGGAACTGCTGCGCCCGCTCGCTGCGCGGCCGCTCGAAGAACGCGTCCTTGGCCGAGTCCTCGACGATCCGCCCGCCGTCCATGAAGGCCACGCGGTCGGCGACCTTGCTGGCGAACCCCATCTCGTGCGTCCATCGCTTTCGCCTCGGCTGCGGCGCGGTCGCGCGCGAGCACCTTCTGCTGGGCCAGCACGATGTTCTCGCTGGCCGTCATGTGGGGAAACAGCTCGAAATTCTGGAACACCATGCCGATGCGCGAGCGCAGCTTCGGCAAATCCGTCTTGCGGTCGCCGACCGAAATGCCGTCGACCGTGATCCTGCCGCGATCGAACGGCTCGAGGCCGTTGACACATTTGATCAGCGTGCTCTTGCCCGAGCCCGACGGGCCGCAGATGACGACGACCTCGCCCTGGGCAACCGCCGTCGAGCAGTCGGTCAGGACGCGAAAATCGCCGTAGGACTTGCTGACGTTCTCGACCGAAATCATATCGCGTATCGCCGCTGCAGCCGATTGACCGACAGCGAGGCGGCACAGCACAGCGCGAAATAGACCACCGCGACGAAGCCGTACATCTCGATCAGACGGTTGTCCTTGGTGCCGATGACGTCCGCCGCGGTCAGGAAGTCGCGCACGCCGACGACGTAGACGAGCGAGGTGCTTTTGAACAGGTTGATGCTCTGGGTCAGCAGCACCGGCAGCATGTTGCGCAACGCTTGCGGCAGGATGATCGCGCGCATCGTCTGCCCGTAGCTGAGGCCGGTGGCCAACCCGGCATGCACCTGTCCGCGGCGGACGCTCTGGATCCCGGAGCGGACGATCTCGCAGAAATAGGCCGCCTCGTAGAGGATGAAGCTGACCAGCGCCGAATAGAAGCCGCCGATCGGCCGCCCAAGCCAGAGCGGCAGCAGGAAATAGATCCAGAAGATGAGGAGAATCAGCGGCAGCAGGCGGAACAGATCGACGTAGAGGCCGGCGGCAAGAGAGAGCGGCCGGAACCGCGACAGGCGGGCCACTGCCAGCGCGGCGCCGAGAGCCACGCCGCCGACGATGCCGAGCAGCGTGAGCAGCAGGGTGACCTGCATTCCCTTCCAGAGGAGCGGCAGTTCGTCGACGATATAGGCGAGGTCGATCTGCATGATCTTACCGCTCGCGCGCTACGGGCCGGTCCGTGCGGACTGGATCATGCCCGGCAGGCGGGCGCGCCGCTCGACGACGCGCATGGCGAAGGTGACGATCAGCGTGATCAAGGCGTAGACCACAGTTGCCGCGGTGAACAGCTCGATCGCCTGATAGGTATATTCCGCGACCTGCCGCGTCCGGCTGGTCAGCTCGAGGACGCCGATCGTCAAGGCGAGGGCCGAGTTCTTGAAGATGTTGATGAACTCGCTGGTCAGCGCCGGGACGGTCATGCGGAAGCCGACCGGGACGAGGATATGGCGGTAGACCTGCGGCAGGGTCAGGCCGGTGGCGAGGCCGGCATGGGTTTGGCCCTTGGCGATCGCTTCGATGCCCGCGCGCACCTGCTCGCCGATGCGGCATGCCGTATAGGTCCCGAGGCTGACCACGGCCGTCCAGAATTCGGCGTGCGGCAGATCGCGCTTGAGCCACTGGCCGGCCGCCGCCGGCAGCAGCTCAGGCAGGACGAAGTACCACAGGAAAATCTGCACGAGCAGCGGCACGTTGCGGAAGGTCTCGACATAGGCGCCGACGATCGCGCGCACGACCGGCTGGCGGAGCGTGCGCGCGACACCGACGACGGAACCGAGAGCAAGCGCGATGACCCAGCCGGCGAGCGCGACCAGGATCGTCCACACGATGCCGGAAAGGATCCAATAGACATAGGGCTCGGTGACCAGGATCGCCCAGTTCCAGCTATACCGCTCCATCGCGGCGCACTCGATCGTCCTATTCGGGCAGCGCCTGCGCCTGGAAGACGATCTTCAGCATGTCGGTCATCGGCATGTTGATCTGCGACAGCCATTTATCGTAGATCGCGTTGATGTTGCCCGAGCGGAAGAGGTCGGCGAGCACCTTGTTGCCGACTAGACGGAAGGCGGAATCGTCGCGCCGTACGACGATGGAGTACGGATCATAGGAGAACAGCCGGCCCACCACTTCGTACTGCTCGGGATTCTTTGACTTTGAGATCAAGCCGAAAGCGACGACCTCGTCGGTGACATGGGCGTCGGAGCGGCCGGTCTCGAGCGCCAGCCACCCTTGCGGCTGGTCCTTGGTGTCGAGGAAGCGGATGCCGAGCTTCAGCTTCGCGTCGAGTTCCTTGATGATCTTCTCGTTGCTTGTCCCCTGGTTGACCGTGACGCGCTTGCCTTTGAGGTCCTCGACATCCTTGATGCCGGAACCTTTCTTGGTGAGGATGCGGTTGCCGGTGATGAACGTCGTGGCCAGGAAGTCGACCTGGCGCTGGCGCGTCAGATTGTTGGTCGTCGTCCCGCAGACCATGTCGACCGTCCCGTTCAACAACAGCGGAATGCGCGTGGTCGCAATCAGCGGGACGTACCTGACCTCCAGCTTGTCCATCTTCAGCTCGGCCTTGATGCCGTCGACGATCTTCAGGCACAGATCCATCGTATAGCCTTGCGGCTTGCCATCCTTGCCGATGAACGAGAACGGCGGTGAATCCTCGTTGTGGCCGATGCCGACCGTGCCGCCTTCCTTGATCTTCTTGAGCGTCCCGTAATGCTCCTGGGCGGCGGCCGGACCGGCCAAGGCGACCGCCAGCAGCGCGCCGGCAACGATACAAAAGTACTTTCGCATTGTTCCTCCCCTTTGCTTCGCCGTTCCCTGCGGAACAGCCATTGCACGATCTTTAATTCCGATCTTCGACCAGCTTGCCCACCATCGCGGCCAGCCGCTCGTAGTCGCCGATCTCGTTATAGGCCTGCGCCGAAATTCGCAGCCAGATCGCGCCGCTCAGCGCGTGCAACGGCGCATCGGCGTTGAATTCGTCGAGCAATCGGCCGCGCAAGGCCAGCGCGCGCTCGGCGGTGGCCGGCCCGGCGAGAGGTAGCCGCACCAGCGCCATCGCCGCACACAGCGCGGCCGGCGCGCCGCATTCCGTCCCGAGACGGCCGGCGAGTAAATTGGCCGCATCCTGCGCCAGCGCCGCGTTGCGGGACCGTAACGCGGCGCCGCCAAGCCGCTCGTGGAAATCGATCGCCGCGTCGATTGCCAGGAAATTGCTCGGGTCGCGGGTGCCGGTCCAGTCGAACTCGGCGAGAAAGCCTTTGCCGTAACCGTGCGAGATCGTCACCGGATGGAGATCCTGCTGCTGTTCCCGCCGCGCCCACAGAAAGCCACAGCCTTTGGGCGCCATCAGCCATTTGTGGCAATTGCCGACATACCAATCCGCGCCCATGGCCGGCAGATCCAGCGCGACCTGTCCCGGCCCGTGCGCCCCGTCGACCAGCACCTTGACGCCGGCGCCGCGGCAGCGCGCGATCAGCCCTTCGATCGGCAGGACCAGCGCGCTCGGCGAGGTGATGTGATCGAAGATGGCGAGACGCGTGCGCGGCGTGAGAGCGCCGGCGGCGACGGCGACGATGGCATCCGCGTCGGTACGCGGAAACGGTACGACCGCCTCCACGACCCGCGCCCCGGCCCGCTCGGCGACATGGCGCGCGGCGTTGCGCACGGCGGCGTATCCGTGACTCAACACCAGGATCTCGTCGCCGGGCGCCAAACGGAGCGAGCGCAGCACCGCGTTGCAGCCGACCGTCGCGTTCTCCACGAAGACGACGTCGTCACCCGCTGCACCGACGAAGGCTGCAAGACGCGCGGCGGCGCGGCGCAACGCCTCCGGCAGCACGCGGCGCATGAAACGAGTTGGCTGCTCCTCGAGCTTCCTTCGCCACTCGTCCTGCGCCGCCAACACCACGCGCGGCGTCGCGCCAAACGAGCCATGATTGACCGTAAGGCTGCTGCGCCAGTCGAGCAGCCATTCGTGGCGAATGGCCGCGCCAAGCGTGGGCAGAACATGCGCCGAATCGTTCATGTGAAATCCTCGCGCCAGCCTGGATCGAAAATTGCGCGCCGCCTCTGCGGTGGACAAGCCGTCGACGGGCCGGCGACCGGACGTTCCTCGCTGACGGTGCGTTGCATGGTTGGACCAGACATGCCGTAAATGGGCACGATTCAATTATATCGGCGGGCGCTTATGAGCGCGCATATATAGACGCAAGGCCATGAGATTTTCCAGCAAATGATAGGTGCTTGGAAACGTTTGTCGCCGCGCCGCATCGAGCCGGGCGAACGCCGCAGCGCCGAAGGCCGTGGCCATGACCTAGATTTTCTTATGGCTTCCCCGAGAACTCGTCGTTTGTCAGCAAGAAGCGGGTGTCCCACATTTCTCTCAACGATGAAACTGTGGGCGAGACGGTGAGCTTGCCCGGAAGGAGACCCGCACATGAGCAACTGCATCGATTGCGCCGATTCGGATGTCATCCGTCTGCCGGCCCCGGCGGCGGCGGCTGGACCCACATGGTCCGCGAGGGTCATCCAGATCGCCGATATGCTGGCGACGTGGATCGGGCGGGCACGCGACCGGCGGGACCTCGCCACCTTCAACGATCAACAGCTGCAAGATATCGGCGTATCGCGCAGCGACGTCGCCCGCGAGACCGACAAGCCGTTCTGGAAGCCGTGAATTCTACTCGGCAGCCTTGGCGGCCGGCGCAGGCACCGGCTCGCGCATGAGGACGAACTCCTCGGCCGCCGTGGGGTGGATGGCGATCGTCTGATCGAAGGCGCGCTTGGTGAGCCCCGCCTTGATGGCGATGGCGACGCCCTGGATGATCTCCGGGGCGTCGGCGCCGACCATATGGCAGCCGAGCACACGGCCGCTGCTGCGCTCGACGACGAGCTTCATCAGCGTCCTCTCGTCGCGGCCGGACAGCGTGTGCTTCATCGGGCGGAACACGGCGCGGTAAATGTCGATCTCCGACTGCATCCGCGCCGCTGCCTCGGTCATGCCGACGCTGCCGACCGGCGGCTGGCTGAACACCGCGCTCGGCACGTCGGCATGGTCCATCCGCATCGGGTTGCGGTTGAACAGCGTCTCGGCCATGGCGCGGCCCTCGGCGATCGCCACCGGCGTCAGATTGAGCCGATCGGTGCAGTCGCCGATGGCATAGATGCCGGGCACGGTCGTCTGCTGCCATTCGTCGACGGCGACGGCGCCGCGCTTGTTGAGCTGCACGCCGGTCTCGGCCAGCCCCATGTTCGCCGTATTGGGCGTGCGGCCGGTCGCATACATGACGAGATCGGTCTCGATCGCCTCGCCGGATTCCGTCGTCAGGCGATACGCCGTGTCCGTCTTGTCGATGCGCGCGGCCTTGACGCCGGCGCGGATGACGATTCCCTTCTTCGTCATCTCGGCGGCGAGGTGCGCGCGGACATCGTCATCGAAGCCGCGCAGGATCATCGGCGCGCGGATCAGCTCGGTGACCGCCACGCCGGCCGCATTGAAGATGCCGGCGAACTCGACCGCGATGTAGCCGCCGCCGGCGATCACCATGCGCTTGGGCAACGCCTTGAGGTCGAGCGCCTCGTTCGAGGTGATGGCGTGCTCGATGCCGGGAATCGGCGGCAGCTCCGGCCGGCCGCCGGTGGCGATCAGGATGTGCTTGGCCGTGTGCGTCTTGTCGCCGATCCGCACCTGGTTCGGCCCGATCAGCTTGGCAAAGCCTTCGAGAATGCGCACTCTCGAGTCGGTCAGCATCTTGATGTAGATGCCGTTTAGGCGGTCGAGCTCGCGGTCCTTGGCGGCGATCAACTTAGCCCAATCGAGGCGCGCGCCATCGATCGTCCAGCCGAAACCCGCGGCGTCGGCCAGATCTTCGGCGACATGCGTGCCGTAGACCAGCAGCTTCTTCGGCACGCAGCCGCGCAGGACGCAGGTGCCGCCGACGCGCACCGATTCGACGATGCCGACGCGCGCGCCATAGGAAGCGGCGCGCCGCGCGGCGGCAACGCCGCCGGAGCCGGCGCCGATGGTCAGGAGATCGAAATCAAAATCCGCCATGCTGTCAGTCCCTCAGCGCCTTGAGCGTGTTCGAGTGGAACTCGCGCCGCCACAGGACCAGCACGACCCAGACCGAGGCGAAGATGACGATGAGCAGGATCCCCTTGAGCTGGAATTGCACGGGCGTCGTCGGCGCCGCGGCCGGCAGTTCAGACAGGACATGGGCGGCGCGTTCCTGCGCCCCGAGCACCGCGATGAGTCCGGCGAGGATGACCAACGAGGTCTGGGCGAAAAACGAGACGCTGGCCACCAGCGTGCCGACCAGCGTCGAGTCGAGCACGCGGTTGTCGCGCTCGATCATCCGCTCCATCCACCGCGCGCGATGGCGCGCAGTCGTGCCCATCAGGCTGCGGGGGCGATGCCAGCGATCGGCGTAGATCGAATAGCCGAACCAGCAAACGAGGAACCAAATGAGCGCGCCGGCATCGGCGGAGCCAACCGGACTCATGCCGATACGCCGCGTCCCGCCGACTGGAAGCTACTTGCCGAGCACGTCGGCGCCGGCCTTGGCGACTTGCCCGTCTTGCGCCGCCGTGCCGCCGCTGACGCCGATCGCACCCAGATACTGCCCCTGGTAGACCAGCGGCAACCCGCCCTCGACCATGACGACGTCTCGATTCAACGTCATGACGGCGGGGCGGCCGCCGGCGACGGCGTCTTCCAACGCCTTGCTCGGCCGCTTGAAGTACAGCGCGGCCCGCGCCTTGCCGACCGCAATGTCGGCGCCGGCAAGCTGCGTACCGTCATGCCGTTCGAGGTACATGAGGTTGCCGCCGTCATCGATGATCGCCACCACCACGGTCCACTAATTCTTTTCGACCTCGCCCATGGCCGCCGCTGCGATCTTCTTGGCTTCGGCGAGTGTCAGTGCCTTCTTGTCCGCGAATTGCGCCGCGGCATCGCCGGCAATGAACAGGCCAAGCGCAAACCCGACCATGGCGGCAAATCGACCCATCTGTTCCCTCCCCATTTCGCCTTCGGGTCGCCGACCGACTAGATGCCGCCCATGCACATGTATTTGATCTCGAGGAAATCCTCGATCCCGTATTTCGAACCCTCGCGGCCGAGGCCCGATTCCTTCATGCCGCCGAACGGTGCCACCTCGGTCGAAATGATGCCGGTGTTGATGCCGACGATGCCGTATTCGAGCTGCTCGGCGACGCGCCAGACGCGCCCAACGTCGCGGCCGTAGAAATAGGCGGCGAGGCCGAACTCGGTGTCGTTGGCCATCTGCACCGCCTCCGCCTCCGTCTTGAAGCGGAACAGCGGCGCCACCGGCCCGAACGTCTCCTCGCGCGCCACCGCCATATTCGGCGTGACATCGGTAAGGATGGTCGGCTCGAAGAACGTGCCGCCGAGCGCGTGGCGCTTGCCGCCGACGACAATCCTGGCGCCCTTGGCGGTGGCGTCCTTGATGTGGGCCTCGACCTTGTCGACGGCGGCCTTGTCGATGAGCGGGCCCTGCGTCGCGCCCGGCTCGAGGCCGTTGCTAACCTTCAACTTCTTCACCGCCTCGGTCAGCTTCGCGGCGAAGGCATCGTAGACCTTGTCGTGCACGAGCAGGCGGTTGGCGCAGACGCAGGTCTGGCCGGTGTTGCGGTATTTGGAAGCGATGGCGCCGTCGACCGCGGCGTCGAGATCGGCATCGTCGAAGACGATGAAAGGCGCGTTGCCGCCCAGCTCCAGCGAGAGCTTCTTCACCGTGCTTGCGCACTGCTTCATCAGCACCTTGCCGATTTCGGTCGAGCCGGTGAACGACAGCTTGCGCACCGTCGCGTTGCCGGTCAGCTCGGCGCCGATCTCGGTCGAACCGCCGGTGACGACGTTGATCACGCCCTTCGGCATGCCTACGCGCTCGGCAAGCTCGGCCAGCGCCAGCGCCGAATACGGCGTCGCCGAAGCCGGCTTGATCACGACCGTGCAGCCGGCGGCGATGGCCGGGCCGGCCTTGCGGGTGATCATCGCCGCCGGGAAGTTCCACGGCGTGATGCAGGCGACGACGCCGACCGGCTCCTTGGTGACGACGATGCGCTTGTCCGCCTGGTGGCCGGGAATCGTGTCGCCGTAGACGCGCTTGGCCTCCTCGCCGAACCATTCGAGGAACGACGCGGCATAGGCCACCTCGCCCTTCGCCTCGGCGAGCGGCTTGCCCTGCTCCGTTGTCATCAGTACGGCGAGATCTTCCTGGTTCGCCATCATCAGGTCGAACCATTTGCGCATGACGATCGCGCGCTCCTTGGCGGTCTTGGCGCGCCAGCCGGGAAATGCGCGCGCGGCGGCGGCGATGGCGCGGCGGGTCTCCGTCCCGCCCATGCGCGGGACCGTACCGATGATCTCGCCGGTCGCCGGGTTGTTGACCTCGATCACGCCTTTGGCGTCGGCATCGACCCAGGCGCCGTCGATATAGCACTGATCGTGGAACAGCTTGGGGTCCTTGAGCGCAACGCCGGTCAGGTTGCGCGGCTTCGGCGCGGCTTTCTGCATGGCTCACCTCGTCGCTGAATTCTTGCCAATGGGAAGCAACGAGTATAGCCGCCCGCGCGCGCCGATCCAGCCCGGATTGACATACATCATGTGCAACGGCAGCGACGCCGGTCCAGGCAACGTAGTCCGTCCTACGCAAGCCGATCGCGGCGACTGATTTCGCGCGCTTTGCGATTCTTTATCTTCGCCGCGCAATGGCGTAGCGTCGCACAGACCCGAAGACAGCGTGGCCGAGCACCATCACAGGGGAAGAGCTTTGTTGAGACACGCATTTCTCGCCACGTCCGCACTGCTCGCGGCCACGATCGCTATCGGCTATCGCGAAGCGCGCGCACAGAGCCAACCGCCTTCGCGGCAAATCCCGATCCGAGTCAGTCTTGGCGGCTTCCACGGACAGTTCTTGTCCTATGTCAACCAGGACGCGGTCGGCAGCAGGGCCAATGGAGGTTCCGGAGAGTTGGGCAAAGTCGAGGAAACGTCCGATAGCGAGATCCATTTCCTCGGCAGGTCGACGCTGTCGAACGGCATCACCGTCGGGTTCCAAGTCGAGCTGGAGGCAAATACCGCGGCTGACCAGATTGACGAGTCTTGGGCTTTCGCCGAAGGCGTATTCGGCCGCGTCGAACTCGGCTCGCTGAATAACGTTCACTATCGAATGCGCGTCGTCGCACCCGAGGCCTTCACGCGCGGCTTCATCACAAATGACGGCAACGCGACGACGGTGCTCGCCAACGTCACCGGATCTCCGACTTCGGATTCGACGCTCAACGACACCGTCTCGCGCTTCCGAGACAACGACTCGCAGAAGATCAACTACTACACGCCGCGTTTCGGCGGCCTGCAACTGGGCGCGTCGTACGTGCCGGATTCGTCGCAGGATAATTTCGCGCCCTTCTCGCAAGATTCGGCGTACACGCGCGGCGTCGCGGTGGCCGGCAATTTTGCCCGCACCTTCGGCGCGTTCGATGTCGCTGCGTATGGCGGGTATTTCCGCTGGCAAGGCCCGCAGATCAGCCCGACGGCCGGCGCGCCGGACCCCGACATCTACAGTTTCGGCGCGAAGCTTGGCTACGCCGGGTTCGCGGTGGGCGCCAGCTACGGAAAGCTCCGACGCGGCCGTACCGGCGCGGCCGGAACGAACGGACCGTCGCAAGCGGGAACCGGGGCCTTCCGTCTGGAAGGTCGTGCCTTCGATCTCGGTGCTATCTACAAGTTCGGCGCGGCGGCTATGAGCCTCACCTACTTCAACGGCCGCAACAACGACTCGCCGGTCGTTGGTCCCGACACCGGGAGCGACAAGTTCACAGGCGCGGCGCTCGAGGGCAAATACATCCTCGGGCCCGGGATCAGCCTTGAAGCGGCCCTCTTCACGGCCAAGTTCCAGGCGAACGGGTCGACCGGAGGCACCACCGGCGCCCTCGCCAACACCGACAACAAGGGAACCGGGCTGATTACCGGACTCCTGCTGAGTTTTTGAATAGGGTCCGGCGGCGCGTCGTCCCGCCGAACCGCGGGCGTCTACTCGACCGTGACGCTCTTGGCGAGGTTGCGCGGCTGGTCGACGTCGGTGCCCTTGACCACGGCGACGTGGTAGGCGAGGAGCTGCACCGGGATCGTGTAAAGAATCGGCGCGACGAAGGGATCGACCGCCGGCAGCTCGATCACCGTGCGCGAGATTTTGCCGAGCCGGTCGATGCCGGCCTTGTCGCTGAGCAGGATCACCTTGCCGCCGCGCGCCACCGCCTCCTGTACGTTGGAGGCGGTCTTGTCGAACAGCGCATCGGACGGCGCGACGACGATGACCGGCACGTCTTCGTCGATGAGCGCGATCGGACCGTGCTTCATCTCGCCCGCCGCGTAGCCATCGGCGTGGATATACGAGATTTCCTTCAGCTTCAGCGCGCCTTCGAGGGCGATCGGAAACGACGCGCCGCGGCCGAGATAAAGCACGTCGCGCGCCTCGGCCACGCTCTGCGCCAGCTTCTGGATGTTCTCGTCGTGGGCCAACACTTCCGCCGCCCGCGCTGGCACCTCCGTCAAGGCATGCGCCAGCGCGCCGGCGCGCTTCACGTCGATCGCGCCGCGCGCCCGCGCCGTCGCCAGGGTGAGGCAGGCGAGCACAATCAACTGCGTGGTGAACGCCTTGGTCGAGGCGACGCCGATCTCCGGTCCGGCATGCGTTGCCAGCACGACATCGGCCTCGCGCGCCATCGTGCTTTCCGGCATGTTGACGACCGCGGCGATGTGTTGCTTTTGTTGCCGCGCGTAGCGCAGCGCCGCCAAGGTGTCAGCGGTCTCGCCCGATTGCGAGATGAACAGCGCCAGTCCACCGGGCGGCATGTCGGCGCCGCGATAGCGGAATTCCGACGCGATATCGATTTCCACCGGCACGCGCGCGATCTGCTCCAGCCAGTATTTCGCCACCATGCCGGCGTGGAACGACGTGCCGCAGGCGATGATCGTCACCTTCGGAATCCGGTCGAGCATCGCCGGCAGTTTCGGCAGCCCGACCTCGCGCGTGGCCGGATTGACGAAGGCGCGCAGCGTGTCGCCGATCACCGCCGGCTGCTCGTGGATCTCCTTGTGCATGAAATGCCGGTGATTGCCCTTGCCGATCATCGCGCCGGAATACGCCGTCTCGCGGATCGGCCGCTGCGCCGGGCGATCGTCCTCATCGTAGATTTTCGCCTCGGTCGGCGTGATCACCGCCCAATCGCCGTCGTCGAGATAGGCAAGCCGCCGCGTCAGCGACGCCAGCGCCAGCGCGTCCGAGCCGAGATACATCTCGCCGTCGCCGTAGCCGATGGCGAGCGGGCAGCCGCGCCGCGCGGCGAGCAGCAGATCGTTGCGTCCGGATACCAGCACGCCGAGGGCGAAGGCGCCGTCGAGGCGCTTCAGCGCCTTGCCCATCGCCTGCTCCGGCGCGATGCCCTGATCGATCATCGTCGTCAGCAGATGCGCCACCACTTCGGTGTCGGTGTCGGTTTCGAAATTGCACCCCTTCTTCCGCAGCTCTTCGCGAAGCTCATCGAAATTCTCGATGATGCCGTTATGGACGACGGCGACGCGGTGCGTCGCATGCGGATGCGCATTCGTCTCGTTGGGCACGCCGTGCGTCGCCCACCGCGTGTGGCCGATGCCGGTGGTGCCCGACAGCGGCTCGCGCTGGACCAACTGATCGAGGTTCGCCAGCTTGCCTTCGGCGCGGCGGCGCTCGATATGGCCGTTGACCAGGGTCGCGATCCCGGCCGAATCGTAGCCGCGGTATTCGAGGCGCTTCAGACCGCTGATCAGCAGCGGCGCCACGTCCGCCTTGCCGATGATGCCGATGATTCCGCACATTCTGGGATTCAGTCCTTATGGCTGCGTTTCGCGGTCTTCGCCTTCTCGGCGGCGCGTTTGGCGCGGAAGGTCTTGGCCCAGCCGGACTTGTCCTCCTGCCGGCCGCGCGCCACCGCCAACGCATCGGGCGGCACGTCGCGCGTGATCACCGCGCCCGCGGCGACGATGGCGCCGGCGCCGATCTTCACCGGCGCGACCAACGCGCTGTTCGAGCCGATGAACGCGCCCTCGCCGATATCGGTGAAGGCTTTGACGAATCCGTCATAATTGCAAGTGATGGTGCCGGCGCCGACATTCGCCCGGGCGCCGACGCGGGCATCGCCGATATAGGCGAGATGGTTGACCTTGGCGCCGGCCTCGACCCGCGCGTTCTTGATCTCGACGAAATTGCCGACATGCGCGTTCTCGCCGATCTCCGCCCCGGGGCGCAGGCGGGCGAACGGGCCGATCCGCGCGCCCTTGGCGATGCTGGCACCCTCGATATGGCAGAAGCCGAGAATCTCGACTCCGCCCGCCACCTCGACGCCCGGCCCGAAGATCACCGATGGGCCGACCGTCGCATCGGGGCCGAGCTTGGTGTCGTGGCTAAGCCACACCGTGCTCGGATCGGTCAGCGTCGCGCCTGCTGCCATCGCCGCCAGCCGCAACCGCGCCTGCATGAAACCCTCGGCCATCGCCAGCTCGGCCCGCGAATTGATGCCGATGAACTCCTCATGCGGCGCCTCGATATAGCCGCAAGCGAGACCGGCGCGGCGCGCCAGCCCGACGATGTCGGTCAGGTAATACTCGTTCTTCGCATTGTCGGGCCGCACCTGACCCAAGAGATCGAACAGGTGGCGTGAATCGACCGCGAAGACGCCGGAATTGCACAAATCGATTTTGCGCTCCTGCGGCGTGGCGTCGCGCATCTCGACGATTCGTTCCAGGCCATTGTCGGCGCCGACGACCATCCGCCCATAGGGGTTGGGATCGGGCACGCGCATGCCGACATCGATGACCGCCGGCGCCTCCGGCCCGCTTCGCGCCGCCACCAATCGCTCCAGCATCGCCGTCGTCATCAACGGCGTGTCGCCGGTCAAGATCAGCACCTCGCCGACAAACCCGGCGAGCGCCTTCTGCGCCTGCAGGGCCGCATGCCCCGTACCCTTGCGCTCGCGTTGGACGACGGGAGTGATGCGCAGATCTTTTGTTGCGGCCCCGGCGGCAGCCGCGACATCGTCCATCTCCGGCCCGACGATCAGGGCGACGCGCGATGGCGCGAGCGGGGCGATGGCCGCCATGACATGGCCGATGATCGACCGGCCGGCGATCTTGTGCAGAACCTTCGGCCGGTCGGACTTCATTCGAGTGCCGAGCCCGGCGGCAAGAACGATGACGGCGATGTCTGGCTTTTTCATATCAGGGTCGATCCGTGTGTCGGTGATGCAGTATACAGCGAGCGGCGGCCTCCATGGCGGAGCGCGCCTTGCCGCAAGGTCCAAGGCCGAACCAATTCACGGAATATTACACAAAACAAATGATTAACGCCCGGTTTCCACGGCCGCGAGCCGTCGTTTTCGATCTCGATGGGACTCTGGTCGACAGCGCCGCCGATCTCGGTGCCGCGCTCAATCGCCTGCGCCAGGCGTTCGACCGGCCGCCCCTCGACGCGGCCGCGGTCCTGCGGCTGATCGGCGACGGCGCCGCCAGTCTCGTCGGGCAAGGCTTTGCCATCGACGGTACCGTACCGGGCGACGTCGCCGACCTTACACGGCAGTTTCTAACGCTTTACGAAGGCGACATCGCCACCCGAACGCGTCCCTACCCCGGCGTCACGACGACCCTGCAGCGGCTGGCAGCGGCGGGAACGCTGCTGGGCGTGTGCACGAACAAGGCCAATGCGGCGACGCAGCGGCTGCTCGCGGCGCTCGACCTCGCGCGGTACTTCCACGCCGTCGTCGGCGGCGACGGACCGGCACGCAAGCCCGATCCGCGCCACCTGCTGACGACGCTCGACCGGCTCGGCGTGCCCGCCGACGCCGCGGTCATGGTCGGCGATTCGGCGAACGACGTGGGCGCCGCGCGGGGCGCCGGCATTCAGGTGGTGGTCGTCGGCTTCGGCTATACCAAGACGCCGCCGGCCGAGCTTGGCGCCGACGCGCTCATCCACCGCTTCGACGAGTTGCCCGGCCTGCTGGGATACTAGGGCCGCGCAACGGCGCTGGGACCGATCGGCGACTCCGCCGCCGCGGCGGAGCGCCGATAGCTGCGCAGATGGGCGATGGTCATTCCCCAGTCGCCGTCGATCTCGACCCGTACCGGCGTGACGGGCGCCCCGGGAATGACCGCCGCCAGCCAGGCGCGCCCGGTGCGGATGCGGCTGCGCTGGCTTTCATCGGGGTTGCGGCGGCGCCAGTGGCCGGCGATCTGCTCGTAGTCGAAGTCGCAGCGCAATGCCGTGCCGCTGTAAGACGACAGAGACGACGGCGCGAGCTTCTGCTCGCCTTTGGAGCGAACCACGAAGTCGTAGCGCCGCCGCCCGTCGAACACGGGGAGTCGCCCGTCGCATGTGCGCCCGTCGCTGACGACGCGGACCATGCCGAGAATGGCCGTCATCGGGTCGCGGGCGCCCCGTCGCAGCGCGGCCGGCACCTCGTCGCGCTCCTCGTCGTCGCGCGGCGCCGGATCGAGGCGCACCGCGGCAACCTCGCCGTCGTGATAGTCGATTTCGACCGTGCGCGTCCGGCCGCGGAACTCGCCGACGGTGCGATGGTGTCGTGGCTCCATGCCATGCGGTCCGACGGCGCCTTCGCTGCGCGCGACGGACTTCCAAGGAAAGAACCAGCCGACGACACCGGTCGTGCTGTACTTGGCCGTCACGTCATAGCCCGTCGCGCCGACGCCGAGATCGAGCTCGAGGCTCAGCACATGAAAGCCGCCACTATAGATTTCGTAGGCGAGATCGACCCGGGTGGCGGCGGTGGGCTCCGACGCGGCAGCCGCGCCGGCGATGAAGGCGGCCAGCGCCAGTCCAATCGCGTCCGCCCGAAATCCACGCTGCAGCATGCAGAACCCTCGAATCGGCAACGGCCATGCGGCTGATTTGTCACTATAACGGCTTCGTTGCGGCAAATCTCGCCCTTCCTTGACACCATCGGCGGCGCCCTCTTATATGGACTTCGATCGTTGGGGCGGGCGCTTAGCTCAGCGGGAGAGCACTGCTTTCACACGGCAGGGGTCGTAGGTTCAATCCCTACAGCGCCCACCATCGAGCCGCATTGGACAGAGAAGCCAATGCCGGACACAAGATCGGCCCCGGGGTGGCGAAACGTTGTGGGGAACGGGCGCGCATGGCGGGCGAATTCATTCTCGAAACCGAAGGCCTGACCAAGGAATTCCGCGGCTTCGTCGCGGTCAATATCGTCAATTTGCGAGTGCGCCGCGGCTCGATCCACGCCTTGATCGGCCCGAACGGCGCCGGCAAGACCACGTGCTTCAACCTCCTCACCCATTTTCTCGTGCCGACGCGCGGCCGCATCACCTATAACGGCCGCGCAATCACCGGCGCGCGGCCGGCCGACATCGCCCGCATGGGCTTGGTCCGCTCGTTTCAGATCTCGGCGGTATTTCCGCATCTCACCGTACTTGAGAACGTACGCGTCGCGCTGCAGCGCAAGCGCGGCAACTCGTTCGATTTCTGGCGCAGCGATCGCGTGCTCGATAGCCTCAACGATCGCGCACTTGAGCTGATCGACGCGGTCGGCCTCGCGGAATTCGTCGAGACGCCGGCGGTCGAGCTGGCCTATGGCCGCAAGCGTGCGCTCGAGATCGCCACCACGCTCGCCCTCGACCCGGAGATGATGCTGCTTGACGAGCCCACCGCCGGCATGGGCCACGAGGACGTCGGGCGCATCGCCGCGCTGATCAAAAAAGTGGCCGCCAACCGCACGGTGCTGATGGTCGAGCACAATCTAAGCGTGGTCGCCGACCTGTCGCACACCATCACCGTGCTTGCGCGCGGCGAGGTCCTGGCCGAGGGCGACTACGCGATGGTCTCGAAGAACCCGGATGTCGTCCAGGCCTATATGGGGTCCGGCCATGCGTGAGGCGGTGGCCCGCGTGCAGGAGCCGCAGCCGGTGCCCGCCGGCCAGCCGATGCTCGCCGTCAAGGGTCTGAATGCCTGGTACGGCGAGTCGCACATTCTGCACGGCGTCGACTTCGAGATTTATCCCGGCGAGGTGGTGACGCTGCTGGGGCGCAACGGCGCCGGCAAGACGACGACGATGAAGTCGATCATGGGCATCGTCACCCGGCGCGGCGGTTCCGTGACATTCGAGGGCCAGGAGCTGATCGATCTGCCGTCGAACCGCATTGCGCGGCTGGGTCTCGCCATCTGCCCCGAGGAGCGCGGCATTTTCTCCAGCCTCAACGTCGAGGAGAACCTGATGCTGCCGCCGGAGGTGCGCCCCGGCGGGCTGCCGGTGCCGACGATCTTCGAGCTGTTTCCCAACCTCAAGGAGAGGCTGAGCAGCCAGGGCACGAAACTGTCGGGCGGCGAGCA
>JACQDQ010000435.1 GCA_016201015.1 Pseudomonadota bacterium | reverse complement strand
TGATGCGCGGCCACATAACCTTCGGGTGCTTGAACAATCTCGCCAAGCTCAATCGCGATGTCGCGGCGCTGTGGGCGCGCGTGCTGGCGCGGGTACCGGCCGGCCGCCTCGTGCTCAAGACAGGCGCGCTCGGCGATGCCGCGATCCGCGATCGTTGCCGCGCGACGTTCGCGGCGGCCGGTGTCGCGCCCGAACGGCTCGAGCTGCTCGGCTCGTCGCCGCGGCCGCAAGCATTGGCGTACTACAACGAGATCGACATCGCGCTCGACCCGTTTCCCTATACCGGCAGCACGACGACCTTCGAAAGCCTGTGGATGGGCGTGCCGGTGATCACGTTGGTCGGCCAGCGCTTCGCCGCGCGGCAGTCCTACACGCATCTGCTGAACGCGGGTTACGGCGAATTCGCCGCGATGACGGAAGACGATTATGTCGATCGGGCGGCGACTCTGGCGGGCGACCTGCCGCGGCTCGCTGCTCTGAGAGGAGACATGCGGGCAAGGGTCGTCGCCTCGCCGCTGTGCGACGGAGCGCGTTTCACGCGCGGGCTCGAAGCTGCCTATCGCACGATGTGGCGGCACTACCGCGCGGCGCACCCACCGGCCGTCTGATGAGCCGGGACGAGGAAAATCTCGACCGAGAATTCATTCGCGCCGCGGTGCATTACCGGGCCGGGCGGCTCGCCGAAGCTCGGGCGCTGTGCAAGAGCCTGCTGTCGCGCGCGCCCAGCCACGTCTTTGCCAAGATTCTGTCGGGCGCCATCGATGACCGGCTGCATCCGCCGCATTTTCCGGCGCCGCCGGCGGTATCGCCGATCGCCAGCGGGCTGAAGGTCGCCGTCATCACACCCTACTACAAGGAAGACGAGGCGATTCTGCGCCAGTGCCATAACAGCGTCGCGGCGCAGACTTATCCATGCACGCATTGCATGGTGGCCGATGGCTTCCCGCATGAGGCGGTCGGGCGCTGGCCGGTCGAGCACATCGTGCTGCCGCACGCCCACGGCGATAACGGCGACACGCCGCGCTCCATCGGCGCGCTGTCGGCGACCAGCCGCGGCTTCAACGCGATTGCGTTTCTCGATGCCGACAATTGGCTGCAGCCGTCCCACGTACAGGCGATGGTGGCGCTGCATCTTCGGACCGGTGCGGCAGTCTGCACAGCGGGACGGACCATCCATCGCCTCGATGGATCGCCAATGTATCGCGATATTCACGATTGCGACGGCGAGAACCTCGTCGATACGAGCTGCATCTTTCTTACGGGCCGCGCGCTGCGTCTCGTCGCATTATGGGGGCAAATGCCGCGCGAGCTGGCGCCACTTTGCGATCAGGTATTTTGGCGGGCAATCAAGGCGCGCAAGCTGCCGCGCGCCCATTCGCCGGCGCCGACGGTGGAATTCCGGTCGCAATACGCCGTCCACTACCAGGCCGTGGGGGAAACGGCGCCGCCGAACGCCAAGTCCAAAGCCGAATTCGCGCGAGCGACCGAATGGTGGAACGGCCTGCCCGAAGACGTGCGCGCCGGGTGGATTCGGTTCTTCGAGGCGGGCGAGATATAGGATCGGGGATGCTCGCACGGCCGCTCTTCATCGGCAGCGACATCTACCGCCATTCGCGCTATGGCGACAAGCATCCGCTGGCGATTCCGCGCGTGTCGGCGGTGATGGATCTATGCCGTGCGCTCGGCTGGCTGCCGGACGAGGTCTATGTCGACAGCCCGCGGGCCACGCCGGACGAGCTGGCGCGCTTTCACGACCGCGACTACATCGCCGCGCTGATGCAAGCGGAAGTCGAGCAGCGCGTGTCCGAGGAGACGAGCCGCCGCTACAATATCGGCCGCAACGGCAATCCGGTCTTCGGCGAGGTGTTCCGCCGGCCGGCGACCGCCTGCGGCGGCTCGCTCGCGGCGGCGCGGCTGCTTCGCGACGGCGGCATCGTTTATTCGCCGGCTGGCGGCACGCATCACGGACGGCCCGGCCGGGCGAGCGGCTTCTGCTATTTCAACGACCCCGTGCTGGCGATCCTTGCGTTCCTCGATGCGGGGCTCGGCCGCGTCTACTACGTCGATGTCGACGCGCATCACGGCGACGGCGTCGAGGCGGCCTTTGCCGGCGAGCCGCGCGTGCTCACAGCGTCCGTCCATCAGCAGGACATCTGGCCGCAAACCGGCAGGATCGAGGATCGCGGCGCCGGCAGCGCGCGGAACCTGCCGGTTCCGGCCGGCTTCAACGACGCCGAGCTTGCCGTCTTGTGCGCCGAGGTGCTGGTGCCGCTCGGCCACGAATTTCGTCCCGATGCCGTCGTGCTGCAATGCGGGGCAGATGGGCTGGCCGACGATCCGCTGAGCGACCTCTCACTGTCGAATACCGCGCTGTGGCGCGTCGTGCGGGCGATGATGGGGCTCGCCCCACGATTGCTCGTGCTGGGCGGCGGCGGCTACAACCCGTGGGCCGTGGCGCGCTGCTGGACCGGCGTGTGGGCAACGCTCAACGGTTTCGCGATTCCCGAGCCCCTGCCGCAAGCGGCCGAGGCGGTGCTGCGCGGCCTCGCCTGGAACCGCCGGCGCGGCGAGACGCGGCCGCAGCACTGGTTCACGACGCTGGCCGATCCGCCGAATGATGGCCCGGTCCGCCCAGCGATTCGCGCATTGGCAGCCGCGCTCACCGCGGCATAGGGCGCGAATTGCCGTGCCGCGCGCGATGCGCTATGGATCGCGATCATGATCACGACGGCCCGCCGCGCATTGTTGCGCCTGATCCTCGCGTCCGCCTTCTTTCCGGCGCTGGTCCAGGCGCAGCCGCAGACGCCGCTCCCCGCTTCGGAGTTGTTCATCGAGACGGCGAAGGGGCGGCAACGCTTCATGGTCGAGTTTGCCGACAGCGATGAGCGCCGCATGATCGGCTTGATGCACCGGAACACGCTGGCAACGGACGCCGGCATGCTGTTCGATTTCAAGGCCGACCAACCGGTGGCGATGTGGATGCGCAACACGCGCATTCCGCTCGATATGCTGTTCATCGCCCGCGATGGGCGCGTGGTGAACATCGCCGAACGCGCCGTGCCGTTTTCCGAGCAGACGATCCCCTCGGCCGGTCCGGTCCGGGCGGTGCTCGAGCTGGCGGGCGGCACCGCCAGCCGGCTCGGTATCAAGCCGGGCGACCGGGTCATTCATCCGATGTTCCGCAACGCAGGCTGAGCGGGCGTTGCATTGATCGCGAAATCCCGTGATCGCGCGGCGTCAAGGACGCGGGCACGGTGACGCCCTATCTCAATTGCGTCGCCTAACACCAAAGCCGAGTCGGCGCATTTTAATGGCGGATGCAATCAACGTCTGATAGCATTTGACTTCGGTCTTTCCGGCGAAGTGGCATGAGCCGCCGCGGACGAGACTGGCTATTCCTGGCACAACATCTTGGGGGGTTCTTGCAATCGCTATCCCTAGTATGTGGGATGGCCCTTCTGTGCGTCCTGGGAGGCCCCGATGCGAGCGAGAGCAGGGCGTCATCCTACATCCCGGTCGCGGTCCGACGCGGCTGATTTTTTTGAAAAATTTGAACGTGCGGTGTGGATCAGCGGTGCCGTGGTGGCGGCGATCGGCTGTGCCGCCGTCCTTGGCTGGTGGCTGCATTTAGCGCCACTGAAAACGGTCTTGCCCGGGCTGGATGCTCTCAAGATGAATACGGCTGTCGGATTGCTGCTGTCAGCCATCGGGCTTTGGCTGGTGGACAACGACAATCCGTCCGCGTCGCGAAAGATGGCCGGTCAGGTCTTCGCTGCCGGCGTTGCGGGATTGGGCGTATTGACGCTTTCACAGGATCTGTTCGGCATCGATTTCGGCATTGACGAAGCGCTGATTCGCGACGACACCACGGATGAACGCGACAATCACCCCGGCCGGATGGCGCCGACGACAGCATTCAATTTCATCATGGCTGGAATCGCGCTGCTGCTGCTGCGCAGCACGGCCGCCGGGCGCGCTGGGTCTTCTCAGGTGCCGGCGGTGGTAATCTTCGTCGTCGCCTTTGCCGCCTTGCTGGGTCATGTCTACGACGCCGTCGAGCTGGAGAGCATTGCGCCCTTCACGCGGATGGCCCTGCACACAAGCATCGCCTTCGTCGTGCTGGCGGTCGGCATCCTTTGCGCCAAGCCGCGCTTAGGCCTCATGTCGGTAATCACGAGCGCGTATCAAGGCGGGGTGTTGGCGCGGCGTATCCTGCCGGTCGTGCTGATCGTCGTTCCGGCGCTCGGTTGGATACGGCTGGTCGGCCAAAGAGCGGAGTTATTTTCGACTGAGACTGGGCTCGTACTTTACACGCTGTTCAATGTTGTCGTTCTCACGCCGGTGATCTTGTTGACCGCGGCCGTCATCAATCGAAGGCACGCGATGCAGGAGCAGATCGATGCAGAACTTCGCGAGAGCGAGGCTCGCTTCCGCAGCCTGGCGGAGAACATGCCCGGCGTGATCTATCAGCGCGTTCTCGATCGGGGCGGAACGCTACGCTATCCCTATGTCAGCGCCGGCGTCGAAAAGATGTGTGGCGAGGGCGTGGATCCGGAACGAATCATGGCCGACGGCACTGCATTTCTAAATTCGATACATCCTGATGATCGCGGGCGGTTCATGAACGAAGTGAGGCGGTCTGCCGCGACGGGTTCCAGACTTGAACTCGAATGCCGCATCGTCACCACGACAGGCGAGACCAAATGGGTTCAAAGCTTCTCGCAGCCGCGGAGCCTCGAGGATGGCTCCGTCATCTGGGACTGCCTGCTCATCGATGTGACCGGGCGGAAAAATGCCGAGGCGAAGCATACCGTGCTGGAGGAGCAGCTCCGCCAATCGCAAAAGATGGAAGCGGTCGGCCAGCTCACCGGCGGCCTCGCCCACGACTTCAACAACCTGCTGACAGTGATTCTCGGCAACGCCGTGACGCTGGCTGAGGAGCTGACAGACGTCCGGCAGTGTCAGATGGCGGAGTTGATCAACGCGGCCGGTGTTCGCGCCGCCGACCTGACGCGGCGCTTGCTCGTCTTCTCCCGCCGGCAGGTGCTGCAGCCTTCGATGATCGAGGCGAGCGAGCTGATCAAGGAGATGGAGCCGCTGCTGCGTCACACCCTCGGCGCCAACATCGCCATCGCAGCGAAGCTGCAGCCGGGCCTGTGGCCGATCAACGCCGATCGGGCGCAGCTGGAGAACGCCCTGCTCAATCTGGCGATCAACGCGCGTGATGCCATGCCGAACGGCGGCGCGATGACGATCGAGACGGCGAATGTGTCGGCCGATGAAGGCTATGCCGCCCTGAACCCCGGGATCGCGCCGGGCGAGTACGTCATGCTGGCATTGACCGATATCGGCAGCGGCATAGCGGCAGACATGTTGGAAAAGGTCTTCGAGCCGTTTTTCACGACCAAGCCGGCCGGGAAGGGGAGCGGCCTCGGCCTCAGCATGGTGTACGGATTCGTCCGCCAGTCGGGTGGCCTTGCCAAGATCTACAGCGAGGTTGGCAACGGTACGACCGTCAGGCTCTACTTCCCGCGCCATGTCGGGCTGCAGCGCGAGGAGACGCGCGATGCGGCGCCGGAGTCACCGCTGCCGATGGGCCGGGAAACGATTCTGTTGGTCGAAGACGATGACTTGGTCCGCCAATCCACCAAAACCACGCTTGAAGGTCTGGGCTATAAGGTGATCGAAGCGGCGGATGCGAAGCGCGCTCGCCAACATCTTGAATCCTCGGCCGCCATCGATCTTCTGCTCACCGACGTGATGATGCCGGGCGGCCGGAGCGGCGATCAGTTGGCGGAAGAGGCCCGGCGCCTGCGGCCGAATCTTGCCGTGCTGTTCATGTCGGGGTATCCCGGCGCGGCGATCGTCGCCCGGCCCGAGGGCTTCGACGGCGAGGCGTTCATCGGCAAGCCGTATACCAGGCGCGAGATGGCGGAGAAAGTGAGGGCCGCCTTGGACCGCCGGGGCGCAGCGCCACAGCGCATCTTGATCATCGACGACGAAGAATTGCTGCGGCGAACCGTTCAGAGAACGCTGGCGGATGCTGGATACGACGTGGTCGACGCTGCCGACGGCGAAGCCGGTCTGGAGCAGCTCAAGCATGGGACATTCGACATCGCCGTCGTCGACATCTTCATGCCGGGAAAGGAGGGGATCGAAACCATCATGCAATTGCGGCGGTCTCGCCCGGCGATGAAGATCATCGCCATCTCCGGCGGCGGCGCACCGGGGGAGTGGAATTTGCTCGGCGTCGCCCAGCGCCTCGGCGCCGACCGCGCTTTGGCGAAACCGTTCACCTCGGATCAACTCCTCGCAGTTGTCAAAGAGGTCTTGGCCAAACGCTCGGCCGCGTGAGCGGCGCGGCGATCGCGCCCGATCGGCATCAGGCCGGCGGGCCGACTACGGCGACGCGCGGCACGCTCTCCCAATTCTCGCCAGTGGCAACCATGCAGGTCCGGCCATTGGGCATGGTGATCGC
>JACQDQ010000451.1 GCA_016201015.1 Pseudomonadota bacterium | reverse complement strand
CCCGAGGCGGGAATGGCGATGAAGGCGGCCTGCTGCAATATGGCAAGCTTGGCGGCGGCGAGGATCGCCTCGCCCGCCGCGGATCCCATCGAGCCGCCGAGAAAGTGGAAATCGAACGCCGCGACCACGATCGGCATGCCGTCGAGGCGTCCATGCGCGACGAGGATGGCATCTTCGCTGCCCGTCCTCTCGCGCGCCTCCTTCAATCGGTCGAGGTAGCGCCGGCTGTCGCGAAAGCGCAGCGGGTCCTGGGCCGGGCGCGGCAGCTCGATCAACGTGTAGGCGCCGTCATCGAACAACAACTCGAGACGCCGCTTGGCCGCGAGGCGGAAATGATAGCCGCAATGCGGGCAAACGCGCGCGTTCGCCTCGAGATCGCGGTGGAAGATCATCTTCTCGCAATTCTCGCACTTGTCCCACAGCTTGTCGGGGACGTCGGCCTTGCGCACGAGCGCCCGGATTTTCGGCCGGACGAAGTTGGTCAGCCAGTTCATGGCGACGATGCGCGGCTACGCACCGGCCGTGACGCGCGCGCTGCGCACGGCGCGGGCCAGATCGCCGACGAAGCGCAGCGCCGCGTCGACCAGGCCGGGCCGGGGCTTGCCGTCGGGACCGAGATGCTCGGCGATGAGCTGGACGAAGGCCGAGCCGACCACCGCGGCGTCGGCGACCCTGGCAATCTCCGCCGCCTGCGCTGGCGTGCGAATGCCGAAGCCGACGGCGATCGGCAGGCCGGTCTGCTTGCGGATCGGCTTCAGCGCCTCGGTGATGAACGAGGTCACCGCGGCCTTGGTGCCGGTCACGCCGAGCACCGCGACGTAGTAAAGGAAGCCGCTGGCTGCGTCGAGCACGGCCGGCAGGCGCGCGGCGTCGGTGGTGGGCGTGGCGAGCCGGATCACGTCCAGCCCGTTGGTCTCGGCGTGCGGGCGAAACTCGACGTCTTCCTCCGGCGGCAGATCGACGACGATGAGGCCATCGGCGCCGGCGGCCTTCGCCTCGGCGGCGAATTCCTGCGCTCCAAACTGGTAGATCGGGTTGTAATAGCCCATCAGCACGATCGGCGTGGTCTGATCCTCGCGGCGGAACTCGGCGACGAGATCGAGCGTCCGTCGCAAAGTGGCGCCCGCCTTATGCGCGCGGACGCCTGCCGCTTGGATCGCCGGGCCATCGGCCATGGGATCGGAGAACATCATGCCGATCTCGATCAGATCGGCGCCGGCTTTGGGCAGGCCGCGCAGCAGCGCGAGCGACGTGGCGTAGTCGGGATCGCCGCCCATCGTATAGATGACGAAACCGGCGCGGCGCTCGCGCCGGAGCGCGGCGAAGCGGTCGGCGATGCGGCTCACAGCTTGACCCCAAGCGCGTTGGCGACGGTGAAGACGTCCTTGTCGCCCCGCCCGCAGATGTTGACGACCAGCAGGTGATCGCGCGGCAGGCGCGGCGCGATGCGCGACACATGCGCCAGCGCATGCGCCGGCTCGAGCGCCGGCAGGATGCCTTCGAGCTTGGCGCACAGCTTGAACGCCTCGAGCGCCTCGCGATCGGTCGCCGAGACGTAATTGACGCGCCCAATGTCGTGCAGCCAGGAATGCTCCGGGCCGATGCCGGGATAGTCGAGGCCGGCCGAGATGGTTTGCGCCTCGGTGATCTGGCCGTCGTCGTCCTGCAGTAGATAGGTGCGGTTGCCATGCAGAACCCCGGGCTTGCCGCCGGTGAGGGAAGCGGCGTGCTTGCCGGTGTCGATGCCGAGACCGGCCGCCTCGACCGCTTCCATGCGCACGCCCGGATCGTCGAGGAAGGGATGGAACAGACCGATGGCGTTGGAGCCGCCGCCGATGCAGGCGACCAGCGTGTCGGGCAGGCGCCCCTCGGCCAGCATGATCTGCTCGCGCACCTCGCGTCCGATCACCGATTGGAAATCGCGCACCATGGCGGGATAAGGATGCGGGCCGGCGGCGGTGCCGATCAGGTAATAGGTGGTGTCGACCGTCGCCACCCAGTCGCGCAGCGCTTCGTTCATCGCGTCTTTGAGCGTGGCCGAGCCGAGGGTAACCGGCTTCACCTCGGCGCCGAGCAGCTTCATGCGGAAGACGTTGGGCGCCTGGCGTTCGATGTCGACGGAGCCCATGTAGACCGTGCAGGGCAGATCGAACAGCGCGCAGACCGAGGCGACGGCCACGCCATGCTGCCCGGCGCCGGTCTCGGCGATGATCCGTCGCTTGCCCATGCGCTTGGCAAGCAGGATCTGGCCCATGCAGTTATTGGCCTTATGCGAGCCGGTGTGGTTGAGCTCATCGCGCTTGAAGTAGATTTTGGCACCGCCGAAATGCTGCGTCATGCGCGCAGCGTAATAGAGCGGGCTGGGTCGGCCGACATAGGTCGCGAGATAGCCGTCGAGCTCGGCCTGGAACGTGGGATCGGCTTTCGCCGCGGCGTAGGCACGCTCCACCTCGAGGACCAACGGCATCAGCGTCTCGGCGACATAGCGGCCGCCGAAAAGACCGAAATGGCCGCGCTCGTCGGGGCCGGCGCGATAGGTGTTGGGCGTATCCATGCTATCCCCGTCTGGCAACCGGAGTTAAACCACGAAGGGGCGGGCGAGGCGAGCGGAAAAGACTCCGCATTTCAGCCTCTTGCGGCTTGGAGAAACGCCTTGATGCGCTTGGGATCTTTGTGTCCCGGTCGGTCTTCGACGCCGGATGAGACATCGACCGCTGGCGCACCGCTCACCGCCACCGCCTCGGCCACGTTCGCCGGCGTGAGGCCGCCCGACAGCAACCACGCGACCGGCCAGCTCCGCCCATGCAGCAGCCGCCAATCGAACGGCGTCGCATTGCCGCCAGGCAGCGCATCAGGGCGCGCCGGCGGATGCGCGTCGAACAGCAACATATCGACGATGTCGAGGTAGGCATCGGCGGCGTCGAGATCGGCGGCTTTGCTCACCGCGATCGCCTTGATCGTTTTCATGCCGAAATCGCGCTTGATGGCGGCGACGCGTTCAGGCGTCTCGCGTCCGTGCAATTGCACGAAGTCGGGGCGGAACTGGACGACGATATGCCGCAGCGTCGCATCGTCCGCATCGACGACCAGCGCGACACGGCGCACGCGGCGCGGCAGCTCGGCGGCGAGCGCGGCGGCTTCCTCCGGCCGGACGTTGCGCGGCGAGCGCGGGAAGAAGACGAACCCGCCGAGATCGGCGGTCGCCGCCGCGCGCACGGCCTCCGGTGAGTTGAGGCCGCAGATCTTGACCTGGACGCTCACGACACCGGTTCTGCGCGGATCTCGTCGACGATGCGGACAAGCGCCTGGGCGGGATCGGCGCTGGTGGTGATCGGCCGGCCGATGACGAGGTAGTCGGCACCGCGCGCGATCGCCGCGGCCGGCGTCAGCACACGCTTCTGGTCCTGCGCCGCGGACCAGGCCGGGCGGATGCCGGGAACCATCAGCACGAAGCCGGAGCCGCATTGCGCGCGCAGCGCCGCGACCTCGTGCGGCGAGCAGACGATGCCGTCGAGCCCGGCCTGTTGCGCCAACGTCGCGAGACGCTTCGCCTGGTCGGCCACCGGGCCGCGCTGCCCCACCGCCGCGAGATCGGGGTCGTCGAGACTGGTGAGCACGGTGATGCCGAGGAGCTTGGTGCGCCGTTCGGCGGGCATCTCCCGCGCGGCTTCTGCCACAGCGCGCAGCATCGCTTCGCCGCCGCCGGCGTGGATGGTCAGGAAGCGCGGGGCTAGCCGGCCGGCAGCGCGCACGCCGCCGGCCACCGTGTTCGGGATATCGTGCAGCTTCAGATCGAGGAACAGCGGCCGATTGCCG
Organism: Pseudomonadota bacterium; assembly: GCA_016201015.1. GTDB lineage: Bacteria > Pseudomonadota > Alphaproteobacteria > CACIAM-22H2 > CACIAM-22H2 > JACQDQ01. The sequence continues at coordinate 1,267 of JACQDQ010000451.1, read as the reverse complement.
GCCGCCTCGCGCACGCCGCCGGGGCCGTTGGCGACGAAGAACTCGAGGCCGAGCTTGATGCCGCCGGCATGCGGCCCAAGCCGCGCGATGTCGGCACGCGCCTGGCCCAGATCCATGCGGTCGATGGCGACGAAGATGCGGGCAGCGGGATCATTCATGGCAGTCAGTCGAGCGTCTGTTCGAACACGAGGGCCGCGGCGGCGAGGTCTTCTAGCGCCGTGCCGACCGATTTGAACAGGGTTATCTGATTGTAGAAACTGCGTCCGCTGCGCCGGCCCTGAGCCAGCTCGGCAAGCTCGCCGCCGATCACCTTCTCGTCGAGCACGCCGCTGGCGATCGGCTGCACGATGTCGCCTGCCTCCTTGAGCGCGCCGGCATAGGTATCGACATAGACCCGCGCGCGCTCGATCGCGGCGTCGTCCGCCTCGCGCATCTCCGGCGTGAAACCGCCGACGAGATCGACATGCTGGCCCGGCTGCAGCCAGGCGCCGCGCACCAAAGGATCGCGCGACAGCGTGGCGCACGAGATGATATCGGCCCCGCGCACCGCGCCTTCAAGATCGCGCGTTGCGCTGACCGCAAGCCGGCGGGCGTCGAGGTTGCGGGCGAGGCGCTCGGCCTTGTCCGGCGTGCGGCCCCAGATCAGCACCTCGCGGATCGGCCGCGTCGTCGCATGGGCGAGGATCAGGTGCGGCGCCAGCGCGCCGGTGCCGATCATCAACAGGCGCCGCGAGTCCGGCCGCGCGAGATAGGTCGCGGCCAGCGCCGAGGCCGCCGCCGTGCGCCGCAACGTCAGCATGCTGCCGTCCATCAGTGCCAGCGCCTGGCCGGCGCGTGCGGAGAGCAGCGCATAGGCGCCGTTGACCGAAGGCAGACCCTTGGCGGCATTGCCCGGAAAAACGGTGACGATCTTGACGCCGATGTAGCGGTCGTTCTGCCAAGCCGGCATCAGCAGCAGCGTGGCGTCCTTGCCGTCGGGCATGGGGATCGTGTGGTGGTGGCGCGGCGGCACGACGCAGCCGGCGCGGAACATCTGGCGAAGCTGCTCGACCAGCGGCTCGAAGCTCAGCAGCGATTCGACCTCGCTGGCGTCAACGACGCGCATGGCTCAGGGTTTCGGTGCGGGCGGCGGCGCCGGCAGCGCGGCGCCGAGGGGCGGCGACGCCGTCAGCGAACGGGCGTCAAGCTTCGCTTGGACGGCGGCCAGCTCGCGGACCAACGCCTCGGCGCGCCGGCGCTCGGCCCGTGCCGCGCCGCGGGCACCATG
>JACQDQ010000450.1 GCA_016201015.1 Pseudomonadota bacterium | reverse complement strand
AGCGCAACGAGGTCTTGGTAGTGCTTGAGCGCTTCGGCCTTGCGTCCCGTGGCGGCCAGCGCATGTACGATCAGCCGATGGGCGTCCTCGCGCATGTTGTTGAGCGTGACGGCACGCTGGCCGGCCTTCAGAGCGTGTTCGGCGCGGCCGGCGGCCAGCTCTTGTTCGCCGAGCCTCATCATCGCGCCAAGCGCGAGTTCCAGTAGCCTCTCGCGCTCAGCTGTCAGCCATTCGCTCCAGCCCTCTTCGCCGACGGCGACGTCGTCGATCAGCGGGCCGCGGTAGAGATCGACCGCCGCGCTCAATGCATCGCGGCTGCCCTCGCGAATCAGGGCCTCGAACCGGCCGACATCGCATTGGACGGCCGCCGCATTGAGCGATACGACCTCGCCGTCGCTCTCGAGAGCGTCCCGGCCGAGCACTTTGCGCAGCCGGAAGAGGGCCTGGCGCAGGTTCTGCTTGGCCTGCGCGTCGAAGTGAGAGCCCCACAGCAGGGCCGACAGCCTCTCACGCGGCTGCGGCTGGGGCGCGGTGCAGGCCAGATACGCCAACAATCCCGCAAGCTTCTTGCTCGGCAGGTCGACAACGCCATCTGGTCCGGTCAGCTCGAAGCCTCCCAGCAGCGAAAGACCGAACCTTGGGGACGGTGCGCCGTCCGTTGTCGCACGCGGGATTCGCACGGTGATGCCCTTCCTGGAGCACATTTTGCACTTTTCACGGCCCTCCGAGCAAATTTAACGCCTCTGTGACGCCGGACTAACGCGGGCGACGACGGCGGCAGGCTTCAATTGATGTCACGCGAGCGATGTGCCGGGAATTCCGGTCGCGAATCAGAAGCTGCAAAGTGCCGCGCGGCACGCAAAGGAGGAACTCATGTTCGAGCATCGTCCAACTACGGCGCTCTCCTGCCTTCTCCTACTCTTGGCCTCTGGCGGTTCGAGCGCGGCTCAGGAAGCGCCTACGGCCGATGCCACCGTCCAGCGCGAAGCCGTACAGGCCGAGGAACTCTGCGATTATTGTAAAGATTACACAGTCGTGGATACGGCCGCGGGTCCAATAAGGACATCCTACCAGGTCGGCATCGGCTATCCGGACGAAAAGCGGGTGGCAACGATCGACGTCCGCTCGTCCAAGCCTGATTAGGCGTGCAAATTTGCCCCGGTTTTGGAGTGTGCCCCTGCGGGCGGACCGGATCAGGCGGCGTTTTCGACCGGTTGTCGGGCGTGTTGATCCTCGAACTGTGACGGGCTCAGGTATCCGACCGCAGAATGCAGCCTGCGCGTCTTAAAGACCGGGAGGTCCCCATGATTACCAATCTAATCAAGCTATTTTGCGCCGCCCTCGCCTTTGGTGCGTCGTCCACTGCGGTTGCCTTGGTGGTTGTCGTGACGGGTCTATGGCTCATTGGAGTTGCGACCGGTGACCAGCCCAGCATTACCAAGATAGCTTTCTTTGAAACGCCGACTTCCGCTTCGGGTCACTAACCGAAGTCCCGAACAAGCCGCACCAGGAAGGAGAAATCGTCATGAGGATGGCTTCGTCTTCTCCGACTCGCGGGATGGGTCATGCGCCGGCGGAGCCGGCTGCGGGCCGTGCCGCGCTTCGCGCACCGGTGCGGCTGTGGAAGCAATTCTGGTCGGCGTTATTCACCGCGGCGGTGAAATCCGGCAGGGAGCGGGCTGCGAAAGAGGCCTGCCGCCACAGCTTTCTGTTCTGCCGGCCGGGTAGGGCTTCATCCCGAACTGACTCCGAACGCGAATTGACCCGCATCCGGTATCTCATCAGCAGCCCTTGAACTTGGCCGCTGACAAAGTCTCGGCGATCGACTCGCTGGAACCGGTGCGCCTGCAAAATTCTCAGGCACCGGGCATCGTCGAATTCGGGGTCGAATTCGGGGTCCACTCCATTCCTGTCCCCGCAAACAATAAAGCCGCTGATTCGAAATAGGAATCGGCCGCTTTGTTTTTGTGGCTTTCCAGCCAATCAACTGTAGCTACCGCATAGCTACCAATGTGATTCGAATTGACCTGGGGCCCGACGTTCCGACGTGCTTCCAGGGCTCGATAAAATTCGTTCGTGGCCGAAGCCGCGCGCCGAGCTCTCGTGAACCGAGCCTCCGCCTCCGCCTAGCTCCGGCGGCGTCTCGGCCCGGCGTCGCTAACGGCCCGCCAGCGCCATCGGCGCCGGTGCCGGTGTGCCAATGCGGTCCAACCCGCCGAAATGCTTGACGAGCCGGGGCATCACCTCGGCGCCGAACCTTTCCATCGACTTGAGAATGCGCGCCTGCGGCAAGCCGGCGATCGCCATGAAGCAGCTCAGATGCGTCGGCTGCAGCATCTCGAATTCCTCGATCAGCTTCTCGGAGACCAGCGCCGGCGAGCCGATCACCAGGCGCTGGGCGATCTCCTCCAGCGGCGGCTCGTCGCTGGCGGGAATCTCCTTGAGGAAGCCGCCGTCGACTTCGCCGTAGCGCTGGCGCATCGACGCGGCGACGCGGCGGATGTAGCGGGCGCCCTCGGCCGCCTGCAAGGCCTCGTTCCGGTCGTCGGTGACGAAGATGTATTGCTGGAGGGCGAACGGCGTCTTCGCCGGATCGCCGCCCTCCGCTGCATAGAACTGGGCGAGCTTGTCGCGGGTCTGCCTGGTCTGTGCCAGCGTGTTCCAGCCGGTGGTGAAGAACGGCACGTAGCCGTGCCTAGCGATGCGCCGCTGCGTTTCCGGGTCGTTCAGCAGGCCGGCGATGTAGATCGGCACGCGTTTCTGCAGCGGACGCACGCGGCAATAGGTCTCGGTCAACTCGATGTGCTTGCCGTGGTAGCCGAACGGTTCCCCGGCGAGGAAACGCTCGACCAGGTCGAGCGTTTCCAGGAGGATGTTGCGGCCCTCCTTCAGATCGACGCCGAACTTGTGGAACTCGTATTCCTGATAACCGCTGCCGAAGCCCAGCACCAGCCGCCCGCCGCTCAGCGTGTCGACCACCGCGATGTCCTCGAGCAGACGCACCGGCTCGTAGAGCGGCGCGACGATTACGCCTGGCGCCAGCTTGATGCGCTTGGTCTGCGCGGCCATGTAGGCGAGCATGGCCAACGGCGACGGACATAGACAATAGTTGGAAAAATGATGCTCGGCGAACCAGGCGATCTCGAAGCCGATCGCTTCGGCCAGCTTTACGTGCTCCACCATCTCGGCATAGATCTGCCGCGGCGGCATTTTGGGATCGCGCTGGGTCATCAGGTTGAATAGGCCGAAATGCATGGGTCGCTCCTTCGTGTTGCTGCGCGTTCAGATGCCGACGATGGTCTCGCCGCCGTTTGGGCTGATCTGTTGCCCAGTGATGAAATCCGCCTCCGCCGAGGCGAGAAAGGCGACGGCGTAGGAAATCTCCTCCGGCTGCGCCCAGCGCCCCAACGGCACGCGCTTCTCCTTCTCGCGGATCTTGTCCCAACCCTGGATCTTGATCGGCATTTCCGTCAGCACGCCGCCGGGCGACACCGCGTTGACGCAGATGTTCCACGACGCCAGCTCCTTGGCCCAGGCCTTAGTAAGACCGAGGATCGCCGTCTTCGCCGCGCAATAATGCGAGGCCGTGTTGAGTCCGGCGCCGGTCATTGCCCAGATCGAGCTGATATTGACGATCTTGCCGCGCCGGCGCGTCTGCATGCCCGGCACCACGGCCTGCGTGCAGAAAAACGCGCCCTTTACGTGCACGCCGAACATGAGGTCGAAATCCTCCTCGGTGATCTCCTCGATCGGCTTGTGCTGGCCGATACCGGCGTTGTTGACCAGAATATCGATCGGTCCCAGCGCGGCCGAGGCGTCGTGCACGAGCTGGCGCAGGCCGGCAACGTCCCTCACATCCGTATGCGCGACGAAGACGCGGCGGCCGAGCTTGCGCACCGCGTCGGCGGTCTCTCCTGCCTCGTCCTTCAGCACGTCGTGCACCACGATGTCGGCGCCGCGCGCGGCCATCAGCAGCGCGTGCGCGCGCCCCATGCCGCGGCCCGATCCGGTGATCCAGGCGACGCGGCCGTCGAAACCATTTGCCCCGGCTGCCATCCCGCACCTCCGCTCAAAATCCGACGATCACTTCGCCGCCATTCGGGCTGATCACCTGGCCGGTGACGAAATCGGCCTCGGGCGAGGCGAGGTAGGCGACGGCATAGGAAATCTCCACCGGTTCGCAGTAGCGTTTGAGCGGCACCCGCTCCTCCTTGGCCCTCAGAATTTCCGGTTTGTCCAGCTTAAGCGGCCCGCCCGAGCGCACGCCGCCCGGCGCTACGGCGTTGACATGGATGTTCCACGGCGCCAGCTCCTTCGCCCACGCCTTGGTGGCACCGAGCAGCGCCGCCTTGGCGGCGCAATAATGCGAGGCCACCGGCGCGCCGTTCATGCCCCAGATCGACGCGATGTTGACGATCTTGCCGTAGCGCCGCTGCTTCATCGCTGGGATGACCGCCTGCGCGCAGAAGAACGAGCCCTTCACATGCACCGCGAACATGCGGTCGAAATCCTGCTCGGTTATTTCGAGAAGCTGCGCGCGCTGACCGAAGCCGGCATTGTTGACCAGGATGTCGATATGCCCCAGCGCCGCGACGGTGTCGTCGACCATCCTGCGGATCGCCGTCACGTCGCCGACGTCGCACACGGCGACATGGGCCTTGCGACCCGCCGCCTTGACCATGCGCGCTGTCTCTTCGGCCATGTCGCCGCGCAGATCATTGACGACGATGTCGGCGCCGCGCGACGCCATCAGCACGGCGTGCGCGCGGCCCATGCCGTCGCCCGAGCCGGTGATCAGCGCGACCTTCCCGTACAGATTGCCCATCGCTACTCCTTCAGTATCAACAAGGTGTCGTCGGCACGCCAGGACAGCGCCACCCGCTCGCCCACGCCCGGATCCTCGGCCTGGAGCCGCGACGGACGACGCACGGTGATCGCGAAGCCGTCGCCCACGCGTACCCGGTAGCGCACGGTCCCCGCGGCATGGACGACGTCATCGACGACGCCTTCGACGCGGTTGTCCAGACCCGACGCACCGGGTCGTGCCAGCTCGATTGCCTCCGGCCGGACGCAGGCCATGACCGCGGCGCCGTTGATCGCGCCCGCCGGGCCCCGAAGCGCGGCCAAGGGGATGCCCTCGCGCGTGTCGACCGCTAGCCCGCCGCCAGTCGAGGTCATATGCCGCACGGCAAATAGATTTGCCTCACCCAGGAAGCTGGCGACGAACGCATTGCGCGGCGCTTCGTACAGATCGCGCGACCGACCAACTTGGACGAGCCGGCCGTGGTTGAGGATCGCCATGCGATCGGACAGGCGCGCGGCCTCCTCCTGATCGTGCGTGACGTAGAGAACCGTCGCCCCGATTTGGCGGTGGAATTGCTTGATCTCATCCTGCATTTCTTCGCGCAGGTTCTTGTCCAGCGCACCGAGCGGCTCGTCCATAAGCAAGAGCCCGGCGTCGTAGATTGCGGCGCGCGCCAACGCCACGCGCTGCTGCTGCCCGCCGGAAAGCTGATTGCTGCGCCGCCCGCCCATTCCCGGCAGCCGCACCATCGCCAGCATGCGCTCCACCCGCGCGCGGATCTCCGCCTCCGACGCCTTGCGCAAGCGCAGCGGGAAGGCGATGTTCTCGAACACCGACATGTGCGGGAACAGCGCGTAGTTCTGGAACACCATGCCGATGTTCCGCCGGTAAGGCGGCACTGCAACGACATCGTCGCCGTCGATCAGAATTCGTCCGCCGCTCGGCGGCACGAAGCCGGCGATTGCGCCCAGCAGCGTTGATTTGCCCGACCCGCTCGGCCCGATCAGCGCGAAGAACTCGCCGCGTTCGATCGTCAGATCGGTGGGCGCCAGCGCCACGACATCGCCGTATTGCTTGGCGAGGCCCTCAATGGCCAGGGGCGCGCCGCGCGCGGCGGAACTCATGGCGCGGAGCCTTCGATCCGGCCGCGCTGCAACAGCGCGGCCGCGCCCAGAAGCACCAGCGACAGCACCAGGACCAGCGTGGCGACCGCGGCGATGGTCGGCGTCAGATAGGCGTTCATCTGCTCCCAGATCAGGCGCGGCAGCGTGCGCGTGCCCGGCCCGGTGAGGAACAGCGACAGCATCAGCTCGTCGAACGAGGTCGCGAAGGCCAGCAACCCGCCCACCGCCATGCTCATCCGGATCATCGGAAAGGTGATGTGGCGAAAGGTCGCGCACGGACCGGCGCCGCAGACCATCGCCGCCAATTCGAGCGATTCGCCGTAACCGCGCAGCGATGCCGAAACAATGATGAACACCAACGGCAGGGCGACCACGGCATGCGCCAGGATCGCCGCCGTGTAGCTGCGCAGCAGGCCGAGGTCCAACATGACCGGATAGAGACCGATCGCCATGATGACGTGCGGCAGCAACATCGGCGCGACGATGCAGGCCGAGGCGATCGCGGCAAAGCGCAGCCGACCGCGCGTCAACGCCAGTGCCGCCTGCGTGCCCAAGACAACCGACAGCGCCGCCGCCGGCACGCCGACGACGAAGCTGTTGAGCGCGGCCTGTGGCCACGACGTATCCTCGGTCATCGTGCGGTACCAGCGCAGCGACCAGCCGGGCGGAGGAAAGGTGAGATACGTCTGATCGCTCAGCGACATCAGCACGATCAGGATGCTCGGCAGCGTGAGGTACAGCAGCACCAACACGGTGAAGCACGGCAGCAACACGCGCATCGCGCGGGCCAGGGCGTCGCCGCGCGGCGTCATCGTACCAACGCGGCGTCGGCCGCTCCGCCCGAGACCCGCAGGTAAACGACATAGATTGCCAGCGTGACAACCAGCAGGGTCGAAGAGAGCGCCGACGCCATGCCCCAGTTGAGATAGGTGTTGGCCTGCTGTTCGATCAGCACCGCTGCCATCATGTGCTGCGGTCCGCCCAACAGCGCCGGCGTCACGAAGAAGCCGAGCGACGTCATGAAGACGAGCGCGACGCCGGCGTTCAATCCGGGTAGCGACAGCGGCAGAAACACGCGCCAGAAGACTTTGGTCGGGCTGGCGCCGAGCACCTCGGCCGCCCGCAGCAAGGTGCCGTCAATCGCGCGCATCGAGGATAGCAGCGGCAGGACCATGAACGGCAGCATGATATGCACCATGCCGACATGGACGCCGAGCGCGCCGGGCAGGAACGACACCGGCGCGTCGACGAGGCCGGTTGCCAGCAGCAGATCGTTCAGCACGCCGCGCCGCTGGAAGACCACCATCCAGGCGTAGGAGCGGATGACGACGCTGGTCCACAGCGGAATGAGGACCAGCGCGGCCATGATCTGCAGCCATCGTCCTCGCGTCTTGGCCATGACGTAGGCGACCGGATAGGCGACGAGCAGGCACAGCGCCGTCACCGTGGCAGCGGTCTCGATCGTGTTCAACATGACGCGCAGATACGGCCCATCGCCGAATACGCGTGCGTAGTTGCCGAGGCCGAGCACCGGATCGGTGAAGCCGCGCCACACCACGCGGACGAGAGGCCAGGCGAAGAACAACGCCAGGAAGGCGGCGGGCGCGGCCAGCAGCCAGGCATAGCCGCCGGCCATCGACCACGGCCGCCGCGCGACGGCGCCGGTCAACCGAACACGCGCCGCAGCCGGTCCCTCATCTCGCGAAGCCGTGGCCGGCCTAGAGCGTCCATTTGTTGAAGAGTTCGCCCACACGGTCGCCGTTGTCGGCCCAGTACGTGACATCGAGGAAACTGCCCTTGGCGAAGTTCGCCTCGGACGACGGCAATGCCTCCTTGGTGACCGCGTCGAGCAGAGACAATGCAGCCGTATTGGTCGGTCCGTAGGGGATGTGCTTGGCGAAGTCGGCTTGCGATTGGGCCGACATGGCGAGCGCAATGAACTCCATCGCCTCCTTCTTGTTCGGCGCGCCCTTCGGAATCGCCCACGCATCCGAGACGAACAGCGCCTGGTTGAAGTGGTAGTCGACCGGCGCGCCCGCGCGCTTGGGATCGTGTACGCGCCCGTTCCAGGTGGCCGAGACCTCGACCTCGCCGTCGATCAGGATCTGGGCGGATTGCGCGCCCGTATTCCAGAACAGCGTCGAGGATTTGATCTTGTCGAGGCTCTTGAACGCCCGCTCGACGTCCAGCGGATAGAGCTTGTCCTTGGCGACGCCGTCGGCCATCAACGCCACTTCCATCGTCTGGAAGGGGCGCTTCCACAGGCCGCGGCGGCCGGCTGCCTTCCAGAATTCGGCCCAACTCTTCGGCTCGGCGCCCGCCTTCACGTTCTTGGTGTTCCAGGCGATGTGATAGGCGGCGACGTCCGACATCACGAAATGCGGGTGCGCCGTGCCGCCCAGCAACTTCGATTTGTCGATCATGCCGTAGTCGAGCGGCTCTAACAGACCCTGTTGAGCCGCCTGCGCGGCAAATTCCGCCGCAACCTGGCAGAGATCCCATTCATAGGCCTTCTGCTCGACCATTGCTTTCAGCTTCGCGCTGGTGTTCGGTGCACCGACGATCTTGATGCCGGTCTTCGCCGTCCATGGCGCGTAGATGACCTTCTGATAGGTTTCCTCGAGCTTGCCGCCGCCGGTGGCGATCACCATCTGGCTCGGCGCAGCCCGCAGCACGGCCGGAAACGCCAGCACCGCCGATGCCGCGGCCGCGCCCTTCAGCACGCCGCGCCGTGTCGTCCTTGTCGTCATTCCATGTCGCCTCATCTTCGTCCTCCTTTGCGGATTCGTTGCCGCCTCACACCATCAGCATGCCGCCGTTCACCATCACCGTCTCGCCGACGACAAATCGGTTGCGCGGCGAGGCCAGGAACAGGATGACCTCGGCGATATCGTCCGGTTCGGCCGCGCGCCGAACCGGGATGAAGGGAACGCGCTCCGCCAGCCAGCCCTGCGCTTTCGCGGTCTCGGTGGCGATGGCCCCGGGGCTGACGCCATTGACCAGCACCTGGTGCGGGCCGAGTTCCTCCGCCATCGACTTGGTCAAGCTGACCACGGCTGCCTTGGCAGCGGCGTAGTGCGGCAGCTTCACCTTCGGCCGATAGGCGTCGGTCGAGGCCACGTTGACGATCCGGCCATAGCGCCGCGCGACCATCAGGTCCTTGAACGCGCGTGTCGCCAAAAACACCGTCGTCAGATTGACCCGCATCGTCCATTCCCAGTCCTCGCGGGTAATTTCGTCGAGCGTGCCGTAGCGCCAGCCGCCTGCATTGTTGACGAGAATGTCAAGCCGACCGCCGCGGGCGACGACCAAGCTCTTCAGCACCGCGAGTTGGTCCTCATCGGCCATATCCGTTCGGGCCGGGATCGTGCGCAGCCCGCGCGCATTCAACGCCGCCGATGCCGCATCGACGCCGGGCCCATCGAGGTCGGTCATGAAGACGCTGGCGCCGCGTTCCGCCAAGAGCGTCGCAATTGCCCGCCCCAAGCCGCGTGCGGCACCGCTCACCAGCGCGGTCTGCCCCGTGAACTCGCCTTCGGCCATCGCCTCTTCCCCTCTCGCGTCGGCCATCGGTTCCCCAGATGATTCAGATGTTCCAACAGTTCACAAAAAAAAGCAAATGTTGCGTGACTACTTCGTTCCGCTTAGCTTAGCGGCAGGCCGGCGAGTGCGCGCAGGGAAGGACACGCCTAACGGGCGCATCGCCGACCCGTTACCCTAAACGGGCAACCGAGTGGACATTCGAAGGATACAACGAACCATGAGCGAAGCGCCGTCGGACTCGTGCCTCGGCCACAGCCACCCGGCCGTCATCCGCGCTGTCCAAGAACAGATCGCGACGCTGCCCTTCGCCCATTCCGGCTTCTTCACCACGGCGCCGATGGAGGAGCTGGCCGAGCTGATCGTGCGCGACGCACCCGGCGATCTCGACCGCGTATTCTTCGTGTCCGGCGGTTCCGAGGCGATGGAAGCCGCGTTGAAATTGGCGCGTCAGTATTACGTCGAGACTGGTCAGCCCAACCGCACGCGGATCATCGCGCGCCGGCAAAGCTATCACGGCAACACGCTTGGGGCGCTCGCTGCCGGCGGCAACCCGGCGCGCCGCTCGCTGTACGAGCCGCTGCTGATGCGGGCCGAGCACGTGTCTCCCTGCTACGCCTATCGGGATCAGTCCGCGGCCGAGACCGAGGAGCAATATGCCGAACGGCTAGCGCAGGAACTCGAGCGGACGATCGAGAGCGTCGGCGCCGATACCGTGATGGCGTTCGTCGCCGAGACGGTGGCGGGCGCGACGCTCGGCGCCGTGCCGCCGGTACCCGGCTATTTCCGTCGCATCCGCGAGATCTGCGACCGCTACGGCATCCTGTTGATCCTGGATGAAGTGATGTGCGGGATGGGCCGCACCGGTAGTTTCTATGCCTGCGAGCAGGACGCGATCGCGCCGGATCTGGTGATCGTGGCCAAAGGCCTCGGCGCCGGCTATCAGCCGATCGGCGCGGTGGTGGCGACTAGTCTCATTCACGACGCGATCCGCCGCGGCTCCAGCAGCCTTGCGCATGGCCACACATATTTGGGCCATGCCACGGCCTGCGCCGCCGCCTTGGCGGTGCAGAAGGCGATCCGCGCGGAAGGACTGCTCGACAATGTCCGCCGGCGCGGCGCGGAGCTGCGCGCCGCGCTGGAGGAGCGCTTCGGCAACCATCACCATGTCGGCAATATTCGCGGCCGCGGTTTGTTCCTGGGGCTCGAGCTGGTGCGCGATCGTGCCAGCAAGGAGCCGTTCGATCCTGGCCGCAAGATCGCCGCAAAGGTCAAGGCCGAGGCGATGGCGCGCGGCCTCATCTGCTACCCAATGGGCGGAATCATCGATGGTAAGCGCGGCGACCACGCGATTGTGGCGCCGCCGTTCAACGTCACCGGCGCGCAGATCGACGAGGCCGCCGACAAGCTTGGCCAGGCGATTGACGCGGCGATTGGGCGCGTCTAGGGCTCAGCGATCGACGACGTAGACGTCGAAGCTCTCAAGCTGCTGCGCGCTCAGGCTCAGCAGCCTTTCGGTCTCGGCCTTGCCGTTAGCCACCAGCAGCGCGACCAGCGTCTGCGCCACCGCCATCGCCGGCAGCACGGACGGAAAGAATGACGTCGTCTCGTTCGACACGACCAATGCCACCACCGCGTCGACGGCGATCGGCGACACGGTGCTGTCGGTGACGGCGATGATCCGCGCGCCGCGGCCGGCGGCGAAATCGACAGCGCGCTTGGCATCGCGCGAATAGGGCCGATAGCTGAAGACGAGCAGGACATCGCCGGCGCTGACATGGCGCAGATCATCGGCAAAGGTACCGGCCTGCCCGTCCAGCAGGGTCGTATTCTTCATGAACATGCGGCACTGGTAATGGAAGTAGAAAGCCGGCGGGTAGAGGCTGCGCAGCCCAAGGACGAAGACCTGACGGGCCCCGGCAAGCAGCCGCTGCGCCTTGATCAGCCGGCTGACGCCGATGCCGAGGATGCTGTGCTGCAGATTGTCGAGCTCCTTGCCCAGCAGCTCGCGCACCAGTGTCGTGATCGCCTTGTGCCGCCGATGGCCGCGCAGCAGCTCGGCGCGTTGGGCGAACGCCATCGGCCGGCTGGCGAGCCACAGCCGAAACGGCGAGCGGAACGCCTCGTAGCCGTCGAATCCCAATTCGCGTGCCAGGCGGACCATCGAGCTGGGATGCACGGCCGCCCGGGCGGCTATGGATCGCATCGACTCGAGCGCCACCTCCTGCGGATGGTCGACGACATAACGCGCCGCTTTGCGCAGTCGCGGACTCAGTCGCGGAAATTTCCGCTCAACGCGCTTCGCAATAGCGGCAACGTCGTCCATGCCCGGGCCCTCCCCCCGCCCGCCCCATCTCCGCGCCAACGGTCCGCGCTAGGCTAGCATTCCGTCTCATCGCCACCTAACGGCAAGCGCAGTCGATGCGCGGCAGCCTCGGCGGCGCGTGGCCTCGCCGCGAGGCCGCATGACAGGCGCCGCAAGAAGCGGCACGCGCTGCCGGACTCTCCCGCACAGACTAGGCGTTTGGCTCCGATGTCCGATTGTACCGCCGATCGCCCTTCTGCCATCGGTGGTGCCTCGCGCCCGCGCCGGTGACCCAGTTCATCCGCGCGGCGCGCGCGATTGAAGTCGGTCCACGTTACTCACGGGTCCGACTGGGGAGGGTTGGGTACCATGTCTGGTGGTCCGTGGCATTCAAGCCGCGTCGGTCGGCGGGATTTCTTCAATGCCAGGCAGCAGCGGGTGCGGTCCTTCGCTGACGTGGTGATGAATCATTTTCCCGCTGCCACGGCGAGCACAAGCAGCGCCGCTAGGCAAGCGATGAAGGTTCGGTTGAACTTGGCGCGACCCCCGCGACCAATGTCGGGGGATTGTATACGCATTGTGCCTTCACCGAAAGGCTGCGCGCGTCGGCCGCTCGTCTCGACTCGTCATTACCCCGCGACGGCTGCGTGATGCCGGCGCCCGAGCTCGACCACGTTCTTGGCTGGCCGCTTATGGCTAATCCGGCGAGGCGTTCGGCGAGCGGATCAGGGCCAAGTACCGGAAACTCGGAATGGCCCGTGGCGCGGTTGCCCGCCTGATCGGCATGGATGAGGGTACGCACAAGGCCTACGAGGACAGCGAGTGGAAGCCGGCCAAGCCACGAAGCGGAATGATCATTCGGCGCTTTCTGTCGGCCACACCAGGTAAATAGGACAGCATCGGATCCTATTTCTGGCTCTATCTCACTCGGTCGGCGTTACGGTGCGTGGCTCTTACGGCGGAGTCCTTAAGAGATGAGTAGGTGAGGACTTTTCCACAAATACGCCGTGGTGCCTTGGCCGGTCGCAGCCGACCTGTCGCTTACCGGCAAGTCAGAGCGAAGATCGCCCAGCCCAGCAACGTGCTGCCTTCGGAACGCCGTACTCACCCGAAGGACATCGCAAATATCCCGTCCTTCCTCGCCGATCCCAACGGTGACTGGGTCAAGGGCCAAATCCTCCGCGCGAATGAGCGGACGCTTGTTGGAATTCAGCCCACGCGAACGCAAACAGCCCCTAACGGCACGTCGCGCGTGATATTTTCGGTCAGTTTGTCACGGTCGCGGCGGCGGGCATCGCTGCTGCGGTAACTACCACGCCGGTCAGGACTGCACGGCAGGTGACTGTGCGAGTCACGGGTTGCTCCACAGATTGCCTTGTCACGCCACACCAGCGAACGGCGCTAGCGCGGGGAGCTCATAACCGGCCTGTGGCACCGGCGGGCTTCTTCACCCTTTCGGTCTGTCTATTGCATCCGCCGCACTCCCGATCAACTGCTGTCCCCAAAATACCGCCATGACTTTCGGGGCCGGTATCCGCCACAGGCTCTCGGTGTTATCAGTACCGTCAATGAAGACGCGCCTTCACCCGCAGAGTGTCAAGCGATCACGTTGCGAGGATCGCGATGGTCGACTTTGCGGTACGAATCGTGGCCGGTTGACTTGCCGATTAACCATTGCTGGCGCTGGTTCCGGCCCGCGTCCAGCATGTCGAGCACCGGACAGGGTGGCGAGGACTCGCCGGAGCACCGCGCCACAGTGTCGGCGAGAATCCTTTCGAGCTTGGCGAGGTCAACGAGCTTGGCATGGACATCGGCAAGGTGCTTTTCCGTCCGTTTCTTCACCTCGGCGCAGGTTTGGTTTCCGCCGTCGACCAGTTCAAGGAGCCCGCGGATTTCCTCGATCGTGAAGCCGAGTTCGCGGGCTCGAAGGATGAAGCGAAGCCGCCGGTCGTGGTTCTCATTGTAGGCGCGGTACCCGCTTGCGCCGTGCGGCGGGTCAGGCATTAGGCCGATCTTCTCGTTGTACCGGATGGTTTCAAGGTAGCAGCCTGTCCACTTGTCCCGACGCCGCGCTGTTCCGACAGCTCGCTGGCCGCTTCGCTGCCGCCGGACCGTGAGCTACGGGGCCAGCGCGTCCCGTCGAACCCGTCCCCTCAACCCCCAACCGCAGAAAAATCAGCCCCCCAAACGCGCCGGGCCCGGCGACACGGGCCGCTATGACTCCTGTCCGAGTGGTGCCGCCCAGCCCGAAATCTGGCCGTCGTCATGAATAGGTCGGGTTAGCTATCTTGGACTGTGTACGGGATTATTGAAGCTGTTCATTTAGTGTTTATTGCGGATAGTCTTGCACCTAGCTGACGGATAGCATGCCGACCGGTAGCTGACGTTTTCATCTCCAACGGCTTTAACGCTTTCTACTACTGCGCAATCTTATATGTCGCGCAAACACCCGTCCGGAGCAGGGAGAAACAACGGACTACATGATCGATTTTGTGACCGTACAAGACAAGCTTCATGCGGTCTATCCTTCACTGAGCGCGCAACTGCGCAACGCCGCGCGCTTCGTGCTGAAAGAGCCGGCCTATGTTGCGCTATACCCGCTGCGGCGTGTCGCCGTCCGCGCGGGCGTGAGCCCGGGAACCCTGGTGCGGCTGGCAGCCCAGCTAGGGTTCGACACCTATAACGGTTTCCGCGATGCGTTTCGCGACGGCATGCATTCCGGCATGGGCAGCGCACGCTACGCGGCCGACGCCCAATCCCTGCTGTCGGTCAAGGGGCGTGGCGCATTCGAGAAGGTCTATCGCGGCGCCGGAGAATTGCAGCTCCGCAATATCAGCGAGACATTCAACGCAATAGCGCCCGCCGAAGTCGAGACCGCCGGGCAGACACTGGCGCGTGCCAAGCGCATCTACATTTTGGGCATGCGCGCTAATTATGCCGCAGCCTTCTATTTCGACTATGTCCTCAAGACCTTCGCGCGCAACATCGTGCTACTCGAGGACCGGATGGGGATGCTGATCGACGAGCTGGGTGATATCGGCCCGCGCGACGCATTGCTGGCGCTGAGCGGCGAGCCCTATGCCGCCGACGCGGTCAAGGCCGTCGCCTATGCTGTCGACGCCGGCGCCAGCGTCATCGCCATCACCGACAACAGCCTCGCGCCGATCACGCAGAAGGCCAAGCACGTCTTCGTTGTGCCGACGACCGGACCATCCTTCTACCAGTCGCTGGTGCCGACGATGGCACTGCTGGAATGCCTGGTGTGCCTGCTGGTGGCACGCGGCGGTCCGACAGCCGTCGAACGCGTCAAACGCGAATTCGAGCGCCGCGACCGGTTCGGCGTCTATTGGCGCGACAAGTCGGGGCGCTGACACGGCCGGCTTGACGAAACAAATGTATTATCTGATAAGAAATAGGTAATTTTGTTCCAAGTCCGCGAAGCGGCGGGAAGCGGCATGTCCGGAGGGATGGCTGCGTGTCACGAAGCCAGGTCTTGAGCGTCCAGGTGCCGCCGCTGGAAGAGCGCCGCCGGCTGATCGAGGCCGAGCCGTTGCCGGTGAATATCGGCGCGCTTTTGGACGCGGCCGCTGCCGATGTGCCCGGCCAGATCGCCTGGAATTTCTTCGAATCCGGGGAAACCACCACCTATGCCACGTTGCGCGCGCAGGTGAATGCGCTTGCCAACGGCATTGTGGCGGCGGGCATCAGCAAGGGCAGTCATGTCGGCGTGATGCTGCCGAACATCGCTGCGTTTCCGACCACCTGGCTGGCGCTGGCGCGGATCGGCGCGGTGATGATCCCCATGAACATCGCCTATACGCCGCGCGAGATGACCTATGTGATCGACAACGGCGACATCGAATGGCTGGTGATCCACGAGGAATGCCTAGAGAGCCTGGCCGGATTGTCGCGCTGGCCTGGCCGACTGGCCGACAGCCGCATTTTCACGGTCGGCGACGCGGCTGACGAGTTTCGCTCCTGGGCCACTCTGTCGACAGGCCAGCGCGGCAAGTTCACCGCGCCCGCTCCGGTTGGCCTCGACGACCTGATGAACATCCAATACACCTCGGGCACCACCGGCTTCCCGAAGGGTTGCATGCTGAGCCAGCGGTATTGGCTCACCATCGGCAAGGTCAACGCGTGGCGCGACGGGCGCGTCTACAAGCGCGTCATGGCCGCCACTCCGTTCTTCTATATGGACCCGCAATGGCTGCTGCTGATGACGTTCTATCATCGCGGCACGTATTTCTCCGGGCGGCGGCAGAGTTCGAGCCGCTTCATGGACTGGGTGCGCGCGCATCGCATCAATTTCTGCTTGTTCCCCGAACTAGTGTTCAAGCAGCCGCCCCATCCGCTGGACCGCGACAACGAGATCGTCCGCGTCAACGTCTATGGCCTGGGTAAAGAGGTGCAGGCGGCGCTGGAGGAACGGTTCGACTTCATCGCGCGTGAGGCGTTCGGCATGACCGAGGCGGGAAGCTGCCTGTTCATGCCGATCGAGGCGACCGACATGGTGGGCTCGGGCTCCTGCGGCAAACCGAGCCCGTTCCGCGAAGCGCGCATCATCGGCGACGACGGCAAGCCGGTGGCACAGGGCGCGGTCGGCGAGCTTCAGTTGCGCGGACCGGGTATTCTGCAGGGCTATTACAAGAACCCCGAGGCGACCGCCGCGGCGTTCGACGATGGCTGGTTCCGCACTGGCGACCTGTTCCGTCAGGACGAGCGCGGATATTTCTATATCGTCGGGCGGATCAAGGACATGATCCGCCGAGCCGGTGAGAACATCGCCGCGCGCGAGGTCGAGGCCGTGCTTCGCGGACTGCCGCAAATCGTCGAGGCCGCCGCGGTTCCGGTGCCGGACGAAAGGCGCGGCGAAGAGGTCAAGGCCTATGTCGTTTTGCAGCCCGGGCTCGCGGCCAAGGATCTGCCACCCGAGAAGATCCTGGCCTATTGCGACGCGAATCTCGCCCGGTTCAAGGTGCCACGCTACATCGCCTATAGTGATGGTTTCCCCAAGACGCCGTCCGGCAAGATCGCCAAGAAAATTCTCACGCAAAACGTCGCCGATCTGCGCCAGGGCAGTTTCGACCGGGTGGAAGGAAAATGGCGATGACCGCCGCCAAACGCGACTATCCGTTCATCGACTATGGCAGCGTGCCTCCCACGCCCGAGATCGCCAAGACCGGGCCGCATCTGGCGAATTACCGCCGGGTCTACGAACAGAGTGAGCGGGCGACCCATGCCGGGCCGCGCACCCGGGAATCGCTGCCCGACTATCTGGCGATGTACGAAAAGCTCGGCGCGCGTCACGTCGTCGTCAAGGCGCGCGACCTCGAAACCACGTTCGGCTTCCGCGTGCGCAACGAGGACGTGGCCGAATTCTGCCGCAAGCACGGCGCGCGTTATATCGGCTTCGCCGGGGTCGACCCGCACAAGGGCATGACCGCGATCCGCGAGCTGGAATTCGCGGTGAAGGAACTGGGCTTGCGCGGCCTGAACCTGCAATGCTTCGAGCACAAGCTGCGCATCAACGATCCGAAGATGTTCCCGCTCTATGCCAAGTGCATCGAGTTGAAAATCCCGGTCAACGTCCATTGCAGCGTGAATTTCTCGACCGCCACGTCGATGGACTTTGGCCGCCCGCTGTACCTGGACGACGTCATGGTCCATTTCCCGGAATTGAAGATGGTGGCCGCGCCGCCCGGCTGGCCGTGGTGCCAGGAATTGCTGGCGGTGGCCTGGCGCCATGCCAATGTGTGGATCGGCTTGGTCGCCGTCCGCCCGAAATACCTGGCGGTGGCGAATTCGGGCTATGAGCCGCTGCTGCAATATGGAAACACGGTGCTGCAGGACCGCATGATCTATGGCACGTCTTATCCGATGGTGCCGGTCGCGGGCAGCCTGGCCGAGATTGACGCGCTGCCGCTAAAGGAAAGCGTGCGAAAGAAATGGCTGCACGACAACGCGGCGCGTCTTTTGGGTCTCGATTGAGCAACCGCGCCACCTTGGCGCAAGTCCACGCCAACCCGGCCCGCGCAAGACGGGCTGCCAACGAGGGAGGAGTTCTACCATGTTGAAATTGAGATGGATGACCGCGTCGGTTTGCGCGGTCCTTGCGGTTTCCACCGCTCTGTTCGCGGCACCGGACGCTTTCGCGCAAGCGGAACCGCCCAAGCCTGCACAGATCGTGGTCAACGATTCCGGCGGCGCGATGCAGAACGCCATGCGCTCGGCCTTCTATAACGAGTTCGAGAAGCGCTATGGCATCAAGGTGGTCAACACCAGCCCGGTCGACCTGGGCAAACTCCAGGCGATGGTGAAAAGCAACAATATCGAGTGGGCCGTGACCGAGATCGGCGGCCAGGACGCCATTTTGGCCGAGCGGTCGAACCTGTTCGAGCCGCTGGATCTGAAGATCATCGACCTGTCGCGGTATCCCAAGCATCTGCAGGACCGCAAATTTGTGTTCCCCAAGGGCGTGTATTCGACCGTCATGGGCTATCGCTCGGATGCGTTTAAGGAAGGCAACCGGCCGAAGAGCTGGGCCGATTTCTGGGACACCAAGAAGTTCCCCGGACCACGCACGATGCAGAACGCCCCGGTCGACAATCTTGAATTCGCGCTTCTGGCCGATGGCGTGGCCGCCGACAAGCTCTACCCGATCGACCTGGACCGTGCGTTCAAGAAGCTAGACCAGATCAAGAAAGACGTCGCGGTGTGGTGGACGACCGGCGCGCAATCGGCCCAGGTGCTGATCGACAAGGAAGCGGTGCTGGGCACCGCGTGGAACGGCCGCTATTACGTGCTGATCGACCAGGGCGCGCCGATCACGATCGAATGGAACCAGGGGGCGATGAAGGAATCCTCATTCGGCATTCCCAAGGGCGCGAAGGACGCGTATTGGGGCCAGAAGTTCCTGGCGCTGGTGTCCGAGGCCAAGGCCCAGGGCATCTATGCCAACATCATCGGCTATCCAGGCCTGAACCTGGACGCGACCAAGTTCACCGACGCCAAGCTGATCCCGTTCCTGCCGACCAGCCTCGAGAACTTCCCCAAGCAATGGTGGACCGACCTTGCCTGGTGGGCGGACAATGGGCCGGCGGTCACGGAGCAATGGTCGCGCTGGATGCTGCAGAAGTAACCCAAAAGGCCAGATGAACGAAACGCCGTCGGGCAGCCCGATCCGCGCGACGCCGACAGGGGGCGGGGGCGACCTCACCATCGTCGGCGTCGTTCGGCGTTTCGGGCCGGTGACGGCGCTGGCGGGCATCGATCTCGCCGTCCGCAAGGGCGAGATGCTGACGATTTTGGGGCCCAGCGGATCGGGCAAGACCACTCTTCTCAAGGTCGTCGCCGGTTTCGAGACGCCGGACGAAGGCGACGTGCTGCTGGGCGCGCGCACCGTTACCTTCGCAGCACCCGCCAAGCGCGACATCGGCATGGTGTTCCAAAACTACGCGCTGTTTCCGCACATGACGGTCGCGCAAAACATCGCCTTTCCCCTTGAGATGCGCAAAGTGGCCAAGGCGGACGCGGCCAAGCGCGTCGAGGACGTGTTGCGCCTGGTCGACTTGGCGGGTCTCGGCGGGCGGCTGCCTCGTCAATTGTCGGGCGGACAGCAGCAACGCGCGGCGCTGGCCCGTGCCATCGTATTCGGTCCGCGCCTGCTGCTGCTGGACGAGCCGTTCGGCGCGCTCGACCGCAAGCTGCGCGAGCAGATGCAGTTGGAAGTTCGCCGACTGCAGCAGCATCTGGGCCTGACCGCGTTGTTCGTGACGCACGACCAGGAAGAGGCGTTGATCCTGTCCGATCGCATCGCAGTGATGGACCAGGGACGCATCATCCAGCTCGGCACGCCGCAGGAAATCTATCGCCGGCCGGTCAACCGCTTCGTCGCGGGGTTCATCGGCGAATCCAATCTGTTCCGCGCGCGCGTCGCCGGCCAGGGCTATGCGGCGCTGGACGGCGGCGCGCGGTTCCGCCTGCCCGCGGACGCGCCGCCGGAGGGCACCGAGATCGGCCTGCTGCTGCGGCCCGAGCGGCCCAAGCCGCTAGCCAACGGCGCGGCGGCCGACAACAGCTTCGCCGGCTCCATCCTCGACGTCGTCTATCTGGGCGAAACGGTAAAATACCGCATCCGCCTGGACCCGGGCATAGAGATCGTCGTGCGCTGGCCGTTCCACGGCTCGGCCGGATCGTTGCGCAAGGACGACCGCGTGACCCTGGGCTGGAGCGGCGAGGATCTTCATCTGGTCGAGTGGTCATGACCGCGGCTGCCGTGACCGCCGCGCGCGTTCCGCCCGACACCGCCGGACGGTGGTGGCGCGGGCACCGCGCAGACACGCTGTTGGCGCTGGTCGCCGCGCCTGCCATGGTCTTCCTGTTTGCGCTCTATCTGTTGCCAGTCGGCCTGCTGCTGCAGCAAAGTGTCGAGGGCGGTAGCTTGGCGCCTTACGAAAAGGCGTTGACCGACGGGCTTTACGTCGGGGTGCTGTTCGACACGATGCTGATCGCGGCCTATGTCAGCGTCGCCTGTCTGCTCCTGGGCTACCCGGTCGCGTATTTCCTGACCGCGGCCCCGGCGCCGTGGCCCACGATCGGCATAGTCTTTATCTTGCTGCCGTTCTGGACCAGCATCTTGGTCCGCACCTATGGCTGGATGATCCTGCTGGGCCGCAACGGCATCATCAACCGCCTGCTGCTGGAAACCGGGCTGATCTCGACCCCATTCCCCATGCTGAACAATACGACCGGTGTGCTGATCGGCATGACCCATGTGCTGTTGCCCTATATGGTGTTTCCAATCTACGCGGTAATGCGCCGCGTGGATTTAGGCCTGCTTTCGGCGGCCGAGGGTCTGGGCGCCCCGGGCTGGCAGATTTTTCGCCGCGTCTATTTTCCGCTGACCCTGCCTGGGGTGCTGGCGGGCGTGACGCTGGTCTATATCCTATCGATCGGATTTTTCATAACCCCGGCGCTGCTCGGCGGCGGCAAGGTGATCATGATCGCCGTGCTGATCGAGATGCAGGTGCGGCAGTTCCTCAACTGGAGCTTCGCCGCCGCCTTATCCGCGGTCCTGCTGACGGCCACACTGCTGGTCTATCTGGTGCTGCGCCGCCTGTTCCGGAGCGATCTGCAATGGAGCTGAGCGCGAATTCGCGCGGCCGGCGCCGCAGACGCATTCGGCCTTGGCATATCGGGCTCTATGTCTGGTGCGGCCTCGTGTTTCTCTTCTTGATGGCGCCGCTGATCGTGGTATTCCCGATCTCCTTCAGTTCGTCGGCCTATCTGCAGTTCCCACCGCCGGGCTGGTCGCTGCGCTGGTACACCGCCTTCATCGACGACACCGCCTGGATCGACGCGACCGTCCGCAGCCTGAATGTGGCGGCGGCGACTACCGTGCTGTCCACCGTGCTCGGAACTATGCTGGCCTTCAGCATCGTGCGCGGTAAATTTCTGGGCAGATCGATGATCAACCAGATTTCCATGCTGCCGCTGATCGTGCCGGTGATCGTCTATTCGATCGCCGTCTACGGTCTGTTCGCTCAATTGCAACTGATCGGCAACTGGCAGGCGATCGTTTTGGGCCACACCGTGCACGCGATTCCTTTCGTACTGATCTTGGTCGGCGCGGCGCTGCGCACCTACGATGTCAACTTCGAGCAGGCGGCGATGAGCCTGGGCGCCAGCCGCCTGACCGCGATCCGCCGCGTGACGCTGCCGCAAATCCGCCCGGCCCTGGTCTCGGCGATGTTCCTCGCCTTTATCTCGTCGTTCGACGAGCTGGTGGTGGCGATGTTCCTGGGCGGGTCGAACATGACCCTGCCCAAGAAGATGTTCGACAATATCATCAACGCTATCGACCCGACCATAGCCGCCGTGTCGGTGCTGCAGATCGTGCTGGTGACGGGCGTGCTGATCGTCGTCTCGAAGATCGGGGCCGGCGCCAGCCCCACCGCATAGCGATCGGATTGCGGGCATGTCCAAATCGCAAGTGCTTTCCCAGCGCGTGGCGCCACTGGCGGAGCGGAGAAAACGGATCGAAAGCGAGCCGCTGCCCCGCAATATCGGCGCGCTCTTGGACGAGGCTGCCGACGAAATTCCCGACCATCCGGCCGCGGTATTCATCGACTCAGGCAGAACGCTCACTTACCGCGCGCTGCGCGAAGATGCGAACCGGCTGGCCAACGGCCTGCTGTCGATCGGCGTGGGCAAGGGCATGCATATCGGCGTCATGCTGCCGAACATTTCGGAATGGCCGTTGACCTGGCTCGCCATCGCCCGCATCGGCGCGGTGATCGTGCCGGTCAACACGCGCTATACCGCGCGCGAACTGCATCACGTGCTCGACGACGCCGAGGCCGAATACCTAGTGATCCACGAAAGCTTCCTGCCGGTTCTGGCCGCCATTCCCCAAGGCCTGCCGCGCATCGCTGGGCGGGTAATCGTCGTGGGCGGCGAATCGGCGGGGCATCGCAAATGGCGCGATCTACTGGACGGGCGCAGCGCACGGTTGCCTTCCTTGCCTGAGCCCGGCCTGGATGACCTGATCAACATCCAATACACCTCGGGCACGACCGGATTTCCCAAGGGCTGCCTACTGACGCAGCGTTACTGGCTACTGGTAGCGAAGGTGCAGTCGGCCTGCGACGACCGGGCCTACCCGCACGTCCTGGCGCCGACGCCCTTCTTCTATATGACGCCGCAATGGCTTTTGCTGATGGCGTTCCTGCAACGCGGCACGGTCTATGTTGCCGCGAGGCAAAGTGCCAGCCGCTTCATGGAATGGCTGCGCGCATATCACATCAATTTCTGCCTGTTCCCGGGTGCTGCCTATAAACAGCCACCCAAGCCGCAGGACGGCGAGAACGAGATCATCCGCGTCAGCATCTATGGGTTTCCCAAGCGCAGCCAGGCCGACCTAGAGCGGCGCTTCGATTTCGTCGCGCGCGAGGCCTTCGGAATGACCGAGATCGGCGCGGGGCTGTTCGTGCCGATCGAGGCCGAGGATATGGTGGGCTCGGGATCGTGCGGCATCGCCACGCCGTTCCGCGAATGCCGCATTGCCGACACGCAGGGCAACACGCTGAAGCCCGGCGAGGTCGGTGAGTTACTGTTCCGCGGACCCGGCATGTTTAAGGGCTATTACCGCAAGCCCGAGGCGACTGAAGCCGCCTTCCACGGCGAATGGTTCCGCACCGGCGATTTGGCATCGATGGACGAGCGCGGCTACGTCTACATCGTCGGGCGCGTGAAAGACATGATCCGCCGTGCCGGCGAGAATATCGCCGCCAACGAGGTCGAGTCGGTGCTGGCGAGCCTGCCGGGCATCGCCGAGGCTGCTGCGGTGCCGGTGCCGGACGACATGCGTGGCGAAGAAGTGAAGGCCTATGTGGTTCTGCAGCAGGGCTACACACGCCAGAACTTGCCGCCCGACCACATCCTGGCGCATTGCACGGCCAACCTGGCGAGCTTCAAGATCCCGCGCTACATCGAATATCGCGACACGCCGTTGCCGCGCACCGCGTCCGAGAAAATTGCTAAGCCGTCGCTGATTCAGGAAAAGCCCGATTTGCGCGTCGGCGCCTGGGATCGAGTTGAGGCGCGTTGGCGATAGAGATCGCCTTGCTCCGCCATCAGCCCCAGATCGCCAGGCGGAAGGCCCCAAAGCGACCCCACCTAATACCAGCCCTCACTGATCGTGACTCGTAGGAAACGGCACGCTGGGGATTCCCGAAGAGGCGAGGGTATGATTCAAGTGGCGAACCCAGGAGGTTCGCCATGTCGAGGAGCTGGCGACGGTCGTAAGCCCGATCGGCGAAGAGGTGCTTGATCCAAGGCCAGCGCTTGCGAATCGCATCCAGGATCGGCTGCGCGCCGGCGCTGTCGGAGATGTCGGCGGTCGTCAGGTTGACCATGAGGAGCCGGCCATCGGTGTCGACCGCGATGTGCCGCTTGCGCCCGACCACTTTCTTGCCGGCATCATAGCCGCGCTTGGCCGCCATGGGGGCCTTGACCGTCTGGCTGTCGATGACGCCGGCACTCGGGCTCGCCTCGCGCCCGGCCCTCTCACGGTCGATCATCGCCGCCAAGTCATGGATGGTGCGGAACAGAAGCAGGCGCACAAAGCGCCGGAACCACCAGTAGACGGTCTGCCAAGGCGGGAGATGCACGGGCAGCATGCGCCACTCGCATCCCGAGCGCACCATGTAGCGGATCGCGTTCACCACCTCTCGCAGGTTGGTCGTGCGCTTGCGACCACGATTGGCCGGATGCGGCAACAATGGCTCGACCGCCGACCACTCCTCGTCGGTCAGATCGCTTGGATACCGCTTGGTCTTCTTCTCAATGGCAGCCATCCGGCCGCGCGTCGCTCGGGTCCACATCCCAAGCCTGAATCACGTCCGGCCACCAGCCTCAAGCCATTTTCAAACAGCCTCTAAGATGCTCGCCGAGGGTCTTAGGATGACGCTCATACGGAAGGGGCTTTTTGCCTGTTGGGCGAAGCCGGTCTTCCGCAACTTGGCAACGCATTCCCAAGAGTCGACGATCGCCGGCACCTGTATGCAGACTTGAGTCAAGCCTGCTATCTGCAGGCGATGCGGCGGCCTCTACCGCTCGCGCATGCTCTCTTGTTTGAATCGCAGGAACGCCGCGAACAGCAATCTTAGGACTATGACCATCGCTGCCGATCGCTGCACAATTCGGCACGATTGTGCGATCCCCGTCCCGGACGAGTTTTTCGGAAGTGACAGGCGTCGTCGGGCCGGATCGACAGCCGCACAACTTTATTGGCGTCGTCCAATTGCTGGATCATAGTGGCACGCTGCGAGGTGATGAAGCCGCATGTCAGAGCGCGAGTGCCGCGGAGCCATGATGAACAAGGGACCGTCGAGATGTTGACGATGATCGTGCGGCGCCTGTTGCTGGCGATCCCAACCATCATCGCCATCACGGCGCTCCTATTTTTCAGCGTTACCACGATTCTGGGCAGCCCGGCCGGCATGATGCTCGGCCAGGACGCCAGCACCGATGCCATCGCCGCGCTCAATGCTCGGTATGGCTTCGATCGTCCGGCCATCATGCAATATGGCGCCTGGATCGCCGGCGCAATTCAGGGCGATTTCGGTCGTTCCTTTACCACGCAGCAGAGCGTGGCACGTGCCATTGCCGACTGCATACCGGTGACGCTTGAGATGACCTTGTGGTCGATCCTATTGGCCACGACTGCCGCTGTCATACTCAATACCATCCCGGTCGCGCGTCGCGCGCTGGCCGGTGCGACGACCGCGGTGAACCTCATCGGCATCACGGTGCCCAACTTCATGCTGGGCATCTCGCTTATCTTTCTGTTCTCGGTCTGGCTCGGCTGGCTGCCTTCGACCGGATGGGCGCCGTGGTCCGACGGCGTCGCCGAACACCTCAAGCGCATCATCATGCCGGTCCTCACGCTCTCCGCCTACTACTTCGGCGTGTTCAGCATCGTCTATCGCGCGGAGTACCGCGACGTGGCGCAACGGATGTTCATCCAGGTAGCGCGCGCCAAGGGCCTGTCCGAATGGATGGTGGCCTTCAAACATGCACTGCCCAACGCCATCCTGCCGGTTATCACCTTCGTCGGCATCACCATAGGCCAGCTCACCGGCGGAGCAGTGGTGACGGAGACCGTGTTTTCGATGCCCGGCACCGGCCGGCTGTTCGTTTCGGCCATCGCCGGTCACGATTTCCCTGTGATGCTGGCCATCGGCATGCTGATTGTGACCGGAGTCATCTTGATGAATCTCTTGGCAGATATTGCCTACACAATCGTCAATCCGCAGATTCGGTTCGACTGAAGCGATGCGCCGCCTTCGCCCTGTGATCGGTCTCCTGCTGATCGCGGCGTTCGTCGCCATGGCGCTGCTGGCATCGGTCATCGCGCCCTATGACCCGTTCAAGTCCAGCGTCGAGGTGATCGATCCGCCATCGGCTCGGCACCTGCTCGGCACCGACGAACTTGGCCGCGACATCTTGAGCCGCGTGATCTACGGCGCACGCACCTCGTTGATCATTGGCCTCGGCGCCGCGATCTGCGCCATGGGGATCGGCGTTCCGGTCGGGCTCGTCGCCGGCTATTTCGGCGGTCGCGTCGACATGCTGGTAGTGCCACTGATCGACCTGTTCATCGCGCTTCCGGGATTGGTGCTGGCTCTCATCATCACGGTGATGGTCGGGCCGAACCTGCTGAATCTCGTGCTGGTGCTGGGCTTCGTCATGTGGCCCAGCGTGGCGCGTCTGGTGCGCGGGCAGACCCTGGCGCTGCGCGAGACCCTCTATATCGAAGCAGCGCGCGCGGTCGGCGGTGGCTCGGCATGGATCATCCGCCGCCATGTCTGGCCTAATATTATGCGGGTCGTCGCGGCGCAGTTCGCCGTCTCGGTGTCGTTCGCGATTTTCACCTCGGCAAGCCTTAGCTTTCTTGGCCTCGGCATTCCGCCGCCCACGCCCGACTGGGGCGGCCTGGTGCGCGCCGGCTTCGATTTCCTGTCGTTGAACCCGCTGATGAGCCTGGCGCCGGGCGCCACGGTGACCGCGACGGTCATGGGTTTCTATCTCACCGGCTCGTCGGTCAGATGATCGAACCGCATAAGCTTCTCGGGGTACGCGACTTGTCCGTGCGCTTCGCCACGGAAGCCGGCCCGGTACTGGCCGTCGACCGCGTATCCTTCGATATCGCGCGCGGCGAAACCCTGGCGCTCGTCGGCGAGTCCGGCTCCGGCAAATCGACGGCGGCGCTGTCCCTCATGGGGCTGCTCGGCGCAGCCGGCGGCGCGACGCTCAGCGGACGGATCGATCTCAGGCTCAAGAACGGGTCCACGCACGATATCAACCGTCTTTCGGCGCGCGAGCTCAGGCGCGTGCGCGGCAACGAGATGGCGATGATCTTTCAGGACCCGATGTCCTCTCTGAATCCGGTGTACACCATTGAATCGCAAATCTGCGAGGCGATCATCTTGCATCAAAAGACCGCCTGGCCGGCGGCGCGCCGCCGCGCCTTGGAACTACTCCATTCGCTCGGCATTCCCAACCCCGAAAAATGCATGACCAGCTTTCCGCACCAGCTTTCGGGCGGGATGCGGCAACGCGTGATGATCGCCGTGGCCCTGTCGTGCGAGCCGCGCCTGCTCATCGCCGACGAGCCGACCACGGCGCTGGACGTGACCATCCAGGCGCAGATCATCGAGCTGTTGAAGCGCGTGCAGAGCTGGACGGGCATGGCGATCCTGTTCATCACGCACAACCTCGGCCTTGTCGCCGAATTGGGCGGCCGCGTCATCGTCATGTACGCGGGCCGAGTCGTCGAACAGGGAAAGGTCGCCGAGGTATTCAGCCACCCGTGCATGCCCTATACGCAGGCGCTTCTGCGCTCGCTGCCGCGCCTTCGCCGCGCGCGCGCGCCTCGGCAACGCCTGCAGGCAATCCCGGGAAACGTGCCGAGCGCCGTCGACAGGCCCGCCGGCTGCGCCTTCCACCCGCGCTGCGGTTTCGCAGCGAAAGGCATGTGCGACACGCGCCTGCCGGCGCTGGAGGATTGCGGCGGTGGGCATCTGGCGGCCTGCCTGCGCTGGCGCGATATCGCTTCGGGAAAGGCCGCATGAACGGGACCGCGCCGCTGCTCGAGGTTCGCCGCCTTCGAAAATGGTACGAAATCAAAGGCGGCGTGATCCCACACCTCATAGGACATGTGCAGGCGGTGACCGACGTGTCCTTCAGCATCGGACGCGGCGAGGTGCTGGGTCTCGCCGGCGAGTCGGGCTCGGGCAAGACCACGATCGGGCGCTGCGTGCTGCGGCTTATCGAGCCGACCTCGGGCGAGGTGCTGTTCGAAGGTGAAGATATAGGCACGTTTGGGCCGGAACGCCTGCGCAAGTTCCGCCGCCATGCCCAGGTCGTGTTTCAGGATCCTTTCGGCTCGCTCGATCCTCGGATGACCGTTGGCGAGATCGTCTCCGAGCCGCTCGAGGTGCAGAAACTGTTCCCCAACTCCAAGGAACGCCGCGATCGCGTCGTGGAGCTGCTGGAAACCGTGGCGCTGTCGAGCGAATTCCTAAAGCGCCGTCCACGCGAGCTATCGGGCGGTCAGCGCCAGCGGGTCGGCATCGCCCGCGCAATCGCAGTCAATCCAATGTTCATCGTCGCCGACGAACCCGTCTCTTCGCTCGACGTTTCGATCCAGGCGCAGATCGTAAACCTGCTGGAGGACCTGCGCGAGAAGCTCGGCCTCGCCATCCTGTTCATCTCGCACGATATCGTCGTGATGGAGCATCTCTCAAATCGCATTGCCGTTGTCTATCTCGGTCGCGTGATGGAAATCGGTCCGACTGACGAGCTCACCTCCAACCCCAAGCATCCCTACACAGAGGCGCTCTTATCCGCGGTTCCCGACCCCGATCCGGCTCTGCGCGGCAAACGAATCGTGCTCGAAGGCGACATACCGAACCCCGTGGCGCCGCCGAGCGGCTGCGTCTTCCGCACGCGCTGCCCGCGCGCCATCGCCGAATGTGCCGCCGCGATTCCGCCGCTCCGCGAAATCTCCCCCGGTCGCGCGGCGGCCTGCATCCGCCTGTAGCACCCTTTGATTCGGCGCTTTTCTCGCTCGAATTTTCTGAATACAATCATACAAGTCTCGACATCAGCATCTAATTTTTACAATAACTTAGACAGAAGCCGGGCTGTTTCGGACCGGCAAATGGCGGAGGGGAGAATGAACCGGAAATGGATCGTCTGCGGTGCGCTGAGCCTGTTCGCTGCCGTTGTCGGCGTGAGCGCGGCGCAGGCGCAATCGGTTTCGCCCACCCGGGGCGGCACACTTACGGTTGGATTCCTCTCCGATTCGAAGACGCTCGATCCGATCTATTCGGTGCAGTTCACCGAGCGCCAGGTGCTGTACCTGGTGTTTGACACGCTGGTGAAGTATGGCCCCGACTTCTCGATCAAGCCGGAATTGGCGGAAAGTTGGCAACTCGCCAATGACGGCAAGCGCGTCGTGTTCATGCTGCGGCAGGGCGTCAAGTTCCACGATGGCACGCCGTTCGACGCCGCGGCGGTGAAGTGGAACATTGACCAGCGGCTCGATCCGGCGGTGGCCTCGCCGCAGCGCGGCCAACTCGAACCGGTGATCGACTCAGTCGACGTGGTCGACGTGCACACCGTTGCCTTCAATCTCAAGACAAAATATGCGGGCCTGGTGAGCGTGCTCGGCGAGCGGCCGGGTTTCATGGTCTCGCCGACGGCCTGGAAGAAGGCCGGCCAGGATTTCGGCGGACAGCCCGTCGGCACTGGCGCATTCGTGTTCAAGGAGTGGGTGCGCGGCAACCACATCACCCTTGAGCGCAATCCGGGCTATTGGCAGAAGGACCTGCCATATCTCGACAAAGTGGTGTTCAGCGACCTGGCCGGCTCGGTGGTCGGGGCGCAACGCCTGTTGACCGGCGAGATCGACTATGTCGGCGAACTGGGTCCGCAGGACATCCGCCAGCTTGAGGGCAAGCCGGGAATCGCGCTGGCCCCGATTTCGGTTGGGCGCTGGTATTCGCTGCAATGGCACATGGACGAGGCGCCGTTCAACAACGCCAAGCTGCGTCAGGCGATCGCCCACGCGATCGATCGCGCCCGCATCAATGAGATCGTGATGCGTGGCAAGGGGACCATATCGGACGGCCCCACGCCCGCCGGCCTGTGGTGGTACGACGAGGGCATCAAATCGCCGGAGTACAGCCCCGAAAAGGCCAGGTCTCTGCTCAAGGAGGCTGGTTATCCCAACGGCTTTGAATATGTGCTGTCGACGCCGCAAGTGGCCGCGCTGCAGCAGATCAACCAGCTAGCGCAAGAGCAGCTGGCGGAAGCCGGCATCAAGGTCAAGCTGGAACCGGTCTCGAGCGCGGAGTGGTATGACCGCTTGGTCAAGGGCGTCACCAATTTCAGTCCGAACCGCTGGACTCAGCGCCCCGATCCTGATGGGTTGCTCTACATCCTCTTCCACAGCAAGGGCTACGCGAACACCACGCACTACAGGAACGAGAAGGTCGACGCGCTATTGGACCAGGCGCGCGAAACTTACGACATCGACGAGCGCAAGAAACTGTACAGCCAGGCGCAGAAACAGATCGTCGCCGATCTGCCGATGCTTCCGCTCTTCTTCTCTGTCGAGTACGCGGCGTTGCGCGACAACGTGAAGAACTTCGTGTGGATTCCTGACCAGATCCCGCGCTTCCGCGAAGTATGGAAGGCCGGCAAGTAGCCGAAGCGCCCCACTTCAGGGGCTCGTGCAGTAGAGCCCCTGCGCCATGCCTGGCAGCCACGAATTGGCATATAGTGAGCCTGTCGCTGGCCACTTCTACGCTTGAGCATATGACACACCGGGTGAGCGCAGGCGGGCGCCCGAGCCTGCGGATCGAGCGCAGCCGCATGATGCTGCGCGAGCGTGTGCTCGAAGCAATCCGCAACGCCATTCTCGAAGGGGAGTTCAGGCCGGGCGATCGGCTGGTCGAACGGGAATTGTGCAAAATGACCGGCGTCAGCCGAACGAGCGTGCGCGAGGCGCTGCGACACCTCGAGGCCGAAGGTCTGGTGCGCTGCGCTCCCAATAGAGGACCGGTCGTCGGCCAGCCCACCGCCGATGAAGCGGAACACATCGACACGGTGCGACAAGCGCTGTTGGGAATCGCCGGCCGTTTGTTCGCCGAGCGTGGGACCGACCGGATGATCGCGCGACTGGGGTCGGCGCTTGAACGTCTCGAGCAGGTCCTGGCCGGAGACAAGAAGCGTAAGATCGCAGAAGAAACCGCGCGTCTCTATGAGACTTTGATCGAGGGCTGCGGCAACCCCGTGCTTGGCGACATCGTCCGCTCGCTCGACGCTCGCGTCATGTTCCGGCAGTCGACGGGGGCGCCAGTGGCGAATCGAATTCAGGAATGCCTCAACGAACTTCGACGGATCGTCGAGGCAATACGCCGTCGCGGCGCGAAGGATGCCGAGAAGGCGTGCATTGAGCACGTCCGCCGCGGCGGCGGCGCAGTGCTGATCGCGTTGACGCGCAATCAGGCCTGAGCAGCGTCGCGATCAGAGGAGACTCACGAAGCATGGAGTATGTGCGACTAGGCGCGTCCGGGCTCAAGGTCTCGCGGCTGTCGTTGGGCGCGATGGGATTTGGCGACCGGAAGTGGCGCTCCTGGGTATTGCCGCTGGAGGAAAGCCGCGTCGTGTTCAAGCGAGCGCTGGACGCAGGCATCAATCTGATCGACACATGCGACTACTACTCCGCGGGTGGGAGCGAGGA
>JACQDQ010000449.1 GCA_016201015.1 Pseudomonadota bacterium | reverse complement strand
CGGCGGCTTCGGTCTCCGTGAACACGCCGGCATACATGCCGCCGAGGATGAACGGCGGCAGCGCCAGCGACCACAGCGACTTGCGGATCGCAGCGGCGGCCTCGGCCAGGGTCGCGCGCGGCTCGCGCCAGGCGGACACGCCGCTGGCGCTCGCCATGCAATAGGCGGCGAAGATCGCCGCCATCATCAGCCCCGGCACGATGCCGGCAACGAAAAGCTGGCCGATCGAGGTGTCGGAGACGACGCCGAACAGCACCATCGGCGCCGAGGGCGGGATGAGGATGCCGAGCGTGCCGCCGGCGCCGACCACGCCATAGGCGATGCGCGGCTTATAGCCATAGCGCAGCATCTGCGGAATGGCCGACGAGCCGATGGTCAGCGCGGTGGCGACGCTCGAGCCCGAGATCGCCGCGAACACCGTGCACGCCGCGACCGTCGCCACGCCGAGCCCGGGTAGCTGTCGAGCTTGCCGAAGACGATCTCGCCGAGGCTGCCGAGATTGCCCTCGATGCCGAGCAGCAGCCCGCCGGCGAACAGCGACAGCCCGGTGAAGACCGGAATGCCGGTGAACAGGACGAGCACCAGGCAGGCGAGGATGACGAGAAACAGCATCAGTCGATGCCCGTCGCCTTCGGCGCGTCGGCGGTCGACGCCGTCTCCTCCTCGTCCGGCGGCAGGCCGGCAGCCACGCGCACCAGCTCGGCAAGCGCGGCCAGCAGCAGCAGGGCGCCGCCGATCGGCACCATGGCCTGGACGATCCAGATCGGCGTCGCCAGATAGCCGATCGAGCGGATGCCGAGCATCTTGGAGAAGGCGGCCGTCGTCCAACCCTCGACCACCAGCGCCCCGGCCGTCACCGCCACCGCGACCATGCCGAGGACGTAGATCGCGCGCCGGGCGCGCGGCGGCAGCCGCTCGGTCAGGATGTCGACGCCGATATGCTCGCCCTTGCGCAACGCCTCGGCGATCGCGAACATGACGCTGGCGACGAGCACATAGCCGACCATCTCGTCGACCCACGGCACCGGCCGGTTGGCGAAATAGCGCATCAAGACCGAGTAGCAGACGAGGGCGAGCGAGAAGAGAACGCTGGCCGCCGCCACCGCCATCGCCGCGTCGGTCAGCCGGCGAATGGCGGCGTAGATCGCCCGGGCGACGCGTTGCGCGCCCTGTCGATCGGCGCCGCTGACATTGGTCATTGTGTGTCGACCGTAGGGGCGGGTTGGAAACCCGCCCCTACAGAGGAAGGAACTGCACGCGCGGCAACACGCCCGCTCAGAGCTTGTCGAGCAGCTCGATCAGCTTCTCGCCGTCCTTGCCGCTCGCCTTGAGGAAGGCGTCGAGCACCGGCTTCTGCATCGCCGCCTTCCACACCGCCGCCTCTGCCGGCGTTTGGATCTTGAGCTGCATGCCTTTTTCCTGAAGCTGCTTGATCGCGTCGGCGGCGGTCTTCTCGGTGATGTCGACGGCCGCGGTCTCGGCGGCGCGCGAAGCCTTGTCGATCGCCGCGCGATGGGCCGGCGACAGCTTGGCCCACCACGCCGGGTTCACGTACAGGTGGAAGTAGACGGTGAAGGCCGGCGTCACCGTGCCGTATTTCTGCACCTCGTAGTATTTGCGGCTATAGGCGGCCGAGATGTCGGTGATGCCGGCATCGAGCACGCCGGTCTGCAGCGCCTGGTAGACCTCGTCGCCGGCAATCGCCGACGGGGCGGCGCCGATGGCAACCAGCGCCGCGTCGGCAAGCGCGTTGAAGCCGCGGATCTTCACGCCCTTGAAGTCGTCGATGGCGAGCAACGGCTTCTTGCCCGAGGTAAAGATCGCCTGACGCGTGATGTAGAACCACGCGACGTTCTTGATGCCCTTCTCCCCGAGCTTCTGGTCGAGCAGCTTGGCCGCCTCCGAGGTCGGGAATTTCTTGATCTTCTCGAGCTCGCCGAACAGATAGGGGACCACCGTCACGTTCATCTCGGGGACGGTGTTGCCCCATTGCTGGTTGACCGACAGCGCCGCCTCGATGGCGCCGCGCGCCACCGCCGGATGATTCTCGGCCGGCTTGAAGGCCGAGGCCGCGCCGAGGATCTGCACGTCGATGTCGCCGTTCGAGTTCTTTTTCGCCTCGGCGGCGAAGACCTCCAGCATCTTGCTCAGGTGATGCGCCGGCGGCACCTGATGGCTGATGCGCATGGCCACGGTCTCTGAAGCGGCTGGTGGCGCCATCAGTGCAAGCGCCGCCAGCGCCAGCGCGCCGCCGATCAGTTTCCGCATCGCTCTCCTCCCCGTCTGCTGCCAGTGCCGGCCGGGCGCCGGCGGCTTGAAGGCAGGATGCGCGGGGCACGTGCCAGCGTCAAGCGCGGCTGTATCCCCCTTTTTCAGTCATTGAAAAGGTAGCGGCGCGATCAAGATTGCGGATGCGCTGCGCCGCACCCATCGCCTAAAAGTCGCGGAAGGGCTGGTGGGGGGTGATCGATCTTTGATTGACGGTCTCGAAGGTCGTTGGCGCCATATCCGACGGGACGTCCATCTCCACCTCCGCGCCGACAACGGGTTACACGGTGACGGCGGCGTCCGCCTCGCGCAGACTCGCCTGCCGTTCGAATGCCGCACGCATCGCGTCAGCCGGCGCTTCCACGCCGAAGAACAGCGCAAAGGCGTCAACGGCTTGGCCGATGGCAAGTTCCTGTCCGGTAAGCACCGCGACGCCCCACCGGCGGGCGGCAGCGATGAGGCGCGTTTCCAGCGGCGTGTAGATCACCTCGGCGACCCAGGCGAGAGTCTCGAGCCTATGCTCCGGCACCGCAATGCCGGGATAGGCGTAGCTGCCGATCGGCGTAGCATTGACCAAGCCGTCAGCGCGGGCGAGTGCAGCGTCGGCATCCGAAACGACGACGACACGCGCGCGGGGGTACGCATCGGCGAGCGTCCGCGCCAGCGTCGTGGCGCGCGACGCGTCGATATCGACGATGTTCAATTCGTCGGCGCCCAGCGCCAGCAGCCCGTAGGCGATGGCGCGCCCGACGCCGCCGGCGCCGATCAACGCCACGCGACCGGGAGCGCGCGATCGAAAGACCCGTCGCCAGGCGGCGAGGAAGCCGGAATGGTCGGTATTGTGGCCGACGAGTCGTCGACCCCGCACGACGACGGTATTGACCGAGCCGACGATCGGCGCAGCGCCCTCAACCGCATCAAGCTGCGGCACCACGGCTTCCTTGAAGGGATGCGTCACATTGACGCCGGTGAAGCCGAGAAGCCGCACGCCATCGAGCAGCCGCGGCAGCTCGGCGATGCCGAAGCCGCCGATGTCGGCATCGATGAGGTGATAGCGGACATCGACGCCGATCGAGCGGCCGGCGGCCTCCTGCATCGCCGGGGTGATCGAGCGGCCGATCTTCGCGCCGATGAGGCCGAGAAGGGCGCGGCGCTCAGCCATAGCCGGAACGCCCCGCGCGGTTTCTGTCCCACGGCGCGGTCATTTGAGCAGCCCCTTCATGGCGCGCACGGCGACCGGATACCCATCGGCCCCCAGACCCGCGATCACGGCTGTAGCCACTTTGGACACGTAGGAATGGTGGTAGTGCGCTTCCCGGCGGTGAATATTCGAGATATGCAACTCGATGATCGGCCCCTTGAACATCTTGAGCGCATCGAGGATGGCTATCGAGGTGAAGGTGTAGGCGGCCGGATTGATGATGATGCCGGCGCCCTCGTCGATGGCCTCGTGTATCCAGTCGATGATCTGCGCCTCGCTGTTCGACTGATGGAACTTGATGGCCGCGCCCGCCGCCGCGGCGCGGCACCAGGCCTCGATCTCGGCCAATGTGGTGGTGCCGTAGATCTCGGGCTCGCGCCGCCCCAAGCGGTTGAGATTGGGGCCGTTGAGGATGTAGATCGGCTTGCTCATGGCTCAGCCCTTGTAGCCCATGATTCGCGGCAGCCAGAGCACCGATTCCGGCACGAAGGTGATGAACGCCAGCGCGGCGATCATGACGATCATGAACGGCACGGCCTCGCGGACGATCGCCGTCAGCGGCTCCTTCGTCATGTTGGCGACGACGAACAGCAGCAGGCCGTAGGGCGGCGTGATGAGGCCGATCATGATGTTGACCACGACGACGACGCCGAAATGCACGAGGTCGATGCCGAGCGCCTTGGCCGTGGGAATGAAGATCGGCACGATCACCAGCAGGATGGTCGAGCCCTCGAGCAGGCAGCCGAGGATCAACAGGATGATGTTGACGACGATCAGGAAGCCGACCGCCGACAGATCGTAGCCGCTCATGAACAGGCGCAGGGTCTGCGGGATGTTCTCGAGCGTGACGACGTAGTTGAAGACCAGCGCCCCGGCGATGAGGATGCCGACCGAGGCGGTCGAGCGCGCGCTGCTCAGCACCGCCCCATAGGCCTGGGCCGGCGAGATCGAGCGGTAGAGGATCACCGAGGCGAGGAAGGCGTAGGCCGCGGCGGCGGCGGCCGCCTCGGTCGGCGTCATGACGCCGCCATAGATGCCGAACAGCAGGATGACCGGCAGGAGCAGCGCCGGGATGGCGTGGATAACGATGCCCGGCATGTCGCGCAGCGGCACCTTGTCCTCGACGGGAAAGCCGCGCCGATGCGCCAAGATGCCGTTCATGACCATCAGGACGATGCCGATGATGATGCCGGGGATGACGCCGCCGAGGAACAGATAGCCGATCGAGGCGTCGGAGATGAGCGCGTAGAGCACCATCGGGATCGACGGCGGGATGATCGGTCCGATCACCGCGGCGGCGGCGGTGATGGCGCCGGCATAGGCCGGCGAGTACTTGCCGCTGCGCGTCATCAGGCCGATGAGGATGCGGCCGATGCCGACCGCGTCGGCGATGGCCGAGCCGGACATGCCGGCGAAGATCATGTTCGCGACGACATTGACGTGGCCGAGGCCGCCGCGGAACCGCCCCACCAAGATCTGGCAGAAGCGCAGCAGGCGGTCGCTCAGGCTGCCGACATTCATGATGTCGGCGGCGAAGATGAACAGCGGCACGGCGAGCAGGACGTAGCTGTTGTAGAGCCCCTGCAGCAGCTGCTCGGCCGCGATGCCGAGATCCTGCCCGACCAGGATCAGATAGAGGACCGAGCCGACGATCATCGCGTGGCCGATCGGCAGGCCGAACATCGACAGCAGCACGATCCCCCACAGCGTGATGGCGAACGGGCTGGTGAAGCTCACGACTCGATGCCCGACGTCGCGGGGTCGGTGGCCGGCGGAGCCTCGCCGCGGAGCGCCCGCCAGGTCTGCCACGCATAGCGGCCGATCGAGGCGACGGCGAAGATGACGTAGATCGAGAACAGCCAGTTGAACGGGATCTTGAGATTGGGCGCCCGCTCGACCTTCATGAAGGCCACGTAGCTGTAGGCGGCCGGCAGCGAGACCGCGTAGAGGAAGACCGCAGCGCCGCTGGCGATGGCGGTGAACACGCGGCGCACGCCTGATGGCACCAGGCCGTAGACGATGTCGAAGCGGATCTCCTCGCTCTCGCGCAGCACGAAGGCCGAGCCCCACAGCACCACCCACAGCCAGGCCAGCGCGCTGTACTCGTGGGTCCAGATGACCGGAAGGTTGAAGACGTAGCGCGACGCGATCTGCAGCAGGAAGGCGAGGAACATCGTGCTCAGCAGCGCGACGATGACGTCGTCGGCCCGGCGGCACAGCCAGGCCAGCGTCGCCGTGAGCTTCGGATTCATCGCGACTCCGCGTCGAGGGTCATGCCGTCATGGCGGCGTGTGCCGCGGCCATGACGGCGCGCGGCTTACTTGACCGCGTTGATGCGCTCCAGCATCCCCTTCGGCCAGTCCTTGGCGAGGTCGGAGGCGAGGTATTTCTTCTGGGCGTTGGCGCGGAAGGAGGCAACATCGGGCGTGTAGACTTGGAGGCCCTGGGCCTTGAAAAAATCGACCGCCTCCTTCTCCTGCTCGATATGCTTGGCCGTGCTCCAGTCGACCACCTTGTCGACCGCCGCCTGGAACGCCTTCTGGTCCGCTGGCGTCATCGCGTCCCAGATCTTGCCGGACATCGCCAGCACGTCATAGCCGACCAGGTGGCTGGTCAGGACGAATTGCGTCGTCACCTCGTAGAACTTGTTCACCTTGCTGCCGGGCAGCGGATTGTCCTGCCCGTCGACGGCACCCGACTGCAGGGCGGTGTAGAGCTCGGCGAACGCCACCGGCGTCACGTTGGCGCCCATCGCCTCGCCCAGCAGCTGCCAGGCCTCGCCCGGCGGCATGCGCAGCTTGATCCCGGCCATGTCGGCCGGCGTGTTGATCTTCCTGGTCGGCTTGAGGTTGACCTGGCGGGTGCCGAAATAGGTCGGCGCCAGGATCACCACGCCGAGCTGGTCCTTGACCAGCTTGTTCATCTCCCGCCCGACGTCGCTCGCGAAGGTCTTCTTGATGTGGTCGGCGTCGCGGAACAGGTAGGCGGCGGTGAGGAGCGACCAGGAGGGTATCTGCTTCGAGATGTCCTGCGGCGCGATGTTGCCCATCTCCAGATTGCCGCGCTGGATGGCGACGAGCTCGGTGCCCTGCTTGAACAGCGTGCTGTTGAAGTGCGGCTCGAAGTCGTAGTGGTCCTTGACCAGGTCACGGAACATCCTGAACGCGTCGGCGCGGATGTCCTGCTCCGCGAAGACCCCCGAGAAGCGCAGCTTCGGCTTCGCCTGCGCGAAGACGGCCGGGACGGTCGACAGGGCTGCCGTGGCGGCGGTGGCGGTGGCGGTCGCGAGCACGGAACGGCGCGTGATGAGCGGGCTCATGTTTCCTCCATTGCGGTTCTTGAGGATATCGTTGAGCCGATAATGTACGAAACGGTTAGTTTGTCAACCGGCGCAGGAAAACCGCACCGTCTCAGCGCCGGACGAAGCGGACGATCATGTCGACGATGCTCGCGCGGCGCGCGGCGATCGCCGCCGGCGAGATCATGTCGCGCTTGAAGATCGTCGAGAAGGTGTGCCGGTTCGAGACGTTGAAGAAGCACAGCGCGCTGATCGACATGTGCAGGTCGACCGGATCGACGCCATTGCGAAAGATCTTTGCCGCGCGCCCGCGCTCATAGACGCTGCGGACCGCCTCGATCGCCGGAACGTTCAGCTTCTGGATGGTCTTCGATTGCGCCAGATACTCGCCCTGATGGATGTTCTCGTTCATGACGAGACGGATGAAATCGGTATGCGCGTTCTGATAGTCGAAGGTGAAGCTGACCAGCCGCCGCAGGGCTTCCTCCGGCGCCAGATGGTCGAGGTGCAGTTCCGCCTCGATCTGCCGGATACGGCCATACGCCTCCTCCAGCACCGTCAGATAGAGCGCTTCCTTGCTGCCGAAATAGTAATAGATCATCCGCTTGCTGGTGCGGGTGCGGGCGGCGATCTCGTCGATGCGTGCGCCGCTCAGGCCCTTCGTCGAGAATTCGGCGGTGGCGACGGCGATGATGTCCTGCTTCGTCTTCTCGGGATCGTTCGTGCGCGACGGCGCCGCTCTGCCGCGTCTCGTCCGTTTTCCTGTCCTCATCGCCCCACCCGATCTCCGCCGCAAAGGGGCGGAGCCTATCACTCGCCCGGCCGCAGGAAACCCGCCGCATGCCGCCGAGCCGGAGACGAATTCGCCGCGCGCCCGCGCGGCCGCGCTGGACAGACGGAGCGAAATCGGGAAGTTTGGCGCGCCATGAACGCGCATCCGTTTTCACTAACCGAAAAAGTGGCGCTGGTCACCGGCGCCGGCCGCGGCCTCGGCTTCGAGATCGCCAAGGCGCTGGCCCGCGCCGGCGCCAAGGTTACGATCAACGGCCGCGATGCGGATCGTTTGCGCGCCGCCGCTGCGACCGCCGCCACGGAAGGTTTGAAGCTCGACATCGCCGCCTTCGATGCCGGCGACCCGGCGGCCACGCAAGAGATCGAAGCGCTGGTGCAGCAGCGCGGCCGGCTCGACGTCTTCGTCAGCAATGTCGGCTTGCGCAACCGCAAGCCGCTGTTCGAATTCTCGGTCGAGGAAATCCACGCGCTGATCGACGCCGATTTGATCGGCACGTTCCTGCTGGCGCGCGCTGCCGCCGCGCTGATGGTGCCGCGCCGGACCGGCCGCATCATCAACGTGACCTCGATCGCCGGGCCGTTCGCCCGCGCCGGCGATGCCGCCTATACCGCGGCCAAGGGCGGTCTCGAGGCGGTGACGCGCGCGCTGGCCATGGAGCTGGGTCCGCACAACATCACGGTCAATGCGATCGCACCCGGCTTCTTCGCCAC
Source organism: Pseudomonadota bacterium (assembly GCA_016201015.1). Classification (GTDB taxonomy): domain Bacteria; phylum Pseudomonadota; class Alphaproteobacteria; order CACIAM-22H2; family CACIAM-22H2; genus JACQDQ01. The sequence continues at coordinate 8,336 of JACQDQ010000449.1, read as the reverse complement.
CGAGACCAACGCCTATGTCGTCAACGACCCGGCGATCGGCCCGCAATTCTCGAAGCGCACGGCGCTGGGACGTTGGGGGCGGCCGGATGAGATCGCCGGCGCCGCCGTGTTCCTGGCATCCGACGCCGCATCCTTCGTTACCGGCCACGTGTTGACCGTCGATGGTGGCACGACGGCGATGTTTTGAGCCTCAACGGAGCAATTCCCATGACCAAGAAGCCGACCTGGCGCGAGCTGCTGGCGCGCGAGAAGCCGTTGGTGCTGCCCGGCGCGCACGACGCGCTCTCGGCCCGGCTGATCGAGATGGCCGGCTTCTCCGCCTATTGCATCGGCGGCTATCCCGTGGTCGGCGCGCGCTACGGCGTGCCCGATATCGGCCTCTGCGCGCTGGGCGAGATCGCCGCCGGCATCCGCGACATCGTGGCGGCGACCGGGCTGCCGGTGCTGATCGACGCCGACACCGGCTACGGCGACGTCAAGAACGTCACGCGCACGATCCGCACCTACGAGGACATGGGCGCGTCTGCCATCTTCATCGAGGACCAGGTGATGCCGAAGCGCTGCGGCCACATGGAGGGCAAGGCGGTGATGCCGGTCGAGGCGATGGAGCGCAACATCCGTGCCGCGGCGGCGGCGCGGCGGAGCACGGACACCTTCCTCATCGCCCGCACCGACGCCCGCGCGGTCGAGGGCCTCGACGGCGCGCTGCGCCGCGGCGAGCGCTACATCAAGGCCGGCGCCGAAGGGCTGTTCGTCGAGGCGCCGCTCACGGTCAAGGAGCTGGAGACCGTCGCCAAGGCGTTCGACGTGCCGCAATTCTGCAATATGCTGACCAGCGGCAAGACGCCCATCCTGACCAACCAGGAACTCCACGCGATGGGCTTCGCCATGGTGGTGCACGGCATCACGCTGGTGATGTGCGTCGCCAAGACCATGCGCGACGTGCTCGCCGACCTCAAGGCCGACCGCGCCCGCAACATCGCGCAAAAGGCCGTGAGCTTCGACGAGTTCAAGCAGATCACCAAATTCGCCGAGTGGGCGGCGATCGAGGAGAAATTCGGGCGGTGAGTCGCGCACTCGGTCTCACTGCTCCGGCCGGAAGCCGGAGGCGCGGATCACCGGCCCCCATTTGTCGTAGTCGCGCCTGAGAATCGCGGCGAGCTCCACCGGCCCATAGGCGGTCGGCTCGAGGCCCATGCCGACCAGCCGCTGGTTGAGATCGGGCGACTTGACGGCGTCGATCGCCGCCTGCGCATAGCGCACGATCGTGGCGGCCGGCGTCTTGGCCGGCGCGAACAGCGCGTACCACGCATTGCCTTCGATGGCATAGCCGGACTCGCCGAAGGTCGGCACGTCGGGGGCGCTCGGCGCGCGCTTGGCGCCGGAGACGGCAAGCAGCCTGGCCTTGCCGCCCTGCACCAGGCTGTCGAGGTCGCTCAGCACGGTCATCGCCGCCGCGATCTCGCCGCCGGCGAGCGCGGTCAGCACCGGCGCCGTGCCCTTATACGGGATATGAGTGAGCTCGATCCCCGCCGCCTGGCCGAACATCACGCCGAAGAAATGCGGCAGGCTGCCGGCGGCGGCGCTGGCGTAGTTGCTGTAGCCCGGATCCGTCTTCACCAACGCCACATAGCCCGCGAGAGTCCGGGCCGGCACCTGCGCACCAACGCCGAACGCAAGCTGGAAATCCGTCAGATGCGCGATCGGCTCGAAGTCGTTGAACGGGTCGTAGCGGAGCTTCGCATAGGAGTGCGGGAACGCCACCATCGGCGCCAGCGGCGTGAACAGGATGGTGCCGCCGTCCGGCGCCGCGTTCTTCACCGCCTCGGTGCCGACGATGCCGCCGGCGCCCGGCTTGTTGTCGACGATCACCGGCTGGCCGAGCGCGACGCGCATCTTGTCGGCGATCAGGCGGGTGATGATGTCGCTCGACGCGCCCGGCGGATAGGCGACGACGATCCTGAGGATTTTGTCCTGCGCCGAGGCCTGAGCGGCGGCGAGGAAGACGACGGCCAGGATGACTGCGCGCAAGAAGATCGCCATGAGGTGTTTTCTCGTCCCCCGTCCAGCCGCTCTCAAGCTCGTCATCGCCGGGCTAAGTTCCGGTCGTCGCCGGCTTCGGCGACAGCTGGCGAATGTACTCAGCCAAACCTGCGCGCAAGTGTGACAAGTCGGTGTTCAGGGCGACAGCTGCGACGTTCTTGCCATCACTGTCTATGCCTACAATGCATCCCAAATAGAAATCGCGGCCATTCATCGCGCCCCAGAGTTCGATAGTCTCGTTGAATCCTTGAGTGTTTGGTGTGGCTGAATCAATTGCATCCTTCAGTTTCGGTACCGCCCCGTTGGAAAGAAGAGCAGAGGTAGTCGTTAGGGTTTTCCAAAAACGTCGTAACGATTCTTCCTTTTCTCCGCTCCACGGCTCAGTTGCTGATGTCTTGAACAGCCGAATCCAGCGATCCTCGTCAGGGCGCGTGACCGCGCGTATCAGCTCCTGGCAAAACGCTTCCGGCTGCTTGCGCGCCTGCGGCAATTCGGCATCCGCGGCGACGCAGCCGACGATGACACTGATCGACAGATACGCGATCGCGTCGCGGATGCGCATCGTCACTCCTTCTGCACCATCCGCCCCATCGGCCGGCCGCCGAGGATGTGCAGGTGGAGATGCGGCACCTCCTGATGGCCGTTGGCGCCGCAATTGGCGATCACGCGATAGCCGCCGTCGCAGACGCCGACCTGCCGCGCCACTTTGCCGATCGCGCGGCCGAGCGCGGCGATCTCGGCGTCGCTGGCCGTGGCGTGGAAGTCGTCGAACGACACGTAAGCGCCCTTGGGAATCACCAGCACATGCACCGGCGCCTGCGGGCGGATGTCGTGGAAGGCGAGCACGTGATCGTCCTCGTAGACCTTCTTGCAGGGAATCTCGCCGCGCAAGACGCGCGCGAAGATGTTGTTGCGGTCGTAGCTCATCGCGGCTCCGTCAGTCGTTGTTCTCGCGCGATTCCTTCTCGGCGATGCCGGACATGCCCTCGCGGCGCGACAGCTCCGCCCACACCTCGTCGGGCTTGATGTGCGCGTCGGCCCACAGCACGAGCAGATGGTACATGAGGTCGGCGCTCTCGGCGACCAGGCGCTCGCGCTTGCCGCGCACCGCCTCGATCACCACCTCCACCGCCTCCTCGCCGGTCTTCTGGGCGATCTTGCGCGTGCCCTTGGCGAACAGGCGCGCGGTGTGCGACGTCTCGGGGTTGGCGCCGCGGCGGCTCTCGATCACCGCGAATAGACGTTCGAGGACGTAGACAGGCAAGTCATTCATGACGCACCTTGGAGCAACTTGACGCACCGCAATCATGCCAGCATGGCAGACAGCTTCGAGCTTGTCACAGGCGGCTTAGGCGACCGGCCGCACCGGAATGCCGGCGGCGGCGAGATGCGCCTTGACCGCGGCGATCGTCATCTCGCCGAAATGGAAGACCGAGGCGGCGAGCAGCGCCGAGGCATGGCCCTGGCGCACGCCGGCGACGAAATGGTCGAGCGCGCCCACCCCGCCCGAGGCGATCACCGGCACCGGCACCGCATCGGCGATGGCGCGCGTCAGCTCGAGGTCGAAGCCGGCCTTGGTGCCGTCGCGGTCCATCGAGGTGAGCAGGATCTCGCCGCAGCCGAGCTCGGCCATGCGGCGCGCCCAGCCCACCGCCTCGATGCCGGAGGCGGTGCGGCCGCCATGCGTGAACACCTCCAGGCGGCCGCTCGGCGCCCGCTTGGCGTCGATCGCCACGGTGATGCACTGGCTGCCGAATTTCTTCGCCGCCTCGCTGACGAAGTCGGGCCGGCGCACCGCCTCGGTGTTGATCGACACCTTATCGGCGCCGGCGAGCAGCAGCTTGCGGATGTCCTCGAGCGTGCGCACGCCGCCGCCGACGGTGAGCGGCATGAAGCATTGCTCGGCGGTGCGGGCGACGACATCGAACAGCGTGTCGCGGTTGTCGACGCTCGCCGTGATGTCGAGGAAGCACAGCTCGTCCGCCCCGGCGCGGTCATAGGCGCGCGCCTGCTCGACCGGATCGCCGGCATCGACCAGATTGACGAAATTGACGCCCTTGACCGTGCGGCCATTCTTGACGTCGAGGCAGGGGATGATGCGGATCTTGAGCATGGCGGCAGATGTATAAGTCATTCCGGGCGCGGCGCAAGCCGGCGACCGCGACTACCCCCCTTCCACACGCACCCCCCTGTTCCGTTTCGTCCGATTGCTCCGTTTGGTCCGTTTGGACCGTTTGGAAACAGGGTCTTTGCCGCCGGAGGCCGGCGCGCAGGCACGCACCGGCTTGAGCCGAGACCATGCCGGCCCGCGAGGACCACGAAGCACGGCGCGCAAAGTTTGGTCCTCGTTGCAGAGCTAACGGATTGTTTCAAAGGCATTTTCCATCAAATTCGTGGTCATTGTCAGTCCGGATCAGTTTGGGCCTATTATGCCCGTTTTGTTCCTAGATGTCAAGAGCTTTTTGCGGCGCGGCGCCGGCGCCAGGGCGCCCGAATTGGGGTAGAAGAATACCGACATGACGCCGCCGAATTCAGCGAACGTCCGCCGCGCCACGCAAGCCGACGCCGCCGCCGTCGCCACCTGCGTCCGGGCCGCCTATCGGCATTACATCCCGCGCATCGGCAAGCAGCCCGGACCGATGCTGGTCGACTACGCCGACGCCGTCGCGCGGTATCAGGTGTGGCTGATTCCCGACGGCACGGATTGCGCCGCGGCATTGGTCCTCATTGCGGAGCCGGATCATCTGATGCTCGACAACATCGCCGTCGATCCGCGGCATCAGGGACGCGGCCTCGGCCGCGCGCTGCTGGCGCTCGCCGAAACCGAGGCGGCACGGCAGGGCTATGCCGAGCTGCGCCTCTACACCAACGCCAAGATGACCGAGAACATCGCGATGTACGCCCGCCTCGGCTGGCAGGAGACCGGACGCGGCGCGCAGGACGGCTACGACCGCGTTTTTTTCAGGAAGCGGGTTTGACGCCGCATCGCGCTGTTTCTTCTTCACTGTCATCACCGGGCCGCGCCGCAGGCGCGTGACCCGGTGATCCACGTATTCTTCCGGATGAGAATCTCATGGATGCCCGGATCACGCCCGCGTCCAAGCCCGCGGGCGGTCCGGGCATGACAGTCTTGGTGGGTGCGGACATGCGAAGCAAGCGCCTCACCCCTGCAGCAGCTTCACCGCCGCCGCGAGATTGATCGCGCCGTCATAGAGCGCGCGGCCGCAGACCACGCCGACGATGCCGGCGGCTTCGTGCTGCTTCAGCGCCTTGAGATCGGCCATCACCGAGACGCCGCCCGAGGCGATCACCGGCGTGGTGACGGCGTAGGCGAGGTCGACGATGGCGTCGAGATTGGGGCCGGTCAGCGTGCCGTCGCGGTCGATGTCGGTGTAGATGATGGCGGCGACGCCGGAATCCTCGAACTTGAGCGCGAGATCGAGCGCCTTGACCTCGGACGTCATCGCCCAGCCTTCGACCGCCACGCGCCCGCCGCGGGCGTCGATGGCGACGACGATCCGCTCCGGCCAGCGCTTGCACGCCTCGCGCACGAACGCCGGGTTGCGCAGGGCGATGGTGCCGAGAATGACGCGCGCGACGCCGCGTTCCAGCCAGCGCTCGATCGCGCCGTCGTCGCGCACGCCGCCGCCGAGCTGGATCGGCACCTTGACGGTGGCGACGATCTTGGCCACCGCCTCCGCGTTCATCGCCTGCCCGGCGCGGGCGCCGTCGAGATCGACGACGTGCAGCCAGGTGCAGCCGGCGGCGACGAAGCGCCGCGCCTGGTCGGCCGGGTCATCGTTGAACTGCGTCGACTTGTCCATGTCGCCGCGCAGCAGGCGGACGCAGGCGCCCTCCTTGAGGTCGATGGCGGGAAACAGGATCACGGCGTCCAGCGCAGAAAATTAGCGATGAGCCTGAGCCCGGCCGCCTGGCTCTTTTCCGGATGGAACTGCGCGCCGGCGATGTTGCCCTGGGCGACGAGGGCGACCAGCGCGCCGCCATACTCCGTGGTGGCGGCGACGACGCCCGCATCCTCGGGCACGAAATGATAGCTGTGCAGGAAATAGGCATGCGCCTGCCCGTCGATGCCGGCGAACAGCGGATGCTCCGGGCGCCGCAGCGTCAATTCGTTCCAGCCCATATGCGGCACCTTGAGCGCCGCGTCCCTGGGCTTGAGGCGATGCACCTCGCCCCCCAGCCAGCCGAGCCCGGCATAGGCGCCGTGCTCGAAGCCGCGCGCGGCGAGCAGCTGCATGCCGACGCAGATGCCGAGGAACGGCTTGCCGTCGCCCTGCACCGCCTGCTCCAGCGCCTCGATCATCTCGGGTATGTCCTCGAGGCCGGCCATGCAGTCGCCGAAGGCGCCGACGCCGGGCAGCACGATGCGCTCGGCCGTCGATACGACGCCGGGATCGGCGCTGACCACGATCTCCGCGCCGATGCCGCTCTCCGCCGCGGCGCGCTCGAAGGCCTTGGCGGCGGAGCGGAGATTGCCCGATCCATAATCGACGATGACGACACGCATGGCGGCTCAGCCGGCGGGCTGGGCGATCCCGAAGGCCGGCGGGAAGCGATCGAAAAAGCGCCGCTCCGCCTCGATCAGGTTCGGCGCTGCGACGACCCCCGCCTCGACGAAGCCGCGCCTGGCCAGGCCGCGCCGCCGCCAGTCGTTGCCTTCGAAGCCGATGACGAGCGCGGCGGCAAGGCCGGCCGCCGCATCGACGATGGGATGGAGCTCGATCTCGTCGGCGAGTTGCTCGACGCCGACGACGAGCGCGGCGATCACCAGTGCCGCCAGCCACAGCCGGAAGCGCAGCGCCCACAGCACGGTGAACAGCGCCGCGCCCCAGGCGAAGCCTTCCTTGACGAACACCGCCGCGCCGTCGGGCGCATCGCTGTCCGGCCGGACGTGCACCGTGTAGATGCGCGTGTGCGTCATTGCCCTACGCCTCTGACTTCGAAATCCGCAGCGGGTTGTATCAAAGCCGGCACAAGCCCGCCAGTGGCACGACGGCGAGCTATTCGCTAGCGCGAGATTAGTTCGAGCAGCCAGCGCGCCGTAACGATCCGCGTTTGCCGCGTCGCATTTCCCGCCGCACCTCGCGCACCGCCCGATCGATAGCCGTCTCGAGGTCTCCCGTGGTTACGTCCTGGTTGCGGCGCTTGATGGTCTGAACAGTCCGGTCGAGCACCCGCCAACGAACCGCTTCTCGAGAGGACTTCGAGAAGTCTGCTTTCTTCTTCATGCCGCGACACTGAGACGCACGCCGAGCGCTCGCAAGACGGCCGACAATGTGCTCCAACGCGGATTCCCCTTCACCGAAAGCGCACGGTAAAGCGCTTCGCGCGACAATGCTGTTCGCCGCGCAACCTCCGCCATGCCGCCAACCGCTTCCACGGCATCACGCAACGCGGCAAGTAGCACCCGCTCGTCTCCATCCTCAAGGGCCGCGTTCAAGTAGTTAGCAACGTCTTTTGGCGTGCTCAGATAATCGGCAATTCGAGCCACGACATACGGCTTACGTCCGCTCACGACTATCCCATATATGTCCTCTCTTGCACTGACTCGGGCTGGTGGTTCTGCGCAAAGCTTGAAACCTAACTTGCCCTGCATTCTCAGCCGACGCCCCACCACACGCCTTTGGCCATTGAGCCCAATGCTATCAATGCGGCGACGATTGAGATGCCAATCGCAATCTTAGAAAGTCGCAACGAGGGCGCTTCGCGCCGACGCTTCAATTCGTCCTCGGCGAGCTGCACCGCAATTCTGGAAGCAGCGGTGTTGTTGTGGTTAATTGGGTAGCCTTCCAAAGACCCCACTAATGACTGCGGATGTGCGATAGCACGCGACAGTTGAGCATCGGTTTGCATTCGAAAAAACTTCGCCGTCTTCTCTAGATGCTCGTTGTTACTTTCGAGTTGAAGCGGCTCCATCGCCGTCACGCCTTCAGGCTGCCGCCGAGCACGCCCTTGGTCGACGGCACGGCGTCGGCCTTGCGCGGGTCCAATGCCACGGCCTGCCGCAGCGCGCGCGCCAGGCCCTTGTAGCAGGACTCGACCATGTGGTGGTTGTTCTCGCCATAGAGCGTCTCGACATGCAGCGTCAGGCCGGCGCTCTGGACGAAGGCCTTGAACCACTCCTTGAACAGCTCGGTGTCCATGTCGCCGAGCTTCGGCCGCGTAAATGCCACCTTCCACACCAGATAGGGCCGGTTCGAGGCGTCGAGCGCGACGCGGGTCAGCGTCTCGTCCATCGGGATGAGCGCGTCGCCGTAGCGCATGATGCCGGC
>JACQDQ010000448.1 GCA_016201015.1 Pseudomonadota bacterium | reverse complement strand
GGCCGGATGCTCGGCGAGCTGCGCCACGAAACGCTGCCAGCCGACGGGGTCCTTGTTGGCGAACTGGACGCGCGCCGGCCACAGGCCGATCGCCTGCGCATCGATCTTGCCGGTGCGCTCGAATTCGGCCGCCTGCTCGCGGCAATGCGCGATGAACGCCTCGCGCGTCGGCTTGAACGAGCCGCTGCCGGCGCCGGCCGCCGTGCACGACAGCACGCGGTCCGAATATTTCGCGGCCAGCATCAGCGCGGTGTAGCCACCCATACTGAGCCCCACCACATGCGCCTTGGCGATGCCCGCCGCGTCGAGCACGGCGACCATGTCGCGGTCGGAGAAGTCCTGCCCGTATGGCTTCGGATCGCGCGGCGCGTCGGACGGTGGATAGCCGCGGGCGCAGGTGGCCACGCAGCGCCAGCCGCGGGCGAAATGCCGCACCTGGTCCTCCCAGCTGCGAATGTCGCCGCCGAATTCGTGGATGAACAGGATCGGCGTGCCGCTTCCCGACTCTTCGTAATAGATGCGCGCGCCTTCTCCCTGGGCATACGGCATGGGTCCCCCAAAACGGCCGTCGGGCCTTAGAGATAGCACGCTCCGGGAAGCTGGGTTCGCGTCAGCGGCCTCTTGACATAACCACAATTCGTTCTATATAAGAACGAAACGGAGATAAATGAACAGAAATGGGTTATGTAATTGATTCACAATGCTAACGCAGAAATCGCCGAGGCACCGCGGAGGACGCCGTGGCGGGGTTCGGCAGGGCGGGTTTGATCCGTGGGTTAGTGTCCGCAGACGCCCCTACGACCGATCCGACGCACCTCGTCCTCGACACTGTCTCTGCGTCCTCTGCGTTGAATCCGCACGCTATTCCGCGCGATCCGCCAACCGCTTTCGGCAAGACCCCATTTCCTATCGGACGAAACGGACGAAACGGACCAATCGGACGAAACGGAGCAATCGGACGAAACGGAACAAGAGGGCCGAAGAAAGTGACCACCTCGAGCTTGATCCCGGCGCGCCGCATTTCAGTCGTATGCACCGACGACGTTCTGGTCCAAGTCGATCAGCGCGCCGGTCATCATCTCGCCCATGTTCGACAGGAGGTAGACGGCGAGGGTCGCCACGTCGTCAGGCTTGATGAGGCGCCCGAAGGGTTGCTGCGCCTCGGCGCGCGCGAGCCAGTCCTTGGGCTTGCCCTCGCGCATCTGGATTGCGTGCTCGGCCGGCGTGTTGGTCCAGCCGAGATTGATGCCGTTGACGCGGATGCGATCGAAGCGCAGCGCGAAGGCATTGTTCTTGGTGAGCACGGCGAGGGCGCCTTTCGAGGCCGAATAGGCGGTTAGCTTCGGCTGCCCGCCATGGCTCGACTGCGTGATGATATTGACGATGCTGCCGGGCCGCTTCGCCGCCTTGAGCCGGCGCACCACCTCCTGCGTCAGAATGAACGGCGCGCGCACGTTGACCGCGAACATGCGATCCCACAGCTCCGTCGTCGTGTCCTCGATCGTGCCGCGGTCGGTGAGGCCGGCAGCATTGACCAGACCGTCGATGCGGCCGAAACGGCGATCGGCCTCGGCGGCGGCATTGCGGCAGGCGCGCTCGTCGGCGAGCTCGGCGGCGACGAAATGCGTCGGGCAGCCGTTGCCCGAAAGCGATTCGGCGACCTTCTCGCCGCGCGCGCGGTCGCGGCCGGTGACGCAAATACCGGCGGCGCCGGCCTGGGCGGCGGTGCGGGCAATGCCCTCGCCGATGCCCTGCGTGCCGCCGGTGATGAGGATGACTTTGCCGTCGAGACGCAGAGTGGTCATGCGCGACGCCCTCCAATGCTGCTGACTTTGACCGGTCGCCCGGTGCGATGCGACTTCAACGCCGCCTCGGCGAGCACCAGCGCTTGGCGGCCGTCGTCGGCGCCGACCGGCATCGGCTTCCTCTTGCGCAGGGCGTCGAGAAAGGCAGCCAGTTCCGCGCGGTAGGCCTCGGCGTAGCGCTCGAGAAAGAAATGAAGCGGCTTGTCGGCGCTTACGGCGGTTCCGTTGGCAACCTCGACCGTCGTCGGCGTCTTGTTGCCGGCCATGAGGCGGCCACGCGCGCCGTGCACTTCGATGCGCTGGTCGTAGCCGTAGCTGGCGCGGCGACTGTTGTTGATATGGCACAGCTTGCCGGACTGGGTGCGCAGGATCACCATCGCCTGGTCGATGTCGCCGATCTTGCCGACCGCCGGGTCGACCACGCAGCTGCCGGCGGCGTAGACCTCGATCGGCTCCTCGCCGAGCAGCCAGCGGGCCATGTCGAAATCGTGAATCGTCATGTCGCGGAACTGGCCGCCGGAGACCTTGAGGTATTCGAGCGGCGGCAGGCCGGGATCGCGGCTGCTGATGATCACCTGCTCGACCTCGCCGATTTCGCCGGCGCGCAGACGATCATGCAGGGCACGGAAACTCGGATCGACGCGGCGGTTGAAGCCGACCAGCATCGGCACGCCGGTCTGCTTCACCACCTCGAGGCAGGTATCGACGCGTTTAAGCGACAGATCGATCGGCTTCTCGCAGAAGATCGCCTTGCCGGCCTTGGCCGCGGCGACGACGAGATCGGCATGCGTGTCGGTCGACGAGGCGATGAGCGCCACGTGCACGTCCGGATCGGCAAGCGCCGTCTTGGTGTCGACGACCTTCGCCCCGTATTTCTTGCCAAGTCGCTCGGCGGCCTCGCGGTTCACGTCGACCACGTAGCGGAGTGCTGCATCGTCCGACGCCGCCAGGCTCGCGGCATGGATGGCGCCGATGCGGCCGGCGCCGAACTGAACGAAGTTGATCATATTGTCCCCATAAGCGGGCCCATTGGCCGGTGCTCCGGCGTCGGCCACGCGTGCTTGTTGCGGCTGCCATAAATCCGTAATCTGCGGCGGGCCGTCAACCGGTTTCGTTCACAGCGTCGAAACACCGCGGGCGGCGAGGGGAGGTCGATCCTATGGCGACGGTTCGCCTGACCATGGCCGAGGCCGTGGTCCGTTTTCTCTGCGCGCAGGACGTGGAAATCGACGGTCGGGTCGTGCCGTTGTTCGGCGGCATATGGGCCGTCTTCGGGCATGGCAACGTCGCTGGCCTCGGTCCCGCCCTGCATGCCGCGCGCCGCGAGCTGCCCGTCTATCGGGCGCACAACGAACAGGCGATGGCGCATGCGGCAATCGCCTATGCCAAGACCTACGCGCGCCGCCGCATGATGGCCTGCACCACCTCGATCGGACCGGGCGCGATGAACATGGTCACTGCGGCCGCCGTCGCCCATGTCAACCGCCTGCCGGTGCTGTTCTTGCCCGGCGACATCTTTGCCGGACGGCGCCCGGACCCGGTGCTGCAGCAGGTCGAGGATTTCGGCGACGCGACGGTGTCGGCGAATGACTGTTTCCGCCCGGTATCGCGCTACTGGGACCGCATCACGCGGCCGGAGCAGATTCTCGCCAGCCTGCCGCAGGCGTTGCGCGTGCTCACCGATCCGGCCGAGTGCGGGCCGGTGACACTCGCTCTGCCCCAGGATGTGCAACCCGAAAGCTACGACTACCCGGCTGCCTTCTTCCGCCGCCACGTCCATCGCCTGCGCCGGCAAGGGGCCGATCAGGGCCAGCTTGCCGTCGCGGTCGCGGCGATCAAGGCGGCGCGTCAGCCGTTGATCGTGGCCGGCGGCGGCGTCAAATATGCCCTGGCCGAAGGCGCGCTGGCTGGCTTCGCGCAGCGTCGCCAAATCCCGATTGCCGAGACGCAGGCCGGCAAGGGTAGCCTCGCCTGGGACCATCCCTGCAACATGGGTGCGATAGGCGTCACCGGGTCGAGCGCCGCGAATGCGCTTGCCGCCGAGGCTGATCTGGTACTCGCGATCGGCACCCGTCTCAGCGATTTCACGTCTGGCTCGCGGGCGCTGTTCGCCAGCCGAAAATTGACGCTCATCGCCCTCAATGTCGCATCCTTCGATGCGGCCAAGCACAGCGCCCTGCCGCTTACCGCGGATGCGCGGCGCGGCATCGAGGACCTCGACGCCAAGCTCGGCCGCTGGCGCGGCACCGATGGCTGGATTCGGCGGGGACGCCGTTTGGCAGCGAGATGGCGCCGCGACGTTGGCCGCATCACCGCGCCACCGCGAAAGGGCTTGCCGAGCGACGCGCAGGTGCTGGGCGCGGTCAATCGCGCGGCCGGCCGCCGTAGCATCATGGTTGCCGCGGCCGGCGGCCTGCCCGGAGAGCTGCACAAGTTGTGGTGCGCCGCCGACAGCATCAGCTATCACGTCGAGTACGGCTTCTCCTGCATGGGCTATGAGATTGCCGGCGGTATCGGCGCCAAGCTGGCGGTGCCGGAGCGTGAGGTTTACGTTTTGCTCGGCGACGGTAGCTACCTGATGATGAATTCGGAGATTGCCACGTCGGTGGCGATGAACCGCAAGCTCGTCATCGTCGTCGTCGACAATCGCGGCTTTGGCTGTATCAGCCGGCTGCAGCAGGCAAGCGGCGGCGCGCCGTTCAACAACCTGCTCGACGGGCCGCCTGAGGTCGATTTCGTGGCACACGCCGAGTCGCTCGGGGCGGAAGCGGAGAAAGTCGACGGTATCGCCGAGCTGGAGGAGGCACTAGCGCGCGCGCGGCGCGCACGCAAGACGCGCGTCATCGTCATCGAGGCCGATCCAGCGCTCTCGACCAAGGCGGGCGGCGCGTGGTGGGACGTGCCGGTGGCTGATACGCGGCGCAATCGTACGCTGCGCCGGGCTTATGAGCGGGCACTGACACGCCAGCGCCTCGCGGGGTGAATTGTGGCGATTCCGATTGGCATCAATCCGTTGACCTGGACGAACGACGACATGCCGGAGCTCGGCGCCGACACGCCGCTTGAGGTCTGTCTCGCCGAGGCGAAGCAGGCGGGCTACGACGGGGTCGAGCTCGGCAACAAGTTTCCGCGCAAGGCGGACCAACTGCGCCCGATCCTGGCGCGGCACGGCCTCAAGCTCGTCTCGGGCTGGTACAGCGCGCGGCTGCTCGAGCGCTCGGCTGCCGAGGAAATCGCCGCGGCCGAGGATCATTTGTCGCTACTGCTGGCGCTGGGCTGCACCGCCATGGTCTTTGCCGAGGTGACCGGCGCCGTCCACGGTAGCCGCGGCACCAAGCTGTCGCGGCGGCCGCGGCTGGGCGACGGAGACTGGGCCCGATTTGGCCAACGCATGACGGATGTCGCCCGCGCCCTCGCCAAACGCGGGATGAAGATGGCCTATCACCATCATATGGGCACGGTGGTCGAGACCGCTGCAGAGATCGACCGGTTGATGGCCGCGACCGGCCCCGAGGTCGGCCTGCTGCTCGACACCGGGCACCTTACCTATGCCGGCGGCGACCCGCTGGCGGTTGCCCGGCAATATGGAAGCCGCTTGACGCATGTCCATTGCAAGGACGTTCGGGTGAAGGTTCTAGAGCAGGCCAAACGCGATGACTGGGCTTTCCTCGATGCCGTGCTGGCCGGGGTGTTCACGGTGCCGGGCGACGGCTGTGTCGACTATCGCGCGCTGCTGCCACTGCTCAAGGAGAAGGGTTATCGGGGTTGGTTGGTCGTCGAGGCCGAGCAGGATCCCGTCAAGGCCCATCCGCTGACCTATGCACGCATGGGGCATGACTATCTGCGCCTGCTCGCGCGCACCGCCGGATTGTGAGGCAGCTCAGAGTCATCGGCCGCTTCAATATGTCCGCGTGACCTTGACGAGATGACTTGGCCGGTCGGGATCAAGGCCGCGCGCCTCGGCCAGCGCCGCGACGAACGGATAGAAGGCTTGGGCGGCGACGATCGGGTCGAGTGCGGGATGCAGCGGCGCCGGCAATAGAAGCGTCCGGTCCTCGCTCGTTACCGCCGTCCCGGGCGGCGTCGCGAGGAATACTGTTGCGCTCATGTCGCGCAGACGCGTCGTCACCTCAGTGAGGCTCGCCAAGGTCTCGTCGCGCGTCGCCACGGCGAGAATCAGAAATCCTGCCTCGACCAAGGCGATCGGTCCGTGCATCAGTTCCGCGGCGCTGAACGGCTCGGCATGCAGCCGGGCGACCTCCTTGAGCTTGAGCGCGATCTCCTGCGCGATCGGCAGGGTCCGGCCGCGGGCTATGACGAGAACGCGGTCGGCGCCGGCCAGCGTCGGTACGGCTCGGCTCCAGTCGCACTGCGCCGTCTGATCGAGCGCCGCCGGCAGCCGGACAAGAGCGTCGAGCAGCTCGCGATCCGGACGCCAGAGCGCGACCAGGCGGGCGGCGGCAACCAGCATGGCGATGAAGCTCTTGGTTGCCGCCACGGCCAGCTCCGGTCCAGCCGCGAGGGCGATCGCGACCTCCGCCGCTGCGGCGAGTGCCGAGGATTCGGCATTGACGAAGGCCACGGTAAGCGCGCCGCCGCGGCGGGCCGCGGCAATGGTCTCGACCACGTCCGGGCTGGTCCCGGATTGCGAGAAGGCGAGAACCAGCGCGTTGGTAAGCGACAGCGGGGCGCGGTACTGCGTGACGACCGAAGGCGCCGCCGACGCCGTGACCGCGCCGACGATCGTCTCGATCATGTACCGGGCGTAGCCGGCCGCATGGTCAGAGCTGCCGCGAGCGACCGTCAAGCAGAAAGCGGGAGGACGGGCCTGCAATTGCGCGGTCAGGGCGCGCAGCGCCGAATCGTCGCGTGCCAATAGGTCGGCGATCCGCCGCGGCGCCTCGCGTGCCTCACGCCTGAACTGTCCGGTCACGGTTGGGCGCCGCGCGCGACGAATCCACCGGACCGTGGCGCCGTGCGCTTCTTGTGCAGTACCGCCAGGCGCGGGCTCATCGTGTCGAAGATCGGCAATGCAGCGGCGCCGAGTGCCGCGCTGTGCGGCCCGGCGGTGGCTGCGATCAGCCGCGGCACGGTGCGTTGGCGCCGTTGGCTGACCGATGGTGCAAGAGACGGGAGGCGCGCGAGCAGGGCGGCGATCAGCGCATCGGGGAGCTGACCGCCGATGACAACCGTCTCCGGATCGAGCAGATTCTCGAGGATATTGAGGCCTCGGCGCAGTTGCGCGGCGGCCTCGTCGAGCCAGGTGCGCGGCGCCGCCGCGCCGTCGCGATACGCCGCTTCGAGCGCCGCGGGGGAGGCCACATCGAGCCCAGCCGCTCGACACCATGCGTAGGCCGCATCGAGCGACAGATAGCGCTCGAGGCAGCCGACATTGCCGCAGAAGCACGACGGGCCATTCGGGTCTACGACAACGTGGCCAAGCTCGCCGGCATTGCCCCATTGGCCTTTGTAGGGCTGGCCGTCGAGAAACAGGCCGCCGCCCAGCCCGGTCCCGACATAGAGGTACACGAAGTCGCGGAATTGCCGCGCCGCGCCGTAGAGCTTCTCGCCGATCGCCGCCGCAGTCGCGTCATTTTCGATCAGCACGCGCGCGCCGACCGCCGCGCCGAGTCGTTCGGCCAATGGAAACCCCGACCACCCGGGCAGTGTCGTGGCGCCGATCGAAGAGAGATCCTCGACGTCAAACGGCCCCGGCATCACCACGCCGATACCCCAGATGCGCTTCATCGGCACCTGCGTCCGCGCCACGAGATCGGCGACCATCCCCACCATTCGCGGCAGGGCGCGTGCCGGCGTCGGCGTCGCGATCGGCATCGCGACATCGCCCAGCCGTGCGCCACCGAGATTGACCAGCGTGCCAATCAGAGCGTTGTGGTCGAGCTGCAGTCCAAGCGTAAACCCGCCATCCGGGACAAGCTCGAGCTCGACCGGCGGCTGGCCGGCGGCGGCGCGACGACGCCCGGCGGCGCGCAGCAGGCCCATGCGGATCAGATCCTGCGTGATGTTGGACACGGTCTGGGGCGTAAGCGCGGTGAGCCGCGCGATCTCGGCGCGGCTGATGCGGCCATACAGGCGCGCCGCCTCCAGCACGACCCGACGATTGTAGGAATGCGCGTGCGCGAGATTGGTGCCCGACAGGGTCATGGGCGAGGGCCTATTAAATCCAGTTAATTTATTTATTGACTCGATCGGCCCAATTTTCAAACACTGTTTCCGACGGAACGGGGGTGCGTTGGCGCCCGCGAGCAATCAAGGGAGGTGGCAATGGCGGCCAGGATGGGCAGGATGGGCGCTTGGCTGGGGGCAATTCTCGGCATGGCAGTGGCGTGGAGCGGCGCGGCGCGTGCGCAGGCGGTGGAGATCGAGTACTGGCAATACACGTTCACCCAGCGCGTCGAGGCGATCGACGAATTGATCAAGCAATTTCAAATGGCAAACCCCGGCATCCGGGTCAAGCACACCCACGTGCCCTACGACGACTTCCGCGTGAAGATCGCCGCGGCGATCCCGGCCGGCCAGGGGCCGGACGTGGTGCAGCTGTTCTACGGCTGGCTGCAGGACTATTTGAAGGCTGGGCTGCTGCAACCGCTGCCGGCCGATGCCTTCAATCCGGCGGAGATCGAGAAGGAGTTCTTTCCGATCGTCCAGCAGATGAAGCTCGATGGGAAGTACTACGCTTTGCCGACCGCGGTGCGGTCGCTGGCACTGTTCTGGAACAAGAAGTTGTTCGAGGAGGCCGGCCTCAACCCGCAGAACCCGCCGCGTACGCTCGACGAACTGATCGATATGGCGAAGAAGCTAACCAAGCGCAGCCCGGCCGGGGATCTCCTGCAGGCCGGGATCGCGCTCGACATGGGCGGTCAGGACCATCAATGGCTTCGCGAGGTGTTGATCCGTCAATTTGGGGGCATGCCCTACTCCGCCGACAAGAAGACGGTTGCTTACGCCAATGACGCGGGGGCGCAGGCTCTGACTTGGTATACCGATCTGGTGACCAAGCATAAAGTGAGCCAGTTCGGCTTCCTCACCGATGCGCAATCTGCGTTCAAGGCCGGCAAGGCTGCGCTTACCATCGATGGATCGTTTCGGCTAGGTGCTTTCGACGGTCAGCGTGGACTCGAGTACGGCGTCGCCGAACTGCCGGCGCATCAGGGCGTGAAGTCGAATTTCGCGTCGTATTGGGTTAACGGCATCACGCCCAAGGCCACCGGCGCCAAGCGGGATGCGGCGGTCAAATTCCTCAAATTCATTACCACGCCGGCAGCGATGGAGCTGTGGCTTGCCAAGGTCGGCGAGTTGCCGGCGCGGGTCAGCGTGGCGGAGAAGGACGCCAACAAGAACAACGCGAAATATGGCGCGTTTATTCGTGGCCTTGCCTATGCCTACGCTACCGACTTCGTCAACGAGAGCGCCCAGCGCAAGGTGATGATCGACATGGTCGATCAGGTCGTGCTGAAGAACACGGCGCCAAAGCAGGCAGTTGCCATGGCCGCCGCCGAAGAGCAGAAAGTCCTCGACGGCTTCTTCAAGAAGTAGGGGCCGTCGTCGGCCAGGTGCGGCGTTGCCGGCGCGCCTGCTGGCGGAGAAGCGGGCAGGGCCGGCAATGACGGAGCGGCGGTGAACACGCGAGGGCACGGGCCGACCATCGGGCAGCGGCGCGCGATCTGGGCCTGGGGCTTTCTCGCGCTGCCGATCGCATTTTATGTCGGCGTGCGCTTCTATCCGACGATCGAAGCGTTCTACGCCTCGTTCACCAATTGGAATATCGTCGGCCGCAAGGACTTCATCGGCCTCGGCAACTATCTGCGTATCGCGCACGACCCCAGCTTCTGGAAGGTGATGGGCAACACCTTCGCCTATCTCGGGCTCGGCGTATCGATCAGCCTGTTCCTCTCCTTCATTGTCGCCTATTTCCTCGACAAGGTGCGCATCGGCCACGGCGTGCTGCGCGCGCTCTACTTCATCCCGCATCTGACCACGGCGGTGGCGATGGCCTGGGTCTGGCGCTGGTTCTACCAGCCGGTGCCGGTCGGCGTGTTTAACGTTTGGCTGGTCGAACTGGGCCTGGCCCAGCAGCCCTTCCTGCGCTCGACCGAACAGGCGTTGCCCGCTGTACTGGCGCCGGCCATTTGGGCCGGGATCGGCTTTCAGATCGTCATCTTCCTCGCCGGCCTCAAGGCAATCCCGCGCAGCTACTACGAGGCGGCGGAGATCGACGGCGCCGGCCCGTGGCGCATCCTGTTCGAAGTGACGATGCCGCTGCTGCGACCGACGATCGTCTTTCTCGTGGTCACCAGCTCGATCGCTTATCTGCGCATCTTCGACTACGTCTATGCCATGACCAGCGGCCAAGGCGGACCGCTCGACGCGACCAAACCGCTTGTACTCAAGATTTTCGAAACGGCCTTCGCCCATTTCGATATGGGCTATGCCGCGGCACAGACGGTGATTCTCTTCGTCATTCTGCTGGCGATCTCGCTCGCTCAGTTGCGGTTGCTGCGCAGCCGATGAACGCCGTCCGAGATTCTCCCTCCCCGATCGTCGTCATCCGCAACGGCGGACTCGACCTGTTCGGCCGCCGGCTGGCGCCGGGTGCCATCGTGGCATGGACCGCGTTATTCCTCGGCGGCGTCGTCATGGTGATGCCTTTCGTCTACATGCTCGCCACCTCATTCAAGTACAACAACGAGATCTATGAACTGTCGCTGCTGCCGCGTGAGCCGACGCTCGACAACTATCGCCGTCTTTTCGAAAAGTCCGGTTTTCCGCGCTGGTTCTTGAACTCACTCCTGGTCGGCGCGTCGACGACGACCTCGGTGTTGCTCTTCGACAGCCTGGTCGGCTACACGCTCGCCAAGTTCCGCTTTCGCGGCCGGTCGATCGTCTTCGTCGCCATCCTCAGCACGCTGATGATTCCGACGGAGATGCTGGTGCTGCCGTGGTACAGCATGGCGCGGACGTTCGGCTGGCTTGACACCTATTGGGGGATCGCATTCCCCGGCTTGATGACCGGCTTTGGCGCCTTCCTGATGAAGCAGTTCTTCGAAGGCGTACCCGATGATCTTCTCGATGCCGCGCGCCTCGACGGCCTCAACGAGTTCCAGGTGTGGTGGCAGGTGGCCCTGCCGCTGGTGACGCCGGCCCTGTCGGCGCTGGCCATTTTCACCTTTCTCGGCAACTGGACCGCATTCCTGTGGCCTTTGATCGTCACTACCGATCGCGCGCTCTATACTTTGCCGGTCGGCCTGGCCTCCTTCTCCGGCGAATTCCAGACCGAGTGGGAGATGGTGATGACGGGCGCCAGCGTCGCCACCCTTCCCACCCTTGCCGTCTTCATCTTGCTGCAAAAGTACATCATTCGCGGCATCATGCTCGCCGGTCTCAAGGCATGAGCAAATTCGACGACGACAGCGTCTTTCCGGCGCCGGTCTACAAGGACACGGTGCTGGCGCCCCTGTTCGAGGGGGTCAAGCGCCATCACTGGCGCCACCAGATGCGCATCAATCAGGCGAGCGCGATCATGCTTGCCGAGCGCGGGCTGGTGTCCGAGGGCGAGGCGCGCGCCATCCTGTCGGCTCTTGAAGATATCCTGCGCAATGTCGATGTCGACCGGCTGGCCTATACCGGCGAGCACGAGGATTTCTTCTTCTACGTCGAGGCGGAGCTGATCCGCCGCCTGGGCGTCGAGGTGGCCGGCAAGCTTCATACCGGTCGCAGCCGCAACGACATCGATCACACCGTGTTCAAGCTGGCGCTCAAGGAGCGCCTTGCCATCTTCCTGAGCGAGTTGGCCGCGCTGGTCGAGACCGCGACGGCAGTGGCGGAACGCGAGCGCGGCACCATTGTCGTCGCCTATACCCATGGCCAGCCGGCCCAGCCGACCACATACGGCCACTATCTCGGCGCCTTCATCGAGCTTCTGCTGCGCGATCTCGAGCGACTGCTGCACGTCGCGCGCTATGCCGACATGTCGAGCATGGGCGCGGCGGCGATCACCACCTCGGGCTTCGGCCTCGACCGCGCCCGCATGGCGGAGCTGCTCGGCTTCGCCGAGGTGCAGGAGAACTCATATGGCTGCATCGCCGCGGCCGACTACGCGACCAGCGTCTACGGCACGCTCAAGCTGTTCTTCATCCATGTCGGGCGCTTCGTGCAGGACCTCAACGCGTGGACCGGGTTCGAGATCGGCCATCTCTACGTGCCCAACGCCTTCGTCCAGGTCAGCTCGATCATGCCGCAGAAGCGCAACCCGGTGCCGGTCGAGCATCTTCGCCTGATCGGTTCGCTCGGCGCTGCACGCTGCGACGCGATACTCGGCGCCATGCACAACACGCCCTTCACCGACATGAACGACTCCGAAGGCGAGGTGCAGATCGCCGGCTACGAGGCTTTCGATGCCGGCCGGCGTCTGGTGGCGCTGCTCGCAGGCCTGCTCGGCGCGGTGCGTATCGACGAGGCAAAGGTGCGCCGCCATATCGAGGAAAGCTGCATCACCGTGACCGAGCTTGCCGACTCGCTGGTGCGGACTGAGGGCGTGTCGTTCCGCCAGGCCCATGAAGTGGCGGCGCGGCTGTCGCGCCGTCTGATCGAGCGCGGCGAGACCCTGTCGCGCGTGCCGTTCGCGGCCTTCCTGGAGGCATTTATCGCCGTCATCGGCCGGCCACCGCAACTGGCTGAGGCGGAGTTCCGGCACTTCACGACACCGGAGCACTTCATCGCCGTCCGCAACATGCCGGGCGGCCCGGCCCCGGCGGCGCTCGCCGCGAGCCTCGCACGCTATCGGACCGACCTTGGCACCAAACGTACGGCCATCGACACGTTTGCCGGGCGCATGCGCGACGCGGCCGATGACCTGGCGCGCGAGGTTCGCCGCCGCATCGCCAGCGGCTAGGGCGGCGCGCGGCGTGGCGCAGTTGTCGCTCAAGGGACTGGTCAAGCGCTTCGGCGCGGTCGAGGCGGTGCGCGGCGTCGATCTTGAGATCGCGCATCAGGAGTTCGTCGTGCTGGTCGGCCCGTCGGGCTGCGGCAAGTCGACCATCCTGCGCATGATCGCCGGCCTCGAGGAGGTGAGCGGGGGCGAGGTCCGCATCGCCGACCGGGTGGTCAACAACGTGCCGCCCAAGGATCGGAACATCGCCATGGTGTTCCAGAACTATGCGCTCTATCCGCACAAGACGGTCTACGGCAACATGGCCTTCGCGCTGCGGGCCAAGCGGCTGCCCAAACCGGAGATCCACCGGCGGGTTCTCCATGCCGCCGACATTCTCGGGCTCGGCGGCCTCCTGGAACGCAAACCGGGCGAGCTGTCGGGCGGGCAACGGCAGCGCGTCGCCATGGGCCCCGCCATCGTCCGCGCTCCGGCCGCGTTCCTGTTCGCCGAGCCGC
>JACQDQ010000419.1 GCA_016201015.1 Pseudomonadota bacterium | reverse complement strand
TTCGCGATCTGTCGTCGAGCGCGAGTCTCCCGCGAACCGCTGGGTCTTCCATCGCGGCGAGGAGCCCGGCCAATCCGGCACCGCCGCTCTCCCCAGCAACGACCGCAGGGTCCCCTGGTATCGGGTGCGCCAGCATATACATGGCGCCGACCGCCATTTCGTCGCCGATTGCCAGAAAGGCGTCCGCCAGACGCTGCAAGACGTGCAGTGCTATGGGCGACGCCTCATAGCATTCAAGCATCGACATCACTGTCGGTTTCTCTCGGCAGATGCGCACGGGTGCGCCGGACTTCGCGCCTGCCATTACGCAAGCCGCGAGCTCAGGTTCAACGACGATGATATGGGGCCTGTTGAAACTTGCCTGGTCGGCAACATAGGCAGCGACAGCAGCGGCAAAGCCGCCGACACCAGCTTGCAGGAAAATATGGGTCGGCCACCTTTCGAGTGTATCCAGGGCTTCACTGATGGCGACCGTGTAGCCCTGCATGACCAACAAAGGAATTCGCTCGCCACCCTTCCATGACGTATCCGATACGATTGTCCACCCATTTCGCGCGCAGGCCTCGGCTGCCGCCGCGATCGCGTCGTCATAGCTTCCGGAAACCCGCTCGACGCGCGCGCCGTGGCAGCAAATTGCGGCGACGCGGTCATCCGACACGCCCTCGTGCACAAAGATCACGGCGGCGCATCCGGCAAGTCTGGCGCCGGCGGCGACCGACCGACCATGGTCTCCGTCGGTCGCGCACCCCATGGTCATTGTCTGCGCGATCATGCGCACCTCGTCACGCAGGATTTCGGCTGCTGAAAGCGGACGACCGAGGCGGCGTTCCGCCTCCTCGATGACCAGCCTAACCACCGCGTAAGCGCCGCCCAGCGCTTTGAAGCTGCCGAGTCCCAATCGATACGACTCGTCCTTGACATGGAGAGAGAGCACCCCGAGAGATCGCGCAAGGCCTCGCAGCGCGAACAGAGGCGTCGGCTTATGCGCTGGGCAAGCTCGGAGGTAGCTACCGACGACATTGCGTCCCGCGCGGCCCAGTGTGGAGCTGAGAATTGGGCTCAGCGGCATCCCGCGTTCCGGGCTCGTATTGAGAAGGAGAATCGTCACGTTCGAGGCATCATCGGTACGTACTCGCTCGGACACTCACAGTCGACTGAAGCGAAGACGTTCACCGGCCGCTCCGAAGTACCAGACGTCATTGCACGCCTTCGCCAGCCCCGCGAGCCCTTCGACAACGGTTGCGAACACGCTGCCGGGTCCGGGGCCAAGCGGCCCAAAGAGAAAATTATTGCGGCCGTAGAAAACGCCGAGGTCAGCCAATCCCGTCTGCGGTCCCGATGCATTGATGTCGGCAGGCAGATACTCCTTCAGCGCCTTCACGTAGTTGACGACTTTGACCGGCGGCAAATGGAAGTAGGCAACATCGCCTGGGATGGGGAACACCGTGGCGTTTTCAAGCGCGGGCTCCGCCCCCGAAGCGAGAGGCTGGGTCAACATGTAGACTTCGTTGTTGGATCGCTTGGCGTGAAAGACCGGACCTTCGCGCGGCAGAGCCTCCCAGACCGCCTCACAGACACTCGGAGCAAGCGCCTCCTGCAATTCCGCGATTGCGGACACATTTCGCTTCACGAATGAGATTCGAATGCGTCGCGACATTTGGAACTCCTCGATTGAATCAACGTGGTGTCAGCCAGCGTCGTTGAGATGACACGCCGACCAGTGACCGGACGCCACCTGCCTCAGGGCCGGCCTCTCTTCAGTGCATCGGCGCCAAGCATGGGGACATCGCGGATGAAAATGGCATCCCGCGGGCGGGGTGATCGGGGAGGCGACCTCTCCCTTGATCGAGTTGAATTTGCGATGTCGCTGGTCTATCCGCGGTGCGGACTCCAGCAGCGCTCTCGTATAAGGATGGTTTGGACGCGCGAATAGGCCGACGGCGTCGCTGATTTCGACGATCCGCCCCAAATACATGACCGCGACGCGGTCGCTGATGCGCTCGACGACGGTTAGGTCGTGGCTGATGAAGAGATACGCCAGCGAACGCGTTTCCTTCAGCTCCAGAAACAGATTGAGAACCTGGGCTTGGACCGATACGTCGAGTGCGGAAATCGGCTCATCGCACACGAGCACGTCCGGCTGGACCGACAAAGCCCGAGCGATGCCGACCCGTTGGCATTGGCCGCCAGATAATTCGTGCGACCGCCGCATTTTGAGATCGGGATCGAGGCCGACGCTTGCCATCAGTTGATCGACGTAGTCGTCGGCGCGGTCTGGCGAAATCAGCCGATGCGCGATCGCCGGCTCTGCGATGATGCGGCGAACGCGGTGCCGTGGATTTAGCGAATCGGTCGGATTCTGGAATACGAGCTGAACCTTGAGACGTGGCGACCGGTCATCGTGCGGGCCTGTTTGCGTGCCTGGTGGGCGCGCGCGGATGACTTGACCAGCGCTCGGCCGAAGCAGGCCGGCGGCAAGTCGGCCTACAGTCGACTTGCCGCACC
>JACQDQ010000437.1 GCA_016201015.1 Pseudomonadota bacterium | reverse complement strand
TCGACTGGAGCATCTGGCCGAGCTGCGCCTGGTCCGCCGAGTTGATGACCATCAGCTCGAGCGTCGGATGGGCGACGCCGCTCGCCTTGACCAGCTCCTTGGCGCGCGCCAAGTCGCGCGGCTTGACCGGCCGGTCGGGCGAATAGAACGGGCTGCCCGGCGGCTGCGGCTGGTTGCCGACCACGGCGTTGCCGGCAAACAGCACCTGGTTGATCGCTTCGCGGTCGATCGAAAGATCGAGCGCCTCGCGCAACTGCGCAGACTTCGCGAAGTCGGGGCTGAAGCCAGTGCCGTTGGCGATGTTGATGGTGATGCCGTTGTACTGCAGGCTCGGCCCGGCCATCACCTTGAAGCGGGTATCGGCCTTCAGCGCTGCGACGTCGCTCGCCAGGATGCGCTCGGCGAAATCGAGCGAGCCGCCGCGCAGATTGGCGAGCCGCACCGACGGATCGGGAATGATGCGGAATTCGACCTTCTCGATGTGGATCTTGTCGGCATCCCAGTAGTTCGGATCACGCACCAGCACGATCTTGTTCTGCGCCTCGCGCTCGAGCATCTTGAACGGGCCGGAGCAGGCGGGCGCCGCGTCGAAGCCGGCCGGATTCTGCAAGGCCTTGGGCGAGGCGATGGTGCCGGCGCGATCCGATAACTGGGCGATCAGCGGCGCGAACGGGTTTTTCAGGTTGAACCGCACCGTCAGCTTGTCGACGACGTCGACGGTGTCGATCGCGGCGACCTCCGACTTGCGCCGGCTCTCGGGCAGGTGCATGGCGCGATCGAGGTTGAACGCCACGGCGGCGGCGTCGAGGTCGGTGCCGTCGGAGAACTTGACGTTCGGGCGCAGCTTGAAGGTCACCGCCTTGCCGTCCGGCGAGGTATCCCACGACAGCGCAAGCTGCGGCTTGAAGCTCAGATCGGGATTGGTGTCGATCAGCTTGTTGCACAAACTCGTGAGCACGATGCGGCCGACGAAGCTGTAGGCGCGCGCCGGGTCGAAGACGTCCGGGTCTTCCTGCAGCCCGATGCGCAGGGTCTGCGCCGAAACGCCGCTGCTCAACGCGAGCACGAGGCCGAGTGCGGCCGATGCCAACAGCTTCATGTGAGCTCTCCCCGGGGTAATAGCTTGTGAAAAGTTGAGACTTCGAAATTGACCGGATTATCGGGCCACCGCCTGCATGCATGCAAGGCGAGTCTGGGGAAACGTTTTAGGCAGGGTGCAATTCGACCGAACATATGATTACCTTTGCGCGGGTCGAATTGCGTCGAAGGCGGAGCGTGCACATGGAGAACCTCAAGATCAATGGCGACCGGCTGTGGGCGAGCCTGATGGAGCTGGCACGCATCGGCGCCACGCCCAAGGGCGGTGTCTGTCGCCTCGCGCTCAGCGACCTCGACCGCCAGGCGCGCGATCTGTTCGTGGGCTGGTGCAAGGAGGCGGGCTGCGCCGTCAGCGTCGACCGCATGGGCAACATCTTCGCCCGCCTCGCCGGCCGCAACAACGCGTTGCCGCCGGTGATGACCGGCAGCCATATCGACAGCCAACCGACCGGCGGCCGCTTCGACGGCGCCTATGGCGTGCTGGCCGGGCTCGAGGTGGTCCGCACGCTCAATGATTTCGCCTATGAGACCGAGGCGCCGATCGAGGTCGCGGTGTGGACCAACGAGGAGGGCTCGCGCTTTCCGCCGCCGATGATCGGCTCCGGCGTGTTCGCCGGCGTGTTCGCGCTCGACGATGGGCTCGGCCGTGCCGATCTCGACGGCAAGACCATCGGCGGCGAGCTCAAGCGAATCGGTTATGACGGGCCGCAGGCGGTCGGCGGCCGGCCGGTTGGCGCTTATTTCGAGGCGCATATCGAGCAGGGGCCGATCCTCGAGGCCGAGGAAAAGACGATCGGCGTCGTCACCGGCGCGCAGGGGCAGCGCTGGTATGAGGTGACCGTCACCGGGCAGGAGGCGCATGCCGGCCCGACGCCGATGCGGCGGCGCAAGGACGCGCTGGTCGGCGCCGCGCGCATGATCGAGACGGTCAACCGCATCGGCCTCGCGCATCAGCCTTATGCCTGCGCCACAGTCGGCTTCGCCCAGGTCAGCCCGAACTCGCGCAATGTCATCCCGGGCAAAGTGTTTTTCACGGTCGATTTCCGCCACCCGCAAGACGACGTGTTGACTGCGATGGACAAGGAGCTGCGCGATGCCTGCGCGCGGGTCGCCGAGGGCGCCGGACTCGCGCTCGATATGAAAGAGTTCTGGTACTACCCGCCGACGCCGTTCGACGGCGATTGCGTCGCCGCCGTGCGCGACGGTACCGGACGGTTCGGTTACGCGGCGATGGATATCGTCAGTGGCGCCGGACACGACGCCGTTTACATGGCCCGCGTCGCGCCGACCGGGATGGTCTTTGTCCCCTGCAAGGATGGCATCAGCCACAACGAGATCGAGGACGCCAAGCCGGAAGATCTCGCCGCCGGCTGCAATGTCCTGCTGCACGCCATGCTGCGCCGCGCCCATGGAAGTTAACTTATTATTCCGGCTGGGAGAATACTGACTGGTTAACCGGTTGGGACGGCAAATTCACCACAGAGTGATCGCGATCACTGCCGCCAGCCGCGCTCTTGGGCAAACTGCGTCCGTAAGCATGGGTCAGCCAGCCGAGTCCGGCCCGACCTCTACGAAACGGCAAACCACCGGAAACGGTGGGGCGCAAAGCCTCCGGCCTTCGCCGATCCGTCGGACAGGCAGCGGGGCTCCCGAAAGGAGATCGACATGTTGCGACTGTTCATCACCGCTTCCCTGTTGAAGCACACCGCCGTGCAACGCTTGAAGCAGTTGCGCGGCGACAAGTCCGGCGTCACCGCCATCGAGTATGGCCTGATCGCCGGCGCCATCGCCGTAGCCATCATCGCCGCCGTCATCGCGGTCGGCGGCGATGTCAAAGGCATGTTCGACAAGACGCACACCTCACTGAGCACTATGTAGCATCGTTCGCGGAGGCGACGCGCGGCGCGGGCCAGGGGCTCGCCGCAGCACCTAGCGTGCCGGCGGTCCCTGCGCCCGCGCCGACGTCGCCCCGTGGTAGAATTACCGAGTCGCATTTCACTGCTAGCACCTCAATTTCGGAGGTACGCACGATGTCCAAAACTCTTGGAACGCCCGGCGCGGCGTCGCCGACACGCGCTTCGCGCGGCGGCGAGAGAAACCGATATTTCCAAGCCCCCCCTTTCATCGCGGCCGGGCTGCCTGTACCATTGGCTGGCGTCTCGGCCGGCCGGCCGGCTCGCAGCACGATTGCTGTGAGCGGCCGGCGCGCCGAGGGTCGCCCCGCCGGGCGATCGATTGGAAACGCGCCGCACGCGGTCGGCCGCCTTTGCGCCGATAAGTCATTGCCGTGGCGTCGCCTGGGGGAGGGTTTTGGTCATGCGTTCGTCGGCCTTGCTGCACTGGCTCAAAGTGTTTTCGATCGTGTCGTTCGTGATCAATATCGGCGTCCTGCTGATGTTGATTCTGATCTTCTTCTTCTGGAAGAACTCGGCGCCGCACGTCTGGATCG
>JACQDQ010000430.1 GCA_016201015.1 Pseudomonadota bacterium | reverse complement strand
TTGACGGAGGAGTACTTCACCACCTCGACCACACCGGTCTCGGGATCGATCTCGACCTCGGCGACGTGGCAGCCGTTGGGGAAAGCAGACGGCACGCCGTCATGCACGTGCTTGACGTCGAGCGACTGCGGCACCTCCGGCGGCAGAACGATGCCGCCGCGAATGCGCTCGGCCAGCTCCATGATGCCGACCGCGCGGTCGGTGCCGACGATGACGAAGCGTCCAGCGGTGAATTCGATATCGGCGGCGGCGGCCTCGAGAACGAAGGCAGCGATCTGCTTGCCCTGCTCGATGACCTTCTTGCCGGCGTCGACGATTGCCGCACCGCTCGCCATCATCGACCGCGAACCGCCGGTGCCGCCGCCGACGACCAACTCGTCGCTGTCGCCCTGCACCAGGCGAATCCGCTGGAACGGAATGCCGAGCCTCTCGCTCAGGACCTGAGCGAACGGCGTCGCATGGCCCTGGCCGTGATCGAGCGTGCCGGTGATGATGGTCACGGTGCCGTCCGCTTCGAAGCGGATTCCGCCCATCTCCTTCGACGCCGCGCCGGTCACCTCGAGAAAATTCCCGAGTCCACGGCCGCGCAATTTGCCGCGCTTGCGGCTCTCCTGCCTGCGGCGCTCGAAGCCGTTCCAATCCGCGGCGTCGAGCGCGCGGTCGAGCAGTGTCGTGAAGTCGCCACTGTCATAGGTCAGGCCCGATGCCGCCTGGTACGGCATCTGCTCGGGCCGGATATGGTTTCGTCGCCGCAGTTCCGCGCGATCGATGCCCATCTCGGCAGCGGCCGCGTCGACCAGACGCTCCATGTAGTAGTTGGACTCGGGACGCCCGGCGCCGCGATAGGAGCTCACCGGCACGGTGTTGGTGAAGACGCATTTGGTGTTCACTTCGATGAACGGCGTCTTGTAGACGCTGACCGTGTTCTTGACGAGGTTGAGCGTGCGGCCGAGCGCGCGCGCGGCATGGAACAGGCAGACATATTCCGGATAGGCGGAACCTTTCATCCCGAAGGACCCGCCGACGTTGCCGGCGATGACGTGCAATTTCTCCACCGGCACGCCCAGAACGTCGGCGGCGAGCTGGCCGCGCAGCCCGAACACGCCCTGGCAGCCGACATGCAGCGTCCAGCGGTCGCCGGCGCGGTCGTAGACGCCGATCGCCGAGCGCGGCTCCATCGCGCAAACGACGAGGCGGCTGTTGATCAGCTTGAGGTGCGTGACATGCGCCGCCTGGGCGAACGCCGCCGCAACCTTGTCGGCATCGCCGTAGTGATAGTCGAGTGCGACATTGCCCGGCGCTTCGTCGTAGAGCAGCGGGGCACCGGGCCTGGCGGCAGCGCTGGCGGTGGTCACCGCCGGCAGAGAGTCGATTTCGATCGTCACCGCCTCAGCCGCGTCCCTGGCCTGCGCTATGGTCTCCGCCACCACGAAGGCGACCGGGTCACCGACGAAACGCACCCGCTCCGTCGCCAAGGCCGGCCGCGGCGGCTTGCGCATCGGCGTGCCGTCGCGATTGGGGAAGGGGGTGATGCATTTGAGCGTACCGAAGCCCGCCGCCTTGAGGTCCGCCCCGGTATAGACCCCGAGAACCCCGGGCATGCCGCGCGCCGACGCGACATCGATGTTGCGGATCATGCCGTGGGCATGGCGGCTGCGGACGATGATCGCATAGGCCTGCGACGGCAGGTTGATGTCGTCCGTATAGCGGCCCTCCCCCCGCAGCAGCCGCGGGTCCTCGGTGCGCGGGACGGGCTGGCCGACGCCGAACTTGGTGAAGGCCAACTTGTCGGAATCGTCTTGCGGATGAACAGCCTTGCGGCGGGCAGTCGCTGCAAAAGCAGATGACGCGGCAGGATCGGTCACGTTTGGTCCTTTATGGTCCTGAAATGAATGCGCACACTCGACCCGGGCCGACTGCCGCAGGGCCGTTCAGCAATTCTACGAAATCACATCCTGTAGTGACCAGCCCCGATCTGCGGTCCGCGGTCGGAGCCAAATCCCGGACAACGCTTCCTCTCGGGATGAGGCGCCGCTTTGAATGCAGCGCCGAATCCCGAGGCGATCCTACTTCAGACGCTGCCCCGAGCCGGCATCGAACAAATGAATCTTGTCGCGCATCGGCGTCAATGCGATGCGCTGACCCGGCTTGAACGCATGGCGCTCCTTGAACGACACCTGAATCTCGCTCTCGCCCAGCTTGCACAGGACCAGCGTCTCGGAGCCGGTCGGCTCGACGACGACGACGTCGGCGGGCAGACCGCCGCTGCCGTTGGCCAGCTCGAGATGGTCCGGCCGGACGCCGTAGATCACCTTGGTGCCCTCGCGCGCGCCGGTGCCGGCCGGCAGCGGCAGGTTGATACCGCCATTGGCCAACACCGATGGGCTACCCTGGCTTCCCACCGTGCCCGGAATCAGGTTCATTGCCGGCGAACCAATGAACCCGGCCACGAACAGGTTGTTTGGGTGATCGTAGACATCCAACGGCGCGCCGGCCTGTTCGATCCGGCCATCGCGCATGACCACGATCTTGTCAGCCATCGTCATCGCCTCGATCTGGTCGTGCGTGACATAGACCGAGGTCGACTTCAGTCGCTGGTGCAGCTCGCGGATCTCGGTGCGCATCTGCACGCGCAGCTTGGCATCCAAATTGGACAACGGTTCGTCGAACAGGAACACCTGCGGGTCGCGGACGATGGCGCGCCCCATGGCCACGCGCTGACGCTGGCCGCCGGAGAGCTGTCGTGGATAACGGTCGAGATACTCGCCCAGGTTCAGGATTTCGGCGGCACGCCGCACCTTTTGCTCGATGGTCTTCTTGTCGACCTTGGCCAGCTTCAGGCTGAAGGCCATGTTGTCGAAGACTTTCATGTGCGGATACAGGGCGTAGTTCTGGAACACCATCGCGATATCGCGGTCCTTGGGCGAGACATTGTTTACGACGCGCCCGCCGATCGCAATTTCGCCATTGGTGATCTCCTCCAGGCCGGCGATCATCCGCAGCAAGGTGGACTTGCCGCAGCCGGACGGCCCCAGCAGCACGACGAACGACCCTTCGTCGATCGTGACATCGATACCGTGGATGACCTGAACGCTGCCGAATCGCTTGGCGACGTTGCTGACCTCGACTGAAGCCATGCTTTTCTGCGTCTCCCCAGCGCCGGGCCGCGCGCGGCCCAGCCTGTTACCCACAATGTTGGATCATGCGTGGCGGGTTTTCCCCCGCTCTGTGCGGCGATACTAACGCGCCGGCTCTCTTATGCCAATGGAATCCATCGCCATCTGCCGCGACGGATGCCAAGAACTGCTCCCCAAGGCAGTCCGGGCTCTGTCGACCATAGTAAACCAGCGCGACGCATTCGAGCTCGATACGCGCGCCCAACGCAGATCCCTTCACCTCCGCGCTGATGCGCGCCAGGCCTGGCAAGTCGGTCACGCGCCCTGCGGAAGACCGCCGAGCGAAGCCCGACGGAGGCTCGGTAGCAGCGCCGGGTGAAGTCCGTATAGTATGGGCGCTCTTTATATTGGATGCGCAAATCGGGCTTTCGACAGGAAGCAGCCTCTTGGTTTGGGTCCGGCAGGCGGAGCGATCATGACTGAGGAGCATGAGCCGAGATTCCAAAACGCGAATGTCCTGCGGATGTTTCCCAGCTTCGTATGGAAGGCCGAGATTGCACCCGAGATCCATCGGCCGCTCAACGACGTGATCGTTCGGAAGCTCGGCGAGATGGGGGCTCCGCTCGCCAAGCCGAAGCCCGGGGAAAGCTGGCAGTCCGACCATGGGCTTCACGCGCTGGAAGAATTTCGAAGCCTCGTCGACCTCATCGACGCGGCGGCCGAATGCCTGCTCGCCTATCTCCAAATCGGCCGCCAAGGCATGCAGATTACCGGGTGCTGGGCCAACGTAAGCGGTCCAGGTTCGAGGCACGGCACGCACAGCCATCCTAACAACTATGTCAGCGGCGTGTATTACGTGCGTACGCAGGAAGGCGCGGATACCATCAACTTCCATGATCCGAGGCCGCAAGTCGGTATCATCCGCCCGCCGGTGCGACAGCTGAGCGCGGACAATGCGGATCTGGTCGTCGTCAAAGTCAAGGACGGCGCGCTCCTGCTGTTTCCCGCATGGCTACAGCAAGTCCATTTATTCGATGCGACAATAATAATTAGGAATTTGGCGGACAGGGAGGGATTCGAACCCTAGATAGGGGCTTTAGTCCCCTATAACGTTTTAGCAAACCGCCGCCTTCAGCCGCTCGGCCACCCCTACGCCGCGCGCGGCCAGGCACCTGGTGGCTTGAGGCCAAGGCGTTCGGCCATGCGTTGGGCCGAGACGCGTGCCGCGGCGATCACCGCCGTTTCGTCCACTCGCGTCGAGTGCCCGTCCCGCATGACGATGTGGCCGTTGACCATCACCGTGTCGGCCGTGGGGCCGTGTCCGACCGCGATCAACTGGTGCGCTGGATCGATACCGGGCCCAAGCTCCGCCAACCTGGTCGAACGCATCACGATATCGGCCCGCTTGCCCGGCTCGATGCTGCCTATGATGTTCTGCAGGCCGGCGGCATGCGCGCCGCCCAGCGTCAGCATTTCGAGCACGCCTTCCGATACTAGAGGTTGGCCTGCCTCGGCGGCCAAATGCAGGGCGAGGAACCCGGCGTCGCCCGACGAGCACTGCCGCGCCGAGTCCGTGCCAAGTGCGACGGGCGCACCGCGCATCTTCATCTCCGGCAAGCGTGTGGGTGCGCGCAGCGGCGTGCCGCGCGACATATAGGCAAGCGGGCACCAGACGATCGTGAGGCCCGAGGACAAGATCAGCTGCACCTCCTCGTCGCGGATCAAATTCATATGGACGAACGTGGTGTTCGGCCCAATGACGCCCAGCTCGGCCAGATGCTCGAATCGCGGCCTACCCCAGCGTTTCTCCATCGCGGCCGCCAGGTCGAGGTCGTAGCCGATATGGGAATTGAGCACGACGCCGGCGCGGTGGGCACACGCCTTGGCGGCGCGCAACAGCTCGTCGGAAGCCGTGCCCTCGCCGTAGAGCGCGACATGGCCATGCGTGATGCCGTCCTTGTCGCGGTTGCGGAACAACTGCCCGCCGAGCAGCTTCAGGCAGCGGTCGCGGTCGGGCTGCACGCGCTTGGCCAGACTGTCGCTGAGCAACCCGGGAATTGCCGACATCAACCCCGTATCATCCCACAGATAGGGATCGGCAAGCGAGCATCGCACGCCGGCGCTTTGCGTCGCCTCGGCCACCGCGTCGGGATCGAAGGCGCTGCCCGGCTCCACGAAAGTGGTAATGCCGTGTCGAAGCATCTCGACACTGGCCAACGCCGCCGCCGCCCGCTCGTCTTCGGGTCCTAGCGCGGCCTTCCAGTCGGCATAGTTCGGCCCCACGCCACCGCCCTTGCTGGTGTCGCCGCGGAAGAAGCCACGGCAGGTCTGCGCGTTTACGTGCAGATGCGCGTCGATGAAGCCGGGATGCACGATGCCGCCCTTGGCGTCGATCGTCTGTGCGGCCTGCCAGGAATGCAGCACCACCGCCTCCGGACCGACCGCGGCGATGCTGTGGCCCGTCACGGCAATTGCTCCCGCGGAGTGAACGGTGCGCCGCCCGTCCATGGTCAGCACGAGGGCGTTGCGAATGATAAGGTCACAGTTTCGGGGCGCAGCCATCCGGTCCTCTCCTTGAACTCAGCCGACGGCCGACGCCGGCTCGTTCCGCTGCCAGCGTTCCAGCACGCTCATGTCGATCTCAACTCCCAGCCCCGGCCCCTCGGGTGGATAGGAAAAACCATTCTCGATCCGGAGCGGCCGGGCAAGCAGGTCCTCCGCGTGGTACAGCACGCCGCAGGCATCGCTGTCGGGGCCGAGATTGGTCACGGCCACGCCCAGATGAATCTGCGCCGCCGTGCCGATGCCGAACTCGGGCATGCTGCCGATCATGCAGGGCATGCCGGCGGCCTCGCACATGGCGAAGATACGCATGGCGTTGAGCAGCCCGCCGGCTTCCGTCACGTACACATTGGCGATGTCGGCGGCACCGCGCCGGATCACATCCATGGCGCTGCGCGGGTTGCGAATGCTTTCGTCCGCCATCAGCGGCACGCCGATATTGCGCCTGACCTCGGCCATGCCGTCCAGGTCGTGTGCGGGCAATGGCTGCTCGACCAACTCCAGATCCCATTTCTCCATGGCCCGGATCATGCGGATTGCGTGCTTGGCCGTCGGCCAGCCCATGTTGCCGTCCACCCGCAGCTTGATGTCGGGACCGATCGCCTCGCGGATCAGTCGTACGGCGGCGATGTCGTTCGCCCCGCTTTCGCTGCCGACCTTGACCTTGATGGTGCGGTGTCCGGCGCCCACGCGCTCGACCGCGAACGCCGCCATCTGCTCCGGCTCGCCGAAGGGAATCGAATAGCTAAGCGGAATGCGCTCGCGCACCTTGCCGCCAAGCAGGCAGTAAACGGGCGTGTTCAGCGCCTTGCCGACGATGTCCCACAACGCCATCTCGATGCCCGCCTTTGCTTCTTCCACGCCGTCCAGCACACGGTCCATTTTCTGCACCAGATAGGCGATCCGGAACGGGTCCTCGCCGACGACCGCCAACGCCAGCGCCTGTTCCAGGTCGTTACGCAGCAACTGGCCACGGCGCTTGAACACGCACGACACCTCGCCGATGCCGGTGATGCCGGAATCCGTATCGACGAATACGATGGTGTAATCGGAGACGGCGGCCGGCCCCAGCGCGGTGCGGGTGATGCCGCCAAACGGCCGGCGCCGCGGACACCACACCGCGACAGCGCGGACCTTCGTGATTTTCATTGGCGCTCCCCGGCCGCCTGGTTTGACGAAGTGTTCGGGACTCTCTATGACTTTACCACCCAGGGCGCAAGGACTCCAATGACCAAAGCGTGGCCCAGTCCCGTCGTTCACTCGCTGCCCGACCAAGTCGCGCAGGCGATCCTGCAGCGCATCGCGACGGGGGAGCTTTTGCCCGGGCACCGGTTGCCTTCGCAGCGCGACCTCGCGCAGTCGATGGGCGTTGGTCTCGCCGTGATCCGCGAGGCGGTGCAACGCCTGGGCGCGCTCAATATCGTCGAGGCGACGCACGGCAGCGGCACGGTGGTCCGGCCGTTCCGCTGGATTCCGCTGATCTACGACCCGTCGCTGTTCTTGATGGCCGTGCAGCATATCGGCGTGCGCGACCTGTGGGAGGCGCGAAAGCTGCTGGAAGGCCAAATCGTGCGTTTGGCCGCCGAGCGCGCGACCGCGGCCAATCTCACGGCGATGCGCGCCGTGCTTGCCCGTGCCAACCCGCTGCCCGGCGACTACGACACCAGCCAGGCGCTCAATCGCGAGTTCCATCTGGCACTCGCCGAGGCCGGGCAAAACAAGGTTCTCGAGGATCTGGTCGCCACGCTGCTCGACGTGCGCTTCGCCGATACCGCGCACCACTTCACGCGTGAGACGTGCCGGCGCACCTGGGCCGCACACGAGGCGATCTATCGCGCTGTGGCGGCGCACGACGTTCGCGCGGCCGAGCGCGCGATTCAGGACCACTTCGAGATCGGTCCGATCGCATTGCAGGCGATCGAGGCGCGCAGCCGCGCCGTGATGACCGCGTCACGGCGAAGCCAGCGAAGGCGGGCGTAAGCGGAGGGCGAAAGGGACGGGCGGGGCCATGTTTCGCTTTGACGCCGTCATCGGCGACTTCCCGGTCTTGCTTCTGGGCGTGCCGCTAACCCTCGGCCTCACAGCCGTGGCGTTCGTCGCCGGCACCCTCGTCGCGCTGCCGATCGCAGTCGTGCGCATCGTCAAGCTATCGGCGGTCTCGCAGCTTGCGCTCGCCTGGATCGAATTCTTTCGTACCACGCCGCCGCTCGTGCATATCGTGTGGGCCTACTACGCGCTTCCCGTGGTCGCCGGCATCAGCTTCGATGCGTTCACCGTGGTGGCCGGCGCGCTTGCATGCAGCACCAGCGCGCAGATGGCCGAGATCTTCCGGGGAGCCATCCTCGCCGTGCCGC
>JACQDQ010000429.1 GCA_016201015.1 Pseudomonadota bacterium | reverse complement strand
GGTCCGCGAACCAATACCACAGGAGCCCGAGCCCCGCCGGAAGCATGGTCCAAACCGGAACATTGAGCGCTCCGGCGAAATGTACCGCCGTGTTGCTGACCGAGATCACTAGATCCATGGCGGCGACCTGCGCGGCGAAGCCGTCGAGGTCCTTGAGCGAATCGATCTCGGCACCGTGGTGCACGGCGACGCCCAGTTTTTCCTTTACCGCCGCGAGGTCGGCGGCGCAGTCGCCGTATTGCAAATTGACGAACACGATGCCGGGAACCGTAAGAATCGGCGCCCAGTCGAGCAACGACGACGACTTCCAGCGTACGAATCCTTTGCGGTTGCTGCGCCACGAGACGCCGACGACAGGCCCTGGTCCGAGCGCCCGGTAGCGGCCCTTGAGCGCCGCGGTTCGCTCTGGTTCCGCGGTCAGGTAGCCGCCGTGACGCGGGAACTGATCGAAAGACGGGCGGAAATAGCCGGGCAGGCTGCCGAGCGGAAGCTGCGCGGCAATGTCGGCATCCAGGGTCTTGGGATGGGGTGGATCGATTGCCGGAATGACCTCGACATTCGGAAACGAGCGCGCGA
Source organism: Pseudomonadota bacterium (assembly GCA_016201015.1). Lineage (GTDB taxonomy): Bacteria > Pseudomonadota > Alphaproteobacteria > CACIAM-22H2 > CACIAM-22H2 > JACQDQ01. The sequence goes on along the minus strand of JACQDQ010000429.1, from coordinate 4,464 downwards.
AGAGCGGAACCAGGCGCGGTTCGGTCTCCACGATGCAGGTGCCGACTCGATTGCGTGCTTCCCCCAGCATGCCCGCATAGAGAATGTGATCGCCGACACCCTGCTCGCCCCACAGCAGCAGCGCACGCTGCGGCAACTCGACGCCGCTCCACCGCTCATGCGGAAACGGCCGACGAGTTCCGCGGCCGCCCTCCACGCCCCAACCGGCCTCGTAGTACTGCCATCCCGTGGCGAGGTCGCCATGGGCCAGGCTGGCGACGCCGAGATTGTATCTGGCGTCGGCATAATTTGGATCGATGGCCAGCGCCTGGCGGTGCGCGGCGATTCCCTCTTCCCAGCGGCCTTGGGCGCGCAACGCTATCCCCAAATTGTCGTGTGCGGCCGCGAAATTGGGTCGTAAGGCGATCGCGCGCCGGAAACATGCCTCGCCCTCCGCGCTCATTCCCCCGTGCTGGAGGGCAGTACCAAGATTATTGTGCGCCTCGGCGTTGGTCGACTGGAGCTGGGTTGCACGCTTATATGCGGACATCGCCTCGTCGTGCCGCTCCAATTCGCGCAAGATAACGCCGAGGTTGTTATGGGCGGCGCTGTCCATCGGCCAGATTTTCAAGAGCTGGCGGTATGTCGCCTCGGCTTCGGCCAATTGCTTCGACGCGCGCAAGGCGGAGCCCAGATTGGCGTACGCCTTGGCGTAGTCTGGCCGCAGCCAGATGGCGCGGCGATAGCTCACGACCGCTTCGTCGGAGCGGCCGTGATCCTGGAGAAAGCGGCCGAGATTGTGGTGCGCCTCGGCGTAGTCCGGCTTGCTCCTCACAGCCTGGCGCAGCAGGACGATTGCGTGGTCGATTTTGCCGGCCTGCGCGGCAATCAGCCCGAGCAAATGCAGGGCAAAGGGGTTTTCGCGATCTGCCGCCAGGACCTCGCGACACAGCGCCTCCGCTTCGCTGTTGCGTCCGGCCTGGTGCTGGCGCAGGGCCTCGGCGAGACGTTGCTTGAAATCAACTCGTGGCTGTGGCGCGTTCATCGCGGGCTGTGATGGTCGCCGCCGATCCAAGTCGACTTGAACGCCCCCAGCTCAGACGCGACCCGAGCGATGACGGCATCCCACTCGCCGAGGCGTGATTGGCGGAACAGGCGCATCGATGGATACCACGGACTGTCCTCGCGGTCGCGAAACCAATACCACAGGAGCCCGAGCCCCGCCGACAGCAGCGTCCACACCGGCACGTTGAGCGCCCCGGCGAAATGCACCGTGGTGTTGCTGACCGATATCACCAGGTCCGTGGCGGCGACTTGCGCGGCGAAGCCGTCGAGGTCCTTGAGCGAGTCGATCTCGGCGTCGTTGTAGATGCTGATTCCGAGCTTTTCCCTAACGGCGGCAAGATCGGCGGCGCAGTCGCCATATTGCAGATTGACGAAAACGATGCCGGGAACCGTGAGAGCCGGCGCCCAGTCGAGCAGCGACGACGACTTCCAGCGGGCGAGATCCTTGCGGTTGCTGCGCCAGGAAATGCCGACGATCGGCCCGTGGCCCAAGGCGCGATACTTGGCGCGCTGCGCGGCGGAGCGCGCGGCATCCGCCGTGAGATAGCCGCGATGCTTCGGCACGGCGTCGAAGGTTGGCAGCAGCAGGCGCGGCAGGCTGCCGATCGCGAGCTGTGCGGCGATATCGCCGCCGCCTGTGCGGGCGTGCGGCGGATCGCTGCGGGGCACCGCCTCCATATCGGAAAACGATCGGGACAACAGCGGCACGAGGCGCGGCTCGCATTCCACGACGCAGCGCCGGGCGCGCTGGCGGGCGGCCGGCAGCAGGCCGGCATAGAGCACTTGGTCGCCGACGCCTTGCTCGCCCCAGAGCAGCAGCGTCCGGTCGCCGAGCGGCTGGCCCGCCCATTCCGGCCTGCCGAATTCGCGCCGATGCGCCGGCTTGTCCCTGGACCGCCAGCGACATTCGTAGTCCTGCCAGCCCTCGGCGAGGCGGCCGTTCAGCAGCAGGGCGAAGGCCCGGTTCCAGCGCGCCTCGGCGTAGTCGCCGTTGATGTCGACCGCGCATTGGAAGGCGGCTGCCGCCGCGTCGAGCCGGCCGAGATTCTGCAGTCCGATGCCGAGATTGTTGTACGCTTCGGCGTAGTTCGGCATCAGCGCGATGGCGCGGCGATGCCGCTCGACAGCCTCCTCGAGCCGCCCCATGTCTTGCAGCGCATTGCCCAGATTGTTGCAGGCGACGGCGAAATCGGGCTTCAGCGCGACCGCGCGCTCGAATGCCGCGATCGCCGCCTCGAACCGGCCGAGATCGTGCAGCACGCGGCCAAGAATGTTGTGGCCGTTGGCGTAGTCGGGTCTCAGCGCCACCGCTTTCTCGGCCCATTTCAGCGCTTCCTCGTGACGCTGGACCTCGCGCAGAGAATTGGCGAGGTTGCCGCATGCCTCGGGATAGTCGGGCTTGAGCGTAACGGCGCGGCGGAACGCGGCGAGTGCCCTGGCGAGCTTGCCAGCCTCCTTGAGCGCCGTGCCGAGATTGTTTTGTATCTCGGCGTTGCCGGCATTTTTCGCGCTGGCGCGCTCGTGGCAGACGATCGCCTCGGCGAGCTTGCCCTGAGCCTGCAGGGCGAGGCCGAGATTGCTCAGCACCTCCGTATCTTCCGGCGACACTTCGAGCGCGCGGCGATAACAGGCGATCGCTTGATCGCGCTTGCCCTGCTCATCGAGAGCGTGGCCGAGATTGTTGAGCGCGGTGGGATTGTCGGGCCGCAGCGCCAAGGCGCGCCGGTAGGCGGCGATCGCCTCGTCGGTCTGTCCGCCGGCCAGAAGTACGTTGCCGAGATTGCAAAGAGCGTCGGCATTCTGCGGGTTTATCGCAATCGACTCGCGGATGAGTCGCGCGCCTTCGGACGGATCGCCGCGTGACCCGACGACGAATCCAAGCAAGTGCAGCGTGTCGGCGTGTCGCGGCTGCAGGGCCAGGATCCGGCGGCACAGGTTTTCGGCTTCCTGCAGGCTGCCCAGTTGAAGGTGCCGGACGGCGGCATGGAAGGTTTCCTCGACCGATGTCGGGCCGGATCCAGGGTCGGCTTTCGGGGGATCGGTAGTGCGGCCGGTCATGTGCTGCAAAAGGATTTAAGATCGGCGACGATGCGGCCGATCACATCCGACCAATCGGAAGCCTCGCGCTGGCGGAATAGGCGCATCGACGGGTACCACGGCGTGTCCTCGCGCTTGCGGAACCAATACCAGGTGAGGCCGAACCCGACCGGCAGCAGCGTCCACACCGGCACGTTGAGCGCCCCGGCGAAGTGAATCGTCGAATTGTCGATCGACACCACAAGGTCCATGCCGGCGACCTGCGCGGCGAAGCTGTCGAGATCCTTGAGCGGATCGACGTCGGCATCGTGATGGACGGTAACGCCCAACTTGTCCCTGACGGCGGCGAGGTCGGCCGCGCAGTCGCCGTATTGCAGATTGACGAATACGACGTTTGGCATCGTCAGGATCGGTTCCCAATCGAGCAACGACAGCGACCGCCATCGCCCGATGTCCTTGCGGCCGGTGCGCCACGAAATTCCAATGATGGGGCCGGGGCCGGCGGCGCGATGACGGGCCTTCAGCGCCGCCGTGCGCGCCGCGTCGGGCCGCAGATAGCCCTGGTGTTTTGGAAAGGACTCGAAGTTCGGGCGGAAGAAGCGGGGCTGGCTGCCCATTGCAAGCTGCGCCGCGATGTCGGCGCCGCCGGCTCGCGGATGCGGCGGGTCGCTGCGCGCAATGACCTCGATCTGCGGGAAGGATCGCGCGAAAAGAGGCACCAGGCGCGGTTCGCATTCGACGACGCAGCGTGGCGCGCGTGTGAATGTTTCACTCAGACAGCCTGCATAGAGAACCTCGTCGCCGATCCCCTGTTCGCCCCACAGCAGAAGCGTGCGATCGCCGAGATCGCCGCCGTCCCATAAAGGCTGCGCGAATGGCCGACGCTTGCCACGACCGCTCTTGATCTCCCAGCCGTGCTCGTAGAGCGCCCAGCCATTGGCGAGCTGGCCGGCCGCGATGAAGGCCAAGGCCTGGGTGAACAGCGCGCTCGCGTAACCCGGCTTGATGGCGAGAGCGTTGCTCAGTACCGCCAGGGCCTGGTCCGTTTGGCCTTGAGTTAGCAGGACGAAGCCGATGCCGTTATGCGCCTCGGCGTGCATCGGGTCGAGCGCGACCGCCTGGCGATAGCTGGCGATGGCGTCGTCAAGCGCGCCCTTGACCTGCAGGACATTGCCGAGATTGCTATGCGCCGAGGCAAGGCCGGGACTGAGCTCGATCGCCCGCCGGCAGTGAAATTCCGCCTCGTCGATTTGGCTGCGCTCGAAAAGGGCGGCGCCGAAATCGGAATGAACGGCGGCGTTATCCGGGGCCAGCGCCGCGGCTTGCCGGAAGCTCGCCAACGCATCGTCGAAGCTCTTCTGCTCGACCTGCGCCGTGGCCAGG
>JACQDQ010000421.1 GCA_016201015.1 Pseudomonadota bacterium | reverse complement strand
CGGCGACCAGGCCCTGCGTCAGGCCCATATGCAATGCCCACAGCGCGACGCCGGCGAGCACCAGCGCCGGCCCATCCGCCGCGGCGAGCACGAGATCGGTGGCGACGAGCAAGGCGAAACCGGCGGCGACAAGTATGCGGCGGTCGGCACGATCGGCGAGGCGTCCGAAGGGGTAAGCCGATACGGCGTAGACGGCATTCATCGTAACCATGACCAGGGGAACCAGTGTTGCCCCCAACCACGCGCTGTCGGCGCGCAGCACCAGGAACGCCTTGGTCGTGCGCGCCACCGTCATCAGCGCCGCGAGCGCGACGACGGCCCAGAACGCGGCGCCCAAGCCGCCAAGATCGGCGAGCCGGGGCTTGGCGCTTGGCCCGGCGGGCGCCTGCACGGGCGGCACCTCGCGGACCGCAAACACCAGAACGACGACGGCGACGATGGCCGGGACGATGGCGATCGTGAACACCGCGCGAAAGCTGTCGGCGGTCATGAACATGATCGCCACGGCGAGCAGTGGGCCGAGCACGGCACCGACATTGTCGAGCGTCTGGCGCAGGCCGAAGGAAGCGCCGCGCAGATGCGGCGGGGCGAGGCCGCTGACCATCGCATCGCGTGGCGCCAGGCGCAGGCCCTTGCCGATGCGGTCGATGGCGCGCGCCGCGAAGATCCAATCGATCGAGGCGGCGAGCGGAAACAGCGGCTTGGTCAATGCCGACAAGCCGTAGCCCCACAAGACGAAGATCTTGCGGCGCCCGACGCGATCGCTCAGTACGCCCGCCGCGCCCTTGGTCACCGACGCCACCGCCTCGGCGATGCCCTCGATCAGCCCGACGGCGAGCGGGCTCGCCCCCAGCACGGTGACCATGAACACCGGCAGCAGCGCATGGGTCATCTCCGTCGACACGTCCATGCACAGGCTGACGCAGCCGAGCGCCCAGACGCCACGCGGAATCGCCTGCGCCGCGCGCGGCGAGATCGCCACCGCCTCCGACCGGCTGGCCGTCTCCGCCATCGCTGCTGTCCCCTGGGACTACGCCGCGCCCAACTCCTTGCGCACCAGCGTCGCCCCGGCGACGAGGGCCTTGAGCTTGGCCCAAGCCAGCTCGGCGTCGAGCGGTGCCATGCCGCAATTGGTGCAGGGGTAGAGCCGCGCCGGCGGCACGTGCTTCATCGCGGCGCGGATCGTTGCCGCCACTTGATCGGCCGATTCAACTGCATCGCTGGCGACGTCGATCGCACCGACCAACACGTCCTTGCCCGCCAAGAGCCCCATGAGCTCGAGCGGCACGCGGGAATTCGCGCATTCGAGCGACACCTGGCGGATCGCGCTCCTGGCCAGCAGCGGGAATACGTCCTCGTACTGGCGCCACTCGCGGCCCAGCGTTTGTTTCCAGGCGACATTGGCCGGAATGCCGTAGCCGTAGCAGATATGCACCGCAGTCGCGCATGGGACCCCGCGCGCGGCGCGTTCAAGCGCGGCGATGCCCCAGTCGCGCACTTCTTCGGGATAGACGTTGAAGGCCGGCTCGTCGAATTGGATAACGTCGGCGCCGCCGGCGGCAAGGTCGAGCGCCTCCTCGTTCAACGCCTCGGCGAAGGCCATGGCCAGCTTCTCGCGGCTGCGGTAGTGGGCGTCGGCCAGCGTATCGACGATCGTCATCGGCCCGGGCAGGGTGAACTTGACCGGCTTGGCGGCGTGGGCGCGAAGGAAGCGGATTTCCGCCCCATGCACGGATCGCACGCGGCGGATCGGGCCGGTCACCGTCGGCGCCTCGGCCTTGTAGCGGTCGGCGCGAATGCCGATGACCTGCTTCTTCGCGAAATCGACGCCGTCGATGCCGACCAGGAAGCCGTGGACGAAATGATGTCGCGACTGCTCGCCATCGGTGACGATGTCGATGCCGATCGCCTCCTGCCGCTTCACCGTGGCGAGCACCGCATCGCGCTTGCCGGCGGCAAGCATCTCGCCGTCAAGCCGCCACGGCGCCCACAGCTTCTTCGGCTCGGCGAGCCAGGCCGGTTTCGGCAGGCTTCCGGCAATGGTCGTGCGCAGCATTCTTCGCCTCCCCTGCATCGAACGCATCGTGGCGGTTCGGACCAAAAACGGGGCGCGACTGTAACATGCTGCGCGGAGCCTGGCTCGTTCGGCAATAGCGGGGGCGTGCCTCCGCTTGAAACCCGTACCCGAAAAATACGGCTCTACAAGAAGCCGGTATTTTCTTACAAACGGACATGGATCTCCTCACCACCTTTGGCCTCGTTGCCGTCACGATGATGCTGGTGTGCTATGCGCTTGAAGACCGAAGCGCCTGGTATGTCTTCGCGTTCGCCGTCGCGTGTGCCCTAGGTTCCGTCTATGGCTTCCTGCAAGGCGCGTGGCCGTTTGGTCTCGTAGAAGCGATATGGGCGGGGATCGCCCTTCGCCGCTGGCGTCGACGTCTAGCCGGCGAACTCTGAGAAGATTTCCTCGACCGAAGCCTTGGCGGCGGCCGGAGCGGTGACCGTCAGAAGCAAGATGTCGCCTTGTTCCTCGAGTTGGAAGTCGAGGAAGTTGCAGCATACGCGTTCCATATCGACCAGCTCGCGCACCTCGGCAGCGGCACCGGCGTCGTAGCCGAGCCTGAGCTGCAGCCCGTTTCGATTCCGCGCCCGCAGTGCGCGGCCAGTCAAATCACGAATATGAGCGAGCTGCTGCCGGAATTCTGCCGGGCCAAGCGTACAAACGGGCCCCGCCTGCGATGCGCACGCGCAGCTCGCTGATCCTTTATTGACGGCCATGATCGCTTCCCGTCGTTCGCCACCCCCTATATAGGACTGGATGGCGGCGAAATTCAAACCGGGACACCGCCCGGCTCAGGGCCAGACGGCCGTCGCGAAGCATGTGCCTCTATCGGCAAACGGCACTAGCTCAAATACGTGTGCCATGGCCCGCGCAATTCCTGGGCATGGAACCTCCGGGCGGTCAGAAGCTGCGCGCGTAACTGACCATGACGCCGATCGTGTCGCTGTCGCGGTCGGCGACGCGGACGTGATTGAAGCCGATGCCGGCGGAGAGGCCGTCGATGATCTCCAAATCGCGGATGAGCGATATCGAATATTGCAGGTCGCGCGTCGTTCCATCCGGCGTCGTGATGCGGTGCGGGATAACGGCGGGCGCCAGCGTCCATTTCGACCACGTGAGCGCCGCCGCGGCGGTCAAATAGCGGTCGCGTTGATCCGCTGCGCCGCCCAGGTTGCGAAACGCCGCGTATTCGACATAGGGCGTGAGTCCGAGGCGTGGCGACAGCTTGATCTCGTAGGAGCCGCCGAACGACACGCCGCTCTCGCGGCTCTCGCCCGGCTGACCGACTCCTTCGCTGGTATAGGAAACTTGGTATTTGAGACCGTCGATATCGGCAATGTCCTTGCCGCGCAGGGCCAGCGTGTAGGAGTCGAGGTTGTTGGTGTTGGACGCGCCGCCGAGCGAGCGGCGCAGGCGTTTGACGCGGTTGGCCTGCGGATCGTCCAGCGCCAGCCGCGAGAACGCCGCTTCCGACAGGAATGTCGTGTCGAGCTTGAACACCTCCGCCGAGAAGGCCGACCGGCCGAACATCTCGGGCAGTTCCACGGCGGCGCCGAAGCCCAACCGCTCGTCCTGCTCGTAGTCGGTGGAGAAGGGTTGGAATATTCCCGGCGTTTCCTCGAAGCCGGAGCCGAACTTCGGATGAATCTTGCCGCCATAGATCGAAACCGGATGAAACGACACGGTCGAATAGAGCTGACGCAATGTCAGCCCGTGGTCTTCCAGAAATGCGTCGTGGTCGATGAAGAAATTGTCGGCGTTGTTGAATTTGTGGCGCTCGTACTTGGCCGCGCCGTTGAACGACAGATGCTCGCCGACATTGATGTAGCCGGCCAGATTCGTCTCGTTCCAGAGATTTTCCGTGCGCCTTCCCCCTTCGGGGCGAGACGAATTCACCTGAAACTTGGTGTCGAAGTCGCCGCCGAAGACAAACTGGCTCGGCGCGTCCCGGGCGGCCGCCGTCGTCGCCGCCACTGCCCCGACCGCGGCGGCCAACGAAATAAAACAACGCATGATGACGCAATGCCCCCGATAAAATGTGCTGGTGGTGTGAACGCGCCGCTCACGGCATTAACTTGTGCGCTTCCTCGGCGATGGCGCGATAATCGGAGACCGAGCGCCGCGGCTTGGCCGGCGGTATCAGGCTGCCGACAATATCGTTGGCCTTGGCGAGGATCGTCTGCAGCGAGCGGACGACGGCGCTGTCGCCGGCGATCTGCGCCAGGTGCTGCGCCTCCTTGCGGGCGTAGGCGATGAAGCCGCGGCTGTCGTGATATTCGACGAGATTCTCGATCTTGCCGCGTTCGATGGCCTCGCCGTACTCGCCCGCCGCGGCCTCGATCGTGTTGGCACAAAGCTTGACGACGAAGGGGACATGCGCGCGCAGCGCTTCGGGCACGATCTTGCGCGCGTCCTCGACGCGGGCCATGACCTGGCCGAAGCGCGCGGCCGTATCGGCGGAATTGGGGTCCTTCGTCACCGCGGCTTCGAGGGCGATCAGCTCGACGTCGAACGGCGCGATCTTCTCGGCGGTGAGTACCGGCCGGAGATCGTCGTAAAGCTCGCGGACCGGATGACCGAAATGGGGCAGCGCGAGCTTGGCGCGCTTGGCGTCAAGCAGCTCCTTGCCGACCATCAGATGCCCTTCCAGCAAGCCGAGCTTGAAGATGTAGTCCAGCGCATCGTCTTCCTTGGTCAACGCGACGCGGGCGATCGCGGCGTTCCCCTGCGGATGGGGAACCACCGGCACGGCCGCCTGTGCCGGCAGCGCCGCCACGCCGGCGACGATTGCAGCGCCGAGCGAGTTGGTCAGCCAATCGCGGATGCCCATCGACGTGCTCCTTGACGGATCGGAGCAGGTGAGAATAATGCGCATTCTCAAGGAGTCAATAAGAATAATAATCACTCGCAATTGGCCGCGCCTGGTGCTAGGATTTGGAATGATCCCGCAAGCCGCCGCATGGGACCGAGATGACGCAGGGCGTGTACTATCCGTTTGGGCTCTACGTGCCGACCGAGTGGCTGGTCGCGGTGGCGACCAGCAGCCTGCGTCTGGCGGCGTATCGGCTGCAGGCCTTTTATCCCCTCATCAAATTCCTGCACCTGGCGGGAACGGGATTGTTCTTCGGACTGATCGTCTTCTTGGACCTGCGGCTGATCGGTTTCTTCCGCGGCATCGATGTCGCATCGCTGATGCGGCCGATGCTCGGCTGCATCCGATTGGCGTTTGCGATCGTATTGCTCAGCGGCTGCGTGCTCTTCCTGTTCGACCCCATCCAGACCGGCAGCCATACGATGTTCCTGCCCAAGCTGCTGCTGATCGGCGTGGGCATCGTCAATGCAACGACGCTGCATTACGGACCGTGGAAGCTCAGCGGCCGCCGCTCGAGTCAGGCCGCCGCGGTGGCTTCGCTGTGCATCTGGTTCCTGGTCGTCGGCGCCGCGACCTGGAATGCCACCGAACGGCCGCTCAAGCCGCAGCGCGCGCTTGACGGAATCGAGCGCTACCACGATCAAGAAGGATGACGAAGGATGAGTTCGACGCGTCGCGTTTTCATGATGACCGTAGCCGTGGCAACGCTCGGCATTGGCATGGTGCGGCGGGCCTTGGCCGATGACCCGGTTCGCGTCAAGCTGACGCTGAAGGACCATCGTTTCACGCCAGACGAGCTGCGCGTGCCTGCCGGCCAGCCGATCGAGATCACGGTCGACAATCAGGACGACAAGCCGGAGGAGTTCGAAAGCAAGGCGCTGAAGGTGGAGAAGGTGATTAGCGGCAACCGCAGCGCGACGGTAAAGGTGGCGCCGCTCAAGGCCGGGCGCTATCCGTTCGAAGGCGAATACAATTCGAAGACCGCCAGGGGCGTATTGATCGCGGAGTAAGAGCCATGCTGGGCAGCGCCGTCATCGTCTTTCGCGAAGTGCTCGAAGCGAGCCTGATCATCGGCATTCTGATGGCGGCGCTGCGCGGCATTCCGCGCCGTCTGACCTTCGGCGGCGGCGGCGTGCTGCTCGGCGTTGCCGGCGCCTGCGTCGTCGCGGTCTTCGCCGACACGCTGTTCATGGCATTCGAGGGCTCGGGCCAGGAAGTGTTCAACGCCGCCGTCCTGTCGACGGCCGTCGTCATGCTGGGCTGGCACACGGTGTGGATGGCGCGGCACGGGCGCGAGCTGGCGACCAAGGCCAGGGCACTGGGCGACAAGGTCCACGGCGGCGAGGCGACGCTGTGGGCCGTGTTGATCGCGATTGCCGTGGCGGTGCTGCGCGAAGGCTCGGAGGTCGTGCTGTTTCTCGGCGGCATCATCGCCGGCTCCTCCGGCGACGCCGCTTCGACGCTGGCCGGCGGCGCCGTCGGCCTCGGCGCCGGGATGGTCGCCGGTGGGCTGCTCTATGCCGGCCTGGTGCGCATCCCGATGAGCTATTTTTGGACCGCGACCAACCTGCTGATCATCCTGCTGGCCGCCGGGCTCGGCGCCCAGGCGGTCGGCTTCCTGGCGCAGGCCGGGCTGGTGACGCAAGGGTCGACCACGCTGTGGGATACGGCCGCATGGCTGCCCGAGGCCGGCGCCGTCGGCACGTTGTTGCACACGCTGATCGGCTATATGGAGCGTCCGAGCCACGTGCAGGGCCTGGTCTACGCGGCGATCGTCGCGGCGCTCATTCTCGCCGGCCAGGTCGTGCAGCGCCGCGCGCCGCAATCCGCCGCCTCGCCGACGGGCTAAACGCTTCCGCCGCGGCCGTCGCACGATCGCGGCGGCCTCGCTGCGGTGCAATGTCACCGATCCATCGACCGCGATAACACCGCAGAGCGCGGCTATGCTGCTATCATTGCACGCGGCGGCAGGCCGTTCCCTGTGCCGCGCGGGCCGCCGCATCAATTGGCCAGAGGCAGCACTAACCCAATGAATCAGGCTAGAAACGGCAACCGCGATCAGGATTTCCTCGACCGGGCGATCGCCCTCAGCCGCGAGGCGGCGGGCAACGGCGGCGGTCCGTTCGGCGCGGTCGTCGTCAAGGACGGCGCGGTGGTCGGCAGCGGCGCCAATCGCGTCGCCTCGACCAACGATCCGACCGCCCATGCCGAGATCGTGGCGATCCGCGAGGCGTGCCGGCAACTTAGCCGTTTCGACCTGGCCGGCGCGACGCTCTATTCGTCCTGCGAGCCCTGTCCGATGTGCCTCGGCGCGATTCTCTGGGCGCGGCTCGACCGGCTGGTCTATGCCAACACCCAGGCCGACGCCGCGGCGATAGGCTTCGACGACGCGGCGTTCTGGCAGAACGTCAAGCTGTGGCCGCGTCCCAACGGCCTGCGCTGCGAGCACCGGCCGAGCGCGGCCGCCCGCGCGGTGTTTGCCGAGTGGCATGTCAATCCCTCCCGCATCCGCTATTGATCCGGCGGCGATGACGTGTCGAAATTAGGCGTGGCGGAAGGACCCTGGCCATGACCGACCGCATCCGCTTCCTGCTCGGCACCGAGCCTCGCGAGATCGCCGACGCCGATCCGACGATGACGGTGCTCGAATATCTGCGCCGCATCGAGCGCCGGCGCGGCACCAAGGAGGGCTGCGCGGAGGGCGATTGCGGTGCCTGCACCGTCGTCGTCGGCGAGTGCACGGGAGGCGGCCTGCGCTATCGCGCGGTCAATTCCTGCATCCAGCTCCTGCCGACGCTCGACGGCAGGCAGCTCCTCACCGTCGAGGATTTGGCCGATCCCGAGACCGGCGCGCTGCATCCGGTGCAGCAGGCGATGGTCGAAGCGCATGGCTCGCAATGCGGCTTCTGCACGCCGGGCTTCGTCATGGCGCTTTATGCGGCGCATCAGAATGCCGCCGCGTCGGCACGGACGCTTCGGGAGGCCGCCGACCGGATCGCCGAGAGCGCCGATACCCCCTCGCCCAGCAATGTCATCGGCCTCGCCTATGCGATGGATCAAATCCCCATTGCCGCCGCGCCGGACCGCGACGCCGTCAGCGATATGATCGCCGGCAATCTCTGCCGCTGCACCGGTTACCGGCCGATCGTCGATGCGGGAGTGAAGGCGCTCGCCGGCGCGCAGCCGACCGAGCGCGATACGGTGCTGTTCGCCGCCGCTGCGAAACATTTGGCGACACGACGCACGACGCTGAAGCTGGCCGCCGCGGGCAAGCGCTACTTCGCGCCGGTGCGCGAACATGTGCTGGCCGATATCCTCGAAACCCATCCCGATGCGACGATCGTCGCCGGAGCCACCGATGTCGGGCTGTGGGTCACCAAGCAACACCGCGAGCTTGCGAAGATCGTCTACATCGGAGATGTCGAGGAGCTGAAGGCGGTCCAGGAGCACGGCAACGGGTGGTGGATTGGCGCCGCCGCCACCTACACCGACGCCCTGCCCGCGTTCGCCGATCTGCATCGCGATTTCGCCGAGCTGGTGCGCCGGCTCGGCGCGGCGCAGGTGCGCAATTGCGGCACCATCGGCGGCAACATCGCCAACGCCTCGCCGATCGGCGACACGCCGCCGGCCTTGATCGCGCTCGGCGCCACCTTGCATCTCCGGCGCGGGAAAGAGACGCGCCATATGCCCCTCGAAGACTTCTTCCTGGGCTACCGCAAGACGGCACTCCAGCCCGGCGAGTTCGTCACCGGCGTCGCGGTGCCGAAGCCGCGCGGCGATCAGCGCTTCGCCGCTTACAAGATCTCCAAGCGCTTCGACCAGGACATCTCGGCCGTCTGTTCGGCCTATCGCATCACGCTCAGCGGCGGCATTGTCGGCGAGGCGCGCATCGCCCATGGCGGCATGGCCGAGACGCCGAAGCGCGCACCGGCGGCCGAGGCAGCGCTCAATGGCCATCCGTGGGACGAGACGACAATGCGCCGCGCGATGGAAGCGCTGGCCCACGACTACCGCCCGATCGACGACATGCGGGCGAGCGCCGCATACCTTCTGCCGCAATGCCGCTGATCAGT